>JAISSQ010000009.1 GCA_031273045.1 Puniceicoccales bacterium
ATGGAGGCCGTCAAAGCCGGCGCCGGACGCGAGACCGCGCACGAAATCATCAAGGAAAACGCCGTCGCCGCCGCCCGCGATTTGCGCTCCGGCGCGACCGAGCGCAACGACCTCGTCGCTCGCCTCGCCGCCGACCCGCGCCTCGGTTTGAGCCGCGAACGGCTCGACGCCATCGTCGCCGGCGCCGCCGGTCAGACCGGTGCCGCCGGTGCGCAAGTTGACGCCTTCCGCGCCGAAGCCACCACGTGGCTCACCCGTTTCCCTGCCGCCGGCGACATCAAACCGGGGCGGATGTTGTGATGCGGTGTCACTGACCACTGGCCACTGACCACTACACAAAAAAACCGCCGGTGGCGGGTGCCACCGGTGGTCGGGTTTTTGGAGGGACGGCGGCGTTTTGGGGCGCCGTCGCCCTCGCGCGCGCGGCGCGTGGCGGATTACAATCCGTCCGCGCCGGGCGGGGTCGGGGGCGGACCGGCGGGACGCTGTCCGCGCTGACCGCGCCGGCGTTCGCCGCCCGGGGCGCCTTCGGGACGCTGTCCGCCGAAGCCGCCGAAGCCGCCGATGGGGCGGTCGCCGTATTTCTTGACGACGTCCTTGAGGGTCGGGTCGGCTTCGAGGAGGGCGGCCTTGAGCGCGTCGCCGGCGGCCTTGCGGGCGTCGTTCGCCTTTTTCTGGGCGTCGGTCGCTTTCTTTTGGGCGGCGACGACCTTTTCGGCTTTGCGCGCCTTTTGGAGGGCAGTGCGGAGTTTCTGCCTTTCTTCCTGGGTCAGTTGGACCGGCTGGAAGCGCTGGGCGTCGGGACCACCGGCGCGGTTGCGGAAGTTGCCGCGCTCACGCTGCGGGGGCGGAGGCGCGCCTTCGTCGTCGGCGGCGGTGGCGGTGAGCGGCGCGAGAGCGAGCGCGGCGCAGGCCAGGGGGATGAAGAACTTTTTCATGGGAGTATGTGTGTTGGATGGAGTGTGTGTTTCGAAAAACCACCACCGGCGTCAGTGCCGGCGGCGAGAGTTGAAAACGCCGGCTTCCCGCCAAGGTTGCAGGGGCGCGAAAAAAAGTTTTCGCGGCGGCGGAGCGGGGCTGGGCGGCGGCGCGTCACCGGTGGTGGGCGGCGCGCACTGCCGGCGACCGGCGGCGTTACTGCGGAGGCGCGGGCGGGGCGGCGAGTTCCGGCGCGGCGACCATGAGGACGAGCGAGTAGAGGTTGAAGAGCGCGTGCGTGGCGATGCACACGCGCAGGTTGCCGGTGCGCTCGTAGGCGATGCACAGGTAGGCACCCAGCGCGGAGAGCGGCAGGAACGCCATCGCGTTGAAGTGGATGGCGCCGAAGAGAACGCCGGTGAGCACGATTGCCGGCACGCGACCGGCAAGGCGGTGCAGGGTCGGGAAAAGCGCGCCGCGAAAGAACAGTTCTTCGACGAGCGGCGCGCCGATGACCAGTGCCGCCACCGCCGCCATCAAAAACAGCGGCTCGTCCTTGTGGCGCATCACCATCTCGACGACTTCCTGCTTGTTGGTGTTGAGAGTGATTCCGAGCACGTGCTCCGAGACCCACGCTATCACATGCGAGACGAACGTGAGCGTGACGACCAATGTCGCCGCCGCGAGGAAGCACGGCGCGGCGTGCCAGCGCGGCAACAGCGGCGGACGTTTGCCGGCGGCGGTTCCGGCGGAGGCGGCGTTGGCGTTGCTGGCGGCGGATGTTTCGGTGCCGGCGGTGCCACCGGTGCCGAGCAACGGCAGTCCCGCCATCCACGCGAGCGGGAAGAGCGCGCCGGCGGTGCAAATCTGGGTGGCGAACTGCGTGAGAAGGCGGGCGGTTTCGATGTTCCAGTCCATGCCTTCCGGCAGGACGCGGGGAGCGAGGAGGTTCAGCAGCGTATAAAAAAACGGCGGCGTGAACACGAACACGGCGATGGGGAGGAGCAGCAGGAGGGCTTCGGCGAGAATTGGCGGAACGCCGGCGGGCGGTTGCGCGAACGGGATGCCGGCGCGCGCGTGGTGGCGTCCGCGAAACTGCCAGACCAGCATGACAATCCCCGCGAGCAGGATGACCAGCGAGGCACCGGCGACGACCACCAGCCGTAGCGTCGCCAACGGGTTGACGTCACCGGCACTGCCGGCACCGCCGGTGCCGTTCAGGAAGCGCATGAGGTCGCTCGAAAAACGCTCAAAATCCATTGCGGGCTAAAAAACCGCTTCACCGCCGGCGGCGCAAGACGGGGCGATGGGCAGTGGTCAGTGGTTAGTGGTCAGTGGTTAGTGGTCAGTGGTCAGTGGTTGGTGGGTAGTAGTCGGTGGGGAGTGAGTTTTCTGACGGCGGCGGGGGCTTGGGGTGACTTTTGGGGATTGTAATCCAGAAAAGTCATAACTTTTTTGGATTGTAATCCAGAAAAGTTAAGAGTGTCCCCAAACGGGAATTAAAATTGCATTTTCTGGGATGGTCTTCCTTTCATCTCTTGCCCAGAGGTCCATTCAGGACATGCGGCGAGCGGCACCGGTGGCGCCGGCGGCGGGGGAAATCTCCTTGCGCGGGGTGGTGGGGCGGGTTTCGTGGCGGGCGTTATGCGAAATGTCCTCCCTTCTTTGTCGTCTTCGTTGGGTTCGGTGCGGACGGTCGTTTTGACGGGCGCGGTGGCTGGCGCGCTCGCATTTTCCGCTTCCACCGCCGGTGCCGCTCCCGCCGGTGGCTCTTCCGCCCCCGCAAGCGCGCCCGCGCCCGCCGGCACCGGTGATGCCGCCGCGCGGTTGGCGTCCATCAGTGAATTTAGTAGCGAGACGCTTCATGCGGCACTGGCAGAGCCGGGTGTTGTGCTCGTTGAATTCTACACGAACAAGACCGTCCCGAAGCACCGTGTTTTGGAAATGGTCGCGGTGGGGACGCCTGCCGAGGTGCGCGTCGGGCGCGTCAACTTGTCGCCGCGCGCGGCGCGTCCGTTGACGACCCGGCACGCGATTCGCGCGGTGCCGACGTTCGTCATCTTCAACAACGGGCAGGCCGTTTTCCGCACCGAGGGCGCGCAGTCCGCCGAGACCTACATCGCGCAAATCAACGCCATTCTTGAGCCGCCGCCGGTGGAGGAAGCGCAACCCGCGCCGGTCGCGCAACCACCGCCGGTGCCGTCGCCCCAGCCCGCGCCGCCGCCGCCGGTCTATCCCGAAGCACCGCCGCCTACTTTCCAGCCCGCGCCGCAACCTGCGCCCGCGCCCGCGCCGGCACCGCAGCCGAATGTCTCCGTTTCTGTCGCGAACACGAACAACAGTTACGCCAGCGCCGGCGGCGGTGCCTACGTTCCGAGCGAACGCCGTCCGTCCCGCCGCGCCTCGCGCGTCGAGAGCGCGCCCGTTCGCGGTTTCGTGCACGTCGCCGGCGGTGTGTATCTCGCCAAGTTCAAGGAGACCTATTTTGGCAACGACGACGCCTACAACTTCGGCGGTTTCTCCATTGCCGCTGGTTTCACCACGGCGCACAGCAGTGTCGGAAATCTCCGCTTCCAATTCGATGTCGGCTACTACTTCCACGGTGAGGACCGCTACGATTACGGGCGTCGTCACGAATACACCGATGTTGGCTTCATCTGCCCTGTCACGTTTTCGCCCACTTACGAGTTCAACCTTGGCACGCCGCACGCGCGCTTGCGCGTCGGACCGCTCATTGGGTTCACCACCGGTGCAGTTTTCTATGACAACGGCTACTACCGCAATTCCCGCAACCGGAACGACTACGATTACGGCACAAGTTTCACCTACGGCGGAACTATCGGGCTGACTGTGACGCCCGGTCGCCACTTCTTCTTCGACCTCGCCTACCGCTACGAGCACAACTCCGGTGCCAGCATGCGCGACGACCACGGGGACAAAATCGGCGTCCGCGCCAAATGGCACGCTTCGCGCATTGAGGCAGCCCTCGGCTGGCGCTGGTAACCACCGGCGGCGGAAAGAAAAACACATGCCCGTTGACATCGTGATTTCCGACTCGCCCCGCGCGAGGGTGGGCGCGCTCATGGAGACGCCGGCGCACGAGCGTCCGCAGGAACGCCTCGAACGCGAGGGCGCGGGCGCGTTGCGCGACGCCGAACTGCTCGCGATGCTCCTGCGCACCGGCACCGCTGGCACGGACGTTTTGAGCGTCGCCCACCGGTTGCTGCACGGAGCCGGCTCGCTCGCGGGGCTGACCCGCCTCACGGCGGAGGATTTTCAGCGCGAGCGCGGCATCGGGCGCGTCAAGGCGCTCCAACTCGAAACCGTCATGGAAATTGCCCGCCGCATCCTGCGCCAGAGCCGCGAAGACGGCGTCGTGGTCGAAACGCCGGAGCAGGTTTACGCGTTTTTCGAGGACGCGCTGCCGGCGCTCGACATCGAGAAATGCTGGGTGCTGTGCCTGAACTCGCGCCACCGGTTGCGCCGTTGCGCCGAACTCACCAAGGGCACCAGCGAGTCCACCCTCATCTCGCCCAAGGAAGTGTTGCGCGCCGCCCTGCTGCACGGCGCGCGCGAGTTCATCATCGTGCACAACCATCCGGGCGGCGACCCGGAACCGAGCAAGGCCGACTACGCCGCCACGCGCCGGGTGCGCGAGGCCGCCGAAGTCGTCGGGCTGTCGCTGCTCGACCACGTCATCCTCGGCAACCGCGAGACCGACCGCGCCGGCCTCGGCTGGTTCAGTTTTCGCAGTGCCGGCGTGCTGTGATGCCGTCTTTTCTTTTGCGGGCGGGTCGCGCATAGTGCCGGCGTTGAACTCCGAAAAGATGTCCGCCAACACCGCCAAGCCGTCCCGCGCCGCGCTCGCCGCCGCCCTCATCGCCACCGTTGCCACCGCCGCGCTCGCCGCGCCAAGCGACGCCACCGGTGCCGAGCCCGCGCCCGCGCCGGCGACCGCGTCCGCGTCCGCGTCACCGGCGGCGGAGAAAAACGTCTCGGCGAAGCCGCCGGCGCAGTCGCGCTCCACCGGCACCGCGCCCGTCGTCATCGCGCGTGACACCGGCGGGGGCGTCGTTTCCTCCGCGCCCCAGGTGCTCGTCTGGCACAAGACGCGCGGTTGGGAACTCGCGCCCGGAGCGCGCCTGACTGGGACGCATCTCGACACCTTCGCGAACCGCCGCGCCGCGTTGCGCCGCCTCACGCGCGCCCGCCGTGCGCAGGAACGCGGCGACCTGTCGCTCGCGCTCGACCTCTACGGCGAGACCGTCGAACTGCACTCGGGCTCGCCCCTCGCCGCCGAAGCGTTCTTCCAGCGCGGCGTCATCTACGCCTCGCGCCGGCAGTTCGAGGACGCCTTCAACAACTTCGACGCCCACATCCGCCAGCACCCCGAATCCGCCCGTTTCAACGACGCCGTCGCGCGCCAATACAAAATCGCCGTCGCGCTCAAATCCGGCGTGCGCCCCCGTCTGGGCGGTTGGCTGCCGTGGTTCCTCGATACTTCGCGCAACCTCGAATACTTCGAAATCGTCAACCGCAACGCCCCCTACGGCGCGTTCGCCGAAAAAGCACTCTACGACAAGGGCACGCTCGCGCTCGACGACGACCGCACGCCCGACGCCGTGGACGCCTTCGAGCGCGTCATCCACAACTACCCGGGCTCGCCGCTCGCGCCCGACGCCTATTTCTCCCTCGCGCTGACCTACGAAAACAGCGTCACCGGTGCCGGTTGGGACCAGAGCGCCACGCGCAACGCGCTCAACTACTACTCCGACTTCGTTCTGCTTTTCCCCGCGCACAAGCGCGCCCCCGAAGCCCTCACCGGTGCCGACCGCATGCGTGAAACCCTCGCGCGCAATCGCTACGAAAGCGGCATGTTCTACTACGAATACCGCAACAACGCGCGCGCCGCTTCCATCTTCTTCAACGAGGCAATAAACGCCGCCCCGCAGTCCGCAACCGCGCGCGAGGCGCGAATCATGTTGCGGCGAATCCGCGACGGACATCTCGCCGAACGCGGGGTTATGGACTGGATTTTCGGACGCTACCCCGTCACGCGCGACGCCGGTTTCATTGACGCCTCCCAGCAGGAAGACCTCTCCCGCATGGGCTTCGCCCCCGAAGGCGCCGCCGGCACCCCACCGGCAGGGAAATAGCGGTGGTCAGTGGCCCCTGCCACTTTCCACTGCTCACCGCCCCGCACTTGCTTCTTGCCGCGCGGGGCGGCGGCGGCATTCTCCGCGCCTTCCACCAGCAATCAGCAACCGCACACACACAACAAAACACACACAAACCGCACATGAGCAAAGACATCGCCATCTATTACGGCACACAGACGGGGAACTCCCAGACGCTCGCCGAGCAGGCGCAGGCAGCCGCCCAGAAAGCCGGCTTCAACGCCTCCCTGTTCAACCTCGCCGACGTCGCCGCCGCCGACATCGCCTCCAACGCGCCCAACGCGATTTTCATCGTGAGCACGTGGGGCGACGGCGAACCGCCCACGGACGCCGAGAACTTCTTCAGCGAACTCTCCGGCGCCTCCCTCGACCTCTCCGGCCGCAAACACGCCGTCTTCGGCCTCGGCGACAGCAACTACGAGCAGTTCTGCAAGTTCGCGAAAGACCTCGACGCCCGCCTGTCCGAACTCGGCTCCGCCCAAGTCCTGCCGGTGTTCTCCGCCGACGTGAACTTCGACGGCGACTACGCCAAGTGGCAGCCGCAGGCACTCGCCGCGTTCGGCGAATAAGCCCCGCCGCCGCCGCCGTTTCCGCCCAACGCCGCCGCGCCGCGCGCCACAACCGCCGCCGGCGGCAACCGCGCCGTGAACGCCCCGCTCGCAAGCATCCTCACCGCAATCCTCCCCGTGCTGGCTATCATCGGCGCGGGGAGTTTTTTGCGCGCCCGCGGCGTCGTGGACGCCTCCGCCCAGCACGGCCTCATGCAGGTCGTCATCTGGGTCCTGATGCCTTGCCTCGTCCTCGACCGCGTCCCCCACAACGCCGCCCTTAACGCCGACAACACCCTCGCGTGGCTCACCCCGCTCACCGGCTTCGCCAGCGTCGCCGTCGGCCTCGCCCTCGCCCTCGCCGCCACCAAAATCGTCTTCGCCGGCACCGGCGGCACCACCCCTGCCGCCACCACCGCCACAGCCACCCCCGCCACCGGTGACGCCCTCGCCGCCACCGGCAACGCACCCCAGCGGCGCACCTTCGCCTACTGCGTCTCGCTCTTCAACTACGGCTACGTCGCCCTTCCCCTGTGCGAGACCCTCGTCGGACGCGACGCCGTCGCCGTCATGCTCCTCTTCAACGCCGGCATCGAGGCGGCGATGTGGACGCTGTGTCTGCTCACCCTCACCGGACGCCTTGAACGCGGCGCGTGGCGCCGCCTCGTCAACCCGATGACCGTCGGCAGCGTCGTCGCCCTCGCCCTGAACAAAAGCGGCGCCGCCCCCCACATGCCCGACGCCCTCCGCGCCGTGTTTTCGATGCTCGGCGGCTGCGCCATTCCGCTCGGCATCCTCCTTGTCGGCATGGCGCTGCCGGCGCTCTGGCGCGAGTTCTCGTTCCGGCGCGGACTTCGCGAAGCCGCCGGTGCCGTCGCCCTGCGCAACCTCCTCATCCCCTGCTTCATGGCGCTGCCGGTGGTCGCCGCCATGCGCGGCTGGTGTCCCGCGCTGCCCAAACCCCTTGGCGGCATCATCGCCATCCAAGCCGCGATGCCCGCCGGAATCTTCCCAATCGTCATCGCGCAACACTTCGGCGGCGACGCCCGCGTCGCCCTCCGCGTCGCCGTCTGGACCTCGCTTGCCGCCGTCGTCACGCTGCCGGTGTGGCTGTGGCTGCTGGGGTGAGTGACGGGGAATGACGGGCGGGGCGGGGGAGTTTTCAATTGCCGCCGGCGGCGAGAAACGTTCCCTCGCGCAAGCACTTCCTTCGCGACCAACAATGCTCCCGCAACCCCCATCCGAAAATCCGTTCGCCCAATCCGCGCCGTCCCTGCTCGCCATCACCGATTGTCTCACGGGAGCAACGGAGCGGGTCGCCTCGTTGCCGCGCCTCATTCACGAAATCAACCCTCTTGGCCGCGCCGTCGCCATTGAGTTCCAGACCGGACCGGATGACAGCGTTGTTCTCGCTCCCGCCACCGGTATTGTCGCGGACTCCGTACTCATCAACGGCTCGCCGTTGGACGCCGCCGTCGCGCTCGCGCCGGGCGAGATTTTTTCGCTCTCCATCGGCCGCCGGCTGCTGCTTGTCCAAGCCGGCGCGCCCGCCGATTGGCCGCCGGCATTCGACCCCGCCCTGTGGCAGATTTTCGACAGCGAGACCGGCGACCTGCTCGGCGAAATCCCCCCGCGCGAAATCCCCGCTACCGCCGCCTCGCAGGGCTGGGACCTCGGCTCGTGCGCGACGTGCCCGCGCGGGCTGGACACCGGATTCCACCTCGCCGGTGTCGCCGACATTCTCGCCTCGCCCGATACCACCGGCGCCGGCTTCGGCGCGTCCGCCGCCGGCGGCCTCATGCCCGCCTTCGACAGTTCGCGCGGCAAGTTCCTCTGCCCCGCATGCTGGCTGCGCTTCGACGCCGGCGACGCCCTCTCCATCGCCGCCCACGAGAACCTGCGCGGCGACCCCGTGCTCGGTCCCGACGCCATGCTGCGCTTCTACCCGACGCACTTCAACGACTGCGGACAAGCCGTTGACCCGATGGGGCTGGCGGCCGTCGAACTCGCCTGCCCGCACTGCCGGCGCCAACTCCCGCCCGGCTTCCTCGACATGCCGCACAAGATTTTCTCCCTCATCGGCGCCCCCGGCTCCGGCAAGTCCTACTTCCTCGCCGTCCTCGTCCAACGCCTCCAAGAGCGCATCCACAACGATTTCCACCTCGTCTTCAAGGACGCCGACCCCACCGGCAACATGCTCCTCAACCAAATGCGCGCGCGCCTCTTTTCGGGCACCACGCCGGAGGAGTGCGTCCTCGCCAAAACCGCCATGGAAGGCGCCACCTACGAACGCCTCCCGCGCCTCGGCAAGTGGGTCGCCCTCCCGCGCCCATTCGTCTATGCCCTCGCCGAAACCGCCGACGGCGGCGCCGCCACCGGCGTCGTCCTCTACGACAACGCCGGCGAGCACTTTGAACCCGGCCACAACATGGACGACTCCCCGGGCGCCCTCCACGTCGTCAGTTCCTCCGGCATCTTCTTCCTCTACGACCCCACCAGCAACCCGCGCTTCCGCCGCGAACTCGCCGGCAGCGACGACCCCCAACTCCACCAGTTCCGCCGCGCCGACCAGCAGGACAGCATCCTCGCCGAAATGGAAGTCCGCGTGAAAAAGAAACTCGGCCTCGCACCCTCCGAAAAAATCCCCGTCCCAATCGCCCTCCTCATCGGCAAGTGCGACGTGTGGACACGCCTCCTCGACGCCCGCCAACTGCCCGACCCCGTCCGCGACGGCGCGCTCGACACCGCCACCGTTGACGCCAACTCCGCCCGCCTGCGCGCCCTCATGGACGCCCTCTGCCCGGGATTGGTCGCGCACGCCGAGTCGCTCTCCGACAACGTCCGCTACTTCGCCGTCAGTTCGCTCGGACACTCCCCGCGCCCCGTCGAAGAGGGACCCAACGCCGGTCTTCTCGCCCCCGACCCGGAGAAAATCGCCCCCATCGGCATCGAAGCCCCCGCCTACTGGCTCCTCAGCCGCGCCGCGCCAAACCTCATCCCCGCGCACTGACCACCGCCGGTGACGGTAGTGGTGCCGGTGGCGGTGGCAGCGGTGGTGGCACCGGTGGCACCGCCGGTGGTGCCGGTCCCGCCTTTGTTTTCGGGGTTGAAACCCGCCCTTGTCCGCATTCCCTGCGCGGTATGTCAGCAGAAAGTAGCACACCGCCGGTATCGCCGGCAGCCCGTTTCAGCGGCGCGCTCACGGCACTCGTCACCCCGTTCCAGAACGGGGACATCGAGTGGGACGACTTGCGCCGCCTCGTCGAATTTCAAATCAGCAAAGGCATCACCGGTCTTGTTTCGGTGGGCACCACCGGTGAATCCCCCACGCTCACCACCGAGGAACACCTCAAAGTCATCGCGCGGACGGTTGCGTTCGCCGCCGGCCGCGTCCCCGTCCTCGCCGGCACCGGTTCCAACTCGACCGAAGAGGCACTCGAACTCACTCGCGAGGCGGAAAAACGCGGCGCGGACGGCTTTCTGCTCGTCGCCCCTTACTACAACAAACCGTCACAAGAGGGACTGTTCCGGCATTTCGCCAAAATCGCCGCCGCCACCGAAAAACCGGTCATCCTCTACTCAATCAAGGGGCGTTGCGGGATTGAAATCGAGGTCGAGACCGTCGTGCGCCTGCGCAAGGAATGCCCGAATATTGCCGGCGTGAAGGATGCCGACGGAAGTGTCGAGAAAACCTCCCGCCTCGTGCGCGCGCTCGACAAGGACGCCATCGTCCTGTGCGGCGACGACTCGCTCTCGCTGCCGTTCATCAGCGTCGGTGCCAAAGGCGTGATTTCTGTGGCGTCGAATTGGCTCCCCGGCGTCATCGTTCGCCTCGTCCGTCACGCCCTTGCCGGCGACGCCGCCGCCGCGCTCGCCCTGCACAACCGTTACGCCGACGTTTTCCGGCAAATCTTCATCGAGCCGAACCCTGTCCCCATCAAATACCTGCTCGCCAAGGCAGGACTGATTTCGTCGCCCGAAGTGCGCCTCCCCCTTTGCGAACCGTCCGTCAAAAACCAAGCCACCCTCGACGAACTCTTCGCTGGCATCCCCGCCACGGCGTAGGCGGGGGCTGGGGGCTGCCCACACACATGGAGCGCCGCACATGGAGCGCCGACTTTCAAGTCGGCTTGTGGTGCGGCGTAGCCGCCTTACCTTCTCTTTTTTAGAATGGCGGCTGCGCCGCATCTTGTATGCGAGCCGACTTGAAAGTCGGCGCTCCGCGAAGATGTCTTCGCGCTGCCCTTGGCTTCGCTTTCGAAAACTTTCCGCCCGAACCTCCTCCCCAAAATGAACGCCAGCAAGCAGTCCCTCGCCGACATTTTCAATGGAAACCGTCGCCTTGAAATTCCGTTTTTCCAACGTTCCTACGTCTGGGAGGAACCGCAATGGGAACGGCTTCTCGACGACATGGAGCACGTCTGCGAGACGCGAAAACCCTACTTTCTCGGCTCGCTCATTCACAAGCAGCGTCCGACCATGACTTCCGGCACCACCGGAGATGCCCGCAGCGTTGTTGACGGCCAGCAACGGCTTACCACGCTCTCGCTTTTCTTCAAGGCACTCACGCTCCTCTCCGGCGAAAACGCGCATTTTGAGCGGCGTTTCAAATTGGTAGACCGCACCCCCGCTCTCCTGCAATCCGAAGCCAACCGCGTGGCGTTCAACCGCATCCTCGACATTCCACCGCCGACAACAACCACCGGTGCGGAGGCGTCCGCGCTTTCTCCAAACGAACTGCTCCGCTACGCGCGGGAAACTTTGCGTTCGGCGGCGTTTTCGAGCGACGCCGCCGGTGCCGCCGGCAATGTTTTCGAAAACAACAACATCCTTCGGTGCTTCCTCTATTTTCTCGAAAACCTCCGCTTGGGCGCGGACGCATACGACACGCTCGTCAGCAACGTCTTCTTCGTCGTCATAGACCTCGAAAACGACGAGAACGAACAGCAGATTTTCGACACCATCAACTCGCTCGGCGTCCGGCTCACCACCGCCGAACTTTTGAGAAACCACCTCTTCAACCGCGACGAAATCGCGCTCTACAAAACCTATTGGCGCGATGTGTTTGAGCGCGATGACGACGCCCGCGAATACTGGGAGCGCGAAGTCGGTTCGGGGCGGTTAAAACGCACGGCAATCGACCTCTTTTTCCATTCATTCCTGCAAATTAGAATGAGCGACAAAACCGCCGGAATTGCCGCTGATGAACGCCGGTCGTCCCGTTTGCAAGAGACACTCTTTGAGTCCTATAAATCGTTCTTGGACGGCTTCAAAAACGAACCGGCAAGGAAGGAAGAACTGCTCGCGTCGGTCAAAGAATATGCGATGGATTTCCGAAACACCTTTGATTTTGACATCGGAAACAAACCGCTGGTGGAACCGACACCGTTGCAATCAATCAACCTGATTGTCTCCGCGCTCGACACCACAACTCTTGTCCCTTACGTGCTTTATCTCGTTCGCACCGTGCGCGACACCGACGATGCAGGGATACGAAGAGGCATTCTTTCTCGCACACAAATTAAGAGGAACAAGACCTCCAAAAACGACATACGCCGCATTCTGGACGGCAAGGTGCCATAAACTTATTACCACCGCCGGGAAGCGTGAAAGTTGGTGTTTGTCGGATATGGCACGTGATATGTTATCTGACGCGATGTCGGAGGGGCTACATGCAACCATCGCGTCCCGTCTTGCAATGCATGTCAAGGAGACCGAAAAAATTGTTAACCGCGAGAACGGTGCGCAAAGAGTTGCTGGATATCGTTAGATTGGGCACGTCCATTCGCATCTGCTGAAGTCACTGGAAGGCACGGAACCTCTGACTTGGAAAAAATGGGAGACGTGAGAGACGAAAAACCCGAACAGGAACTCGCTATTACGCGACAGCAAAAGCCGAGAAGCACATCACTGGGAATGCGGGTCTTTGACCTGCAACGTGAACGCAGGTCTCTATTCTCGCACAAGGCACCATTGTCTTGCTGTCAGGCGGCTGCACACATGGAGCGCCGCACACATGGAGCGCCGACTTTCAAGTCGGCTTGGTGGAGATGCGGCGTAGCCGCCACTCTAAAAAGAGAAGAGAAAGCAAGGCGGCTACCGCCGCATAGAGCGTGCGAGCCGACTTGAAAGTCGGCGCTCCATGAGTGTGGCGCTCCATGAGTGTAGCGGCACTGGCCACTGGCCACTGACCACTGACCACTGGCCACTAACTACTCACTGGCGTATTCCGTCGGGTCGGGGACGCCGGCGAGGGCGAATGCCTCGCGGCGTTCGACGCATGTTCCGCAACGTCCGCAATGCGTGTCGCCGCCGCGATAGCATGACCACGTGAGTTCGAGCGGCGCGCCGATTTCCGCGCCGAGGCGCACGATGTCCGCCTTGGTCAGGGAGACGAACGGGCGTTCGAGCGCGACGTGGTGCCAGTCGGCGAGCGCGATGGCTTTTTCCAGCGCGTTGGCGAACTCCGGTCGGCAGTCGGGGTAAATCGCGTGGTCGCCGCCATGTGCGCCGTAGGCGACGGTGTCGCATCCGCGCGAGAACGCGAGTGCCGCCGCCGCCGAGAGAAAGAGCAGGTTCCGTCCGGGCACGACCGTCGCCTTCATGCGCTCCTCGGTGTAATGCCCGTCGGGCACCGGCAGCGCGGCGTCGGTGAGGCAGTTGCTTCCGAAAAGCGCGGCGATGCCACGCAGGTCGCCGACGGTGTGCTCGACGCCCAGCGCGGCGGCGATGGCGCGGGCGGCCTCAATCTCGCGCGCGTGCCGTTGACCGTAGTTGAACGTCAGCGCGAGGCACCGGCGTCCGTCGGCGACGAGTTTCGCCAGCAGCACCGTTGAGTCGAGGCCGCCGGAGAGGATGACTACGGATTTTTCGGGCGGGTTCATCGGTGTGCTTTTCGCGGCGCTGCCGGTGGCGGGCGGCTTGGGGTTTCAGAACCGGAACGTCAGGGCGGCGTTGAGGCGGTGGGCGTTCTGGCGGCCGAGGTCGGTCTGGTAGGTGTAGTCGAGGCGGAGCGAGGCGGAGGGGTCGAAGACGAACTCGATGGCGGGGCCGGCTTCGAGGTAGTTCTCGGAGACGGCGGGGGCGTTGACTTTGAATTTTCCCGCCGCCGCGTAGTCGCGGAAGGTGGATTTGACGGGGGCGATGGTGTCAATCAACTCGCGGCCGTAGGCGGCGCGCAGGGTGAGGCGGAGGAACTCGCTTGGGGTCCATTCGAGGGCGGCGCCGGCGACGGCGCGCAGCGAATACTGCGAGAAGAAGTCCACCTCGAGGGGCATGTAGGCGGTGGTGCCGGTGCGTTCGCGGAAGTGTTCAACTTCGGCGTAGTCGGCGACGATGCCGGCGTGGGGGACGAGGGCGAGTGTGTCGCCCAGCGGCAGCGAGGCGTTGGCGGTGAAGTGCGCGGAGAAGTCGTAGCCGTAGGCGTTCGCGGTGTTCTTCGCTTCGCCGGTGCCGGCGAAGCCGCCGCCGGTGGTGGCGGAGCCGTCGCCGACGCGGCGGGTGGTGTCGTAGCGGTTGACGGCGGCGCGCAGTCCGCCGTCGAGCCAGAAGCGGGCGAACGGGCGCCACTCGGCGTAGCCGGCGAGGGCGAACTGGGAGTGCTCGATGCGGCCGCCGTTGTTGTGGATGTCGGCGCGGCCGCCGGCGGCGGCGAGGGTGGCACCGAGGGTGAACTGTTTGCCGAACTGCTGGTCAACGCCGGCGGCGACGGCGGCGTTTTGCGTGTCGAAGGCGGGTTTGCCGGCACCGTTGCCGTTTTTGGCGACGCCGCCGGTGGCGGAGAGGTAGGCGGCGGCGGCGGGCGCGGGGTCGTAGGTCGGGTCGTCGTCGGCGATTTCCTCGCCGTGTTTGGCGCGGGCGATGCGGTCGGCGACGGCGCGGGCGCGGGCGTCGCGCGCGGCGCGGCGTTCGGCGAGGTGGCGGCGGGTATCGGTGGCGGCGTCGTTGGCGAGGGTCACCGGCAGCGCGGTCATCGAGGAGAAGCCGAGCGGGGAGAGACGGGCGGCTTCGGCGGCGGCGGCGGGGTTGTTGTGGAGGAGGCGGTCGAGCGCGCCGTCGTCGTCGAGCGCGGCGGCGTTGAGGGCGCGGAGGAACTGGGGGGTGAGTTCGCGGCGCAGTCCGGGGATTTCGATGTTGATGCGGCGGAAGGTGGCGGTGCCGGCGGCATAGTCGGCGTTTTCGAGGGCGTAGCCGCGCGAGTGGTAGGCGAAGGTGGCGGAGCCGTCCGAGGCGAACGCGAGCGAGCCGGCGCCGGTGCTCTCCAAAAACGGGTTCAGGTCGAGCGTGAGGGCGTTCGCGGCGAGGTGCTCGGCGGCGACGGTGATGTCTATCGCGCCGGTGAGGACGACGTCGGCGGCGCCGGCGTTGACGAGGACGTTGCGCGAGCCGTCGGCGGCGACGGCGAAGCGCAACTCGCCGGCGCTGTTGTCGAGCGCGCCGGTGAAGACGAGTTTGCCCGACGCGCCGTCGCCCGGGGCGATGATGCCGCGGTTGACGAGTGCGCCGCCGGCGAGGTCGAGCACGCCGCTGCCGGTGAGCGTGCCGGCGTTGCCGAGCGCGGGCGCGGCGAGGCGCGTGGCGGCGGGCGCTGCGGGGTCGCCGGCGAGATGAAGCGAGCCGCCGGCGGGGATGACGGGCGCGGCGGCGAACGTGATGTCCGCACCGGCGGCGATGACGGCGGAGTTGAGCGTGACGGACGCGCCGGCGGCGACGGTTCCGGTGCCGGCGAGCGCGCCGCCGTTGAAGACGAGGGTCGCACCGGCGCCGACGCTTCCGCCGTTTTGCAGCAGGATGGTGCTGCCGGCGGCGAGCGTGAGGCCGCCCGCGAGCGCGGCGCCGTCAACGGTGAGCGTGGCGCCGCCGGCGAGGGTCGTCGCGGAGAGGACGTAGGGGTTGGCGGCGGCGGTGATGACGGGGCTGCCGGCGAGCGTGGCACCGGTGAGGTTCACGCTGCCGGCGGGCGCGGTCAGCCCGTTCGGGCCGACGTCCAGCGTGGCGCCGGCGGCGAGGGTCGCGCCGGATTCAAGCGTGGCGCCGTTGACGAGCAGCGTGGCGCCGGCGGCGACGGTCAGCGGGGTCGAGGCGGAGACGCTCGCGCCGTCAAGCAGCGAGAGCGTGCCTTCGCCGACTTGGATGCCGCCCTCGAAGTCGAGCGCGGTCGCGGAAAACACGGCGGTGCCGGCGCCGGTCTTGTAGAGCGAGCCGGTCGAGGACGGGATGTTCGGGTTGACGCGCCCCTCGATGGCGCCGCCGGTGAACAGCGTGTCGCCGTCACCGGTGACGGTCAGGTCGCTCACGGCGATTGGACCGCCGTCGGGGCCGGCGACGGTGATGGTGAACGCGCTGCCGGAGGGCGTGGAGAAGAGCGCCTCGTTGTTCGGCGTGAAGGGGCGCGTGACGCCGTTGCCGTTGACGATTTGGAAGGCGTCGGCCTCGTAAGACCACACTCCGCTGCCGCCGAGCGCCCACTGGTGCACGCGGTCGTTGACGGAGTTGTCGCGCGAGAGCAGTTCGATGGCGGCGATGTAGAGCACGTAGTCGCCGACGCCGTCGCCGTCCACGTCCACGAGCGGAATGCCGTCGGCGTCCGTGAGGGCGTTGATGGCGTCGAAGAGGTCGAGGCCGGCGGCGGTGGTGACCTCGCCGAAGACGGTGAAGCCGCCGTTCTGCGCGTCGAGGTTCTCGCGGTTGTCGCCGATGCTGACGAACCACTCGCTCGACGCGCTGTCGGGGTCGGCGGGAACGGTGTTGCCGTCCGCGTCAGTATATTCGCCGAGTTTCGCCATCGAGACGGTGCCGCGGATGTTCGGCAGGTTGAACTCGTTGACGACGTTTCCGTAGTCGCCGATGTCCTCCAAGCCGTCCGAGCCGAGCGTGTATCCGCCGCCCTGCACGACGAAGCCCGGCACACTGCGGTGGAAAACCGTTCCGAGATAGTTGGGCGAATCGGTGCCGGCGACCTCGACGTATTTGAGGAAGTTCGCGACCGTCAGCGGCGCCACGTCGCCGAAGAGCCGGATGTCCACCTGACCGACTGCCGTGCTTCCGTAGGCAATGGTGATTCGCACCGTGTCCTGCACGACCGCCGCGCGCGCCGCCGGCGCAAGGGCGGGGAAGGGGACGGACGGGACGTCGCCGGCAGTGCCGGTGAAGGCGGCACCGGCAATGCCGAGTGCGGCGGCGGCAAGAAGGAAGGGACGCGAAAAACGCGACCGGCGGCGGCGCGCGGGGGCGGCAAGACGGTCTCTGGCGGCGACGGGTGGCTTTGACATGTTACGCGCGAAGGGAGTTGAAAAGACAGCGTCGGGGCAACGTGAAAACCGGCGACGTCACCCCGACCGCGCGACCCTCTGCCACAGACATGGAGCGCCGACTTTCAAGTCGGCTCGCCTCCTCCGTGCGGCGTAGCCGCCACTCTAAAAAAGAGAAGGCAAGGCGGCTACCGCCGCACCTCCTCCGAACCGACTTGAAAGTCGGTGCTCCACGAAGGCGGAGGCGGAACCTGCGATGTGTGCGCGTGTTTTCGGAGCGCATGAACCCCTTGTTTACTGTCTGTCGCGGTGCGGTTCGGCGTGCGCTCGGTGTCGTTGCCGCCGTGTTCTCCTTGCTCGCGTTTGTCGCGCCCGACCTCTCCGCCGCGCTCCAGCCCGGACAGTGGAGCGTCGAACGCGCCCGCGCGTGGGGTGAGAAGCAGCCGTGGCTTGTCGGCTGCAATTACCTGCCGGCGACCGCCATTAACGACGTCGAAATGTGGCAGTCCACGACGTTCGACCCCGCGACCATTGAGCGCGAACTTTGCTGGGC
>JAISSQ010000058.1 GCA_031273045.1 Puniceicoccales bacterium
ATACAATGGCCCCACAACGGTCCTTCGGCGCCAAGGCGCCACCGTCAAGGGCCCGTTCGCCCCGCGGCAACACCCGCATGGTTTGGTAAGTTTTTTTTTGTGAAGGCCGCTTTCTCCGAGTTTGAAGTCGAAAGCCCCGCACGTCCCTCCCCCCCCCCCCCCCCCCCTCCAATAAGCACACAAATCGTGCTGCCGCAATGAGTTATTGCGGTGTTTTGCCCCAAATTTCCCACACCTGCAACGGCGTGGGGAAATCCCTGCGTCCGCAAGACGCATCCACCACAAAACAAAAAACACACACACGTAATACACAGATGAAATCTGTTCAGCAAAAACTCGGCAGGACGCTCGCTCTGCTCGTCGCGACTGCGGCGGCGGCAAGCGTCCCGCTTTCCAACGCGGAAGGTTGCACCACCTACGGCACGACCTTCTTCCCGACCTACGTGGCACCGGTGACAACGGCGCCCACGTTTAACTACACGGTGCCGACCTACACGCCGACACCGGTTTACACGACACCGGCATACACGGTGCCGGTGTGCACGACGCCCACCTACACGGTGCCGTCCTACACGGTGCCGTCCTACACCGTGCCGTCCTACACCGTGCCGACCTGCACCGTGCCGACATACACGACGCCCACTTACACGTGGCCGACGTGCACGACGCCCACCGTCACGGTGCCAACGTGCCCGACGACGCCGACGACGCCGACGGTGCCGACCTGCCCCGTCACGCCGGAGCCGGACCCGACGCCTGCCGCGCAGCCCGTCTCCGACTGCGGCAAGACCCCCTACAGCAACTGGTGGAAGTGGCAACGCGCCAAGTCCAAGTGCTCCACGCCCTCGGTGCCCGTGCTGCCGGTGGCGTTTCCGTGCACACACACCAGCGAGAAAATCTCAATCTGGGTCAAGAAGGAGTGGCCGGTTAACGACGACAACACTGTCGCGCGCGAACCCATCACCATCCAACTCTACCAGAACGGCACACTCTACCGGAGCAGTTCGACGCCGCTCATCTACGACGTCCAAGCGCTCACCTACACCTACGGCTACCCGACATTCGGCGCCTCGGTGAAAGGACGCGACCTCTACGAGTTCAAGGACCTTCCGCGCAAGGACGCGCAAGGCAACGCCTACACCTACACCATCAAGGAAGTCGTCACCTCCGGCAACGCCTACTCCATCGTCCCCAGCGAGACAAACGAGCACGGCTACGACCCAGAGACGCAGACGTTCACCATCAACCCGGAGACAACGCCCGTCGAATACTACGGCGGTCACTACTACGTCCTGCTCTTCAAAAACCAGCGCACCACCGGTGCGGCAACACAGTCGGACGAGCCACTTCCTGTGACCATCACCGTCACCAAGACGTGGAACGACTACGACAACGCCGCCGGCGAACGCCCCGAATCGCTGCTCAACGTCCCCGTCGGCGACTCGGTGTCCAAGAGCGCGTTCGAACTCGTCGCCACCATTGACGGCGAATCGACTGTCCTCCCCGCCGACGCCTACGACGTCGTCGAGACCAAGAACGGCAACACGTGGACCTACACGTTCACCGGCGCCGCGCTGACGCGCACCACCGGCGAAGCCGACGTCTCCGCGCGCAAGCAAATCTACTACTCCGTTCGCGAAGCACTCGTCCCCGCCAACTACACGGCGTCCGACGTCGAACCGGAAAGCGCGACCGCGAGCGGCTTCGGTCCCGTCTCGTTCTCGCTCACCAACTCGCACAACGCGAACTGGACGCGCGAGACCACCTCGCTCGCCGTCACCAAGAAATGGGAAGACGCCGGCAACGCCTACGGCAAGCGCCCCGCCACCCTGCTCGCCGTCGCCGCGCAAGAAGCCGTCGTTGACGATGCCGGAGAAGTCATCACGCCCGCCGTCACCGGCGTCGCCGCCCTGCTGAAGGTCGTCCGAGTCAACTCGGTCAACGACGACGGCACACAGGTCGTCACGGATGTCAGCAGCAGTGCCACCGTCACCGCCGTTGAGAACCCTGACAGCAACACGTGGACCTACACGTTCAGCGGTCTGCCCAAATACGACGGCGAAAGCGAAGCGGACAAGCAACTCATCGCTTACACCGTCATCGAGACCGTCGCCACCGGTTCCGGCCTCGCCGGCTACAAGAGCGAAATCGTCCGCACCGACGCCGTCGGCACCTACGCCGCGACCGAGTTCGTTCCCGACGAGGACGCCACCGACGAGGAGAACGCCGCCGCCGCCGCCGCGCACGAAGCCGAGCAGGAGGCCGCCTACGCCGCCGCCGAAGCCGAAGTCGCCGCCAACGGTCAAAGCGTCACCGTCACCAACACCTACGAGGAAGTTGAGTTCGCCTTCACCAAAATCTGGGACACCAAGGGCAACTCCGCCTTCCTGCCGGAAACCCTGACCGTCACGCTCTACGCCAACGGCGTCCAAAGCGGCGAGTCGGTCGCGTTCACCACCGCCGGCTACACCACCGAAGGGCAACTCTTCGTGAACACGTTCAAGTTCACCAACCTGCCCAAATACGCCGACGGCGTTGAAATCGTTTACAGCGTCGCCGAAACCGTCCCCGAAAACTTCGCGGCCAGCGTGCTGACCGACGACAGCTTCGTTGCCGGCAACACCGTCGCCACCGGCGGCACACTCAAAAACGTGTTCGTCATTGGCAGTATTCGCACCGAGGTCAGCGTCACCAAACAATGGGTGAAACCCGAACTGCCGTCAGCAACGTCGTCCGAAAATATCAACGAATACACTGACCCTCACGGTACCAAAGTGACCGAGACCATCACGACGACCACGGCGTGGTCATACGTCGCTGACGTGCCGGAAACGCTCGCCCCCTACCTCACGCTCAAAGCGAACGGAGTCGCCGTCGAAGGCGTCACCGCCGTCAAGAGCGTCACCGAGGACGGCGTCGAGACCTACACGTTCGCAGACCTTCCGAAATACGACAGCACGTTCACCGAAATCACCTACACCGTCGTCGAGAGCACGGTTGACGGTTTCGAGATTACCGGTGACGCCGAAGTCGCCGCCGGCGGCGCACTCGTCAACACCGCGAAGATCGTTTCAACAACGAGCACATCGTCCAGCGTGGACTACGTTGACGACCTGCCGGATATCGTTCCCACGCCCGACGGCGAGAAAGTGAACTTCTGGGTCAAGGTGGACTTTGAGGACGCCGGCTCCGACGCCAGCACCGTTAAGTTCCGCATCTGGCGCCAAGCCGGCGAGAACGGAACCATCGAACCGGTGACCACCGGTGCGACCTATTCCGCCCACTCCATCGGCGATAGCGGCGCGCTTCAATACATCTACAACGAAGCCACCGGCGTCTGGACTGTCCAGTTCGGTGGTCCGCTTCCTAACAACGTTGGTTCCCGCTATCTCTGGCAGTGGAGCAACCTCGACCGCTACACGACCGTTAATGGCGAAAAAGTGGAATACATCTACTACATTGAGCAACTCCCGCTCGCTGGCTACACGACGACGCTTCCCGAAGCCGTTGACCAAGCCGCGCAAGTCACCATTGACAACATCACCACCGGCGTCGCCGTGAAGATTAACTTCGAAGACCGTCGCCGCATCGAGTGGACCAGCAACGCTGCCACCGCTGTCACCATCCCGACGAATCTCCAGTCGGACGACCCGAACTACTACTTCGTCGCCTTCTTCCACAACGAGAAGACAACGGAGTAATAACCCCCGCGCGGCTTGCCCGCGCATACGTCACCGGCGGCACGGAAACCCCCGCCGGTGACTCAACAACCCCCGCGACCCGTCGGCTCACCGCCGGCGGGTCGTTTTTTGCGCGGCGCGCGACGACACCACCGGCAGCCAATTCACCGTTGCCGGTGGCGCGCCGCCGGCAACATTCGCCCGCGCTATGAGCGACATGACCATTGAGCAACGCCTCGAAAAATTCTCCACGCAGACGCCGGACATTGACCCGACCGCCGTCGTGCTCCCCGGCGCCACCATCATCGGCGCCGTCAAACTCGGTCCGCAGGCGAGCGTCTTCCCCGGCGCCGTCCTGCGCGGCGACATCGAACGCATCGAAATCGGCGAGGGGTCGAACGTGCAGGACGGCGTGGTGATTCACCTCGCCGACGACCTGCCGTGCGTCGTCGGCAAGCACGTCACCATCGGACACCGCGCGATGGTGCACGCCTGCACCGTCGGCGACGGCTGCCTGATTGGCATGAGCGCGACGGTTCTGGACGGCGCGGTCGTCGGCGCCGGCAGCATCGTCGGCGCGCACTCGCTCGTCACCAAGGGGACGCAAATCCCGCCCAACTCGCTCGTGATGGGCGTTCCGGCGCGCGTCGTGCGCGAGTTGAGCGAGACGGAAATCGGCTCCGGCGAGCGCATGGCGCGCAAATACACCGTCGTCTCCGCGACGCTCAAAAAGAAGATGGCGACCGCCTATGCCGAGAACCCGCCAATCATCGTCTGACGCCGGCGCGCCGGCGGTGGCGGTGCCGCTGACGCCGCCGCCGGTGCTCGTCGTGGGCTTTTCGGGAAAGCGCGAAATCCCCGACCCCGCGCGCGTCGCCGCCGGCATTGACGCCGCGCTCGAATGGATTTTGCGCGCCACCGGCAGTGCCGCCGGAGGTCGCCCGCTTGTCGCGCTTTCCGCCGTGGCGGAAGGCGCGGACACGCTTTTCGCCGAAGCCGTCCTCGCGCGCGGCATCCCGTGGCGCCTCATCCTCCCCTTCCCGCCGGCGGATTTCTTCGCCGCGTTCGCGTCACCGGCGGCGCGCGAACGCGCGGAAAAACTGGCGGCGCGCGCCGGCAGCATCGAGTTCCCCGAAACCGCGCCCGACGGACTGCCGGTGCGCCCGCTCGACCCCGACCCCGACGAAAAACGCTGCACCGACGCCGCCCACGCGCGCTGCGGCGTGCGCCTCGTGGACGCCGCCGACATGCTCGTCATCGTCACCGACGGTGCCCCCGCGCGCGGTCCCGGCGGCAGCAGTGAAATCCTGCAAAACGCCCGCGCGCGCGGAAAACCCTGCGTCGTCATCCACCGCGACACCGGCGAAATCGAATTCCCACCGACCACCGGCACTGACCACCGGCACTGACCACTGACCACTGACCACTGCCGCCGCTACATCGCCATTCCGCCGTCCACGCCGAAGATTTGACCGGTGATGTAGCCGGCGTTTTCGGAGGCGAGGAAGTTGGCGAGCGCGGCGATGTCGGCGGGAGTTCCGAAGCGGCGCAGCGGCACGTTGCGCATGATGGCGTCCTTCTGCTCCGGCGTGAGTTTGTCGGTCATGTCGGTCGTCACGAACCCCGGCGCGATGGTGTTGGCGGTGATGGTGCGCGAGGCGAGTTCGCGCGCGAGCGACATCGTGAACCCGTGCAGCCCCGCCTTGGCGGCGGCGTAGTTCGCCTGACCGGCGTTGCCCATGCGACCGACGACGGAGCCGATGTTGATGATGCGCCCCCAGCGTTTCTTGGTCATCGGGCGCACGAGGTTGCGCGTCCAGAAAAACGCCGCCGAAAGGTTGGTCGCGAGCACGTCGCCCCACTCCGCGTCGCTCATGCGCAACAGCAGGTTGTCGCGCGTGATGCCGGCGTTGTTGACGAGGATGTCCACGCCGCCGAACTCGGCGTTGACCGCCTCGCACACGGCGGCGGCGGCGGCGGGGTCGGAGACGTCGGCGGGGAATGCCCGCGCCTTGCCGCCGGCGGCGGTGATGGCGTCGGCGACGCCCCCGCAGGACGCGGGGTTTTTTGAGACGCACAGGACGGTGTGACCGTCGGCGGCGAAGGTTTCCGCAATGGCTTTTCCGATGCCGCGTCCGGCGCCGGTGACGAGTGCGATGCGAGGTTGGTGGGCGAGGAGCATGTGAGCCGCGTTTGGGAACGGTTTTTGCGGGGAAGGTCAAGAAACGACATCGCCGCCGGTGGTGCTGCCGGTGGTGGTGCCGGTGGTCACGGTTTTGCCGCGCGGGGGTCGAGCAGGTCGCGCAGGGCGTCGCCGAGGAAGTTCAGCGCGAGGAGCGTCGCCGAGAACGCCGCGCCGGGGAAGACCAGCAGCCACGGGCACTCCTCCATCGCGTCCGCGCCTTCCTTGATGAGCAGGCCCCACGAGGTCAGCGGCGGGCGCACACCAAGTCCGAGAAAACTCACGAACGCCTCCGTGAGCATCACCGACGGCACCGTGAGCGTGGCATAGACGGCGACGAGGCCGGCGAGGTTCGGCAGGACGTGCCGCAGCAGGATGCGCGGCGTCGTCTGTCCGAGCGCCACCGCCGCCTCGATGAACGGGCGCGCGCGCAGCGAGCGGGTCTCGTTGCGCACGACGCGCGCCATCGTGAGCCACGAGACCGCGCCGACGGCGGCGTAGATGAGCAGCAGGTCCTGCCCGAAGACGACCGTGAGCAAAATCACCAGCAGCGTGAACGGCAGCGCGTTGAGCGCGTCGAGCGCGCTCGTCATCACCGCGTCCGCGCGCCCGCCCGCCCAGCCGGCGCCGACGCCGTAGGAGACGCCGATGAGCACCGACACGAGGGTCGCCACCAGCCCGACTTGCAGCGAGACGCGGCCGCCTTGCAGGAGGCGCGCGAGCAGGTCGCGGCCGAGGACGTCGGTGCCCAGCCAGTGCGCCGCCGACGGTCCGGCGGGACCGAGCGCGCGGTCCTGCGCCACGGGGTCGAAGGGCAGCAGCGGTCCGGCGGCGCACGCGAGCGCGACGAGCAGCAGGAACGCCGCCGGAAGCGCGAACGCGGGGCGCGTCAGCCGCCGCGCGAAACCGGCATCGCGATCCGCGCCGGTGCCGCTCACGCGCCGCCCCCTTCCGCGCCGCCGGTGCCGCCGCCGCCGGCAACGCTCCGGCGCAGGCGCGGGTTGAGCCAGACGACGGCGACTTCGACGGCGAGGTTGAGCGCCATCAGCGCCGCCGCGTAGAAGAGCACCGTGCCGCAAATCATCGTGTATTCGCGGTCGAAGGCGGAGGACACGAAGAGCCGCCCCAGTCCGGGGATGTTGAAGACCGACTCGATGACGAACGAGCCGCTGAGCAGCCCCGCCGCCGCCGGTCCGAGGAACGTCACCACCGGCGTCAGCGCGTTGCGCAGCCCGTGCACGAACCACACGCGCGCCTCGGACAGCCCCTTCGCGCGCGCCGTCCGCATGTAGTCCTGACCGGCGACTTCGAGCATCGAGGCGCGGGTGAGCCGCGCCAGCGGGGCGGCGACGGTCAGCCCCAGCGCGAGCGCCGGCAGAACGCGGTCGCCGGCGGTGTCCCAGCCCAGCGCGTTGAACACGCCCAATTTGAGCGCGAACACGAGCGCGAGCAGCGGACCGAGCACGAACGCCGGCACGCACACACCGAGCGCCGCCGCCCCCGTGAGCGCGCGGTCGAGGCGCGAGCCGTGCCGCCGCGCCGCGAGCGCGCCCGCCGGAATTCCGGCGAGGATGGCGGCGAGCAACGCCCACGCGCCGAGTTCGGCGGAGACGCGCGCGCGCTGCGCGATGAGTTCGCCCACGCTCCAGCCGGGATACTTGTAGGACGGACCGAGGTCGCCGCGCGCGAGGTTCGCCATGTAGCGGACGTATTGCTCCGCGAGCGGCCGGTCCAAGCCGTAGTGGGCGTTCAGGCGCGCCTTCACGTGCTCCGGCAGCGGCCGCTCCATGTCGAACGGTCCGCCCGGCGCGAAGCGGGCGAGGAAGAACACCGCGGTGGCGACAATCCACAGCACCGGCAGCATCGCCAGCGCGCGCTTGAGCAGGAAGGAAAGCATCGCCGGCGGCGCGGATTATTTTTTCGCGGCGGCTTCGCGCTCGGCGGCGGCGCGCTCTTTCTCGACGCGCTCCTCAAGTTCTTCGAGCGAGGGGCGCGGCGGCAGGTTGTAGGGGTTGCCGCCGACGGCACCGTTGATGGCGTCCCGCTCGTAAGGGTTCAGATTGGGGTTGCGCTGCTGGCGGTCGCGCCGGCGCTCGTCGAGACGCTCCATTTCGCGGTCGAGGTCGCCGTCGAAATCGGCGTCGCTTCCGAAAAACGGGATGAACATGCAACCGCCGCAGACGAGCGCGGCGGTCAGGAGGGCGGCGCGAAGCGCGGCGGTGGCGGTGGCGCGAATCATGGGGCGGCAGGGTGGTGCCGCCGGTAGTGCCGGCAACGCAAAAAAACTTCTCGACGGGGTGGGGCGTGTCGCCGGCGGTGCCGGTGCCGGCGCCGGCGGCGCGCTTGTCGTCGGCGGGTGTTGCCGGTAGGGTTCTGGACATGGACATTTGGTTCAATCCTGTGCGTGAACTCGACGCGCTTCTGCGCGCCGTCGCGCCGGCGGCGGGCTTCGGCGACGAGCCGTTCGACCCGGAAATCCGCCCCGCAGACCCGCGCTTCGGCGACTTTCAGGCAAACGGCGTTCTCGCCCGCGCGAAGGCGTTGAAGAAAAATCCGCGCGCACTCGCCACCGCGCTCGTCGAGAATATCACTGCCGGCGGCGCGTTGGACGGGGCGTTTGTCGCCGTCGAAATCGCGGGACCGGGGTTTATCAATTTTCGTCTGACGCCGGCGTTCCTCGATGCGTGGCTGGCGCGCTACGCCGACGCCGACGCGTTCTCCGCCGGCGCCGCCGCACTCTACGCCGGCAGGCGCGTCGTGATTGACTATCCGTCGCCGAACACCGCGAAGCAAATGCACGTCGGGCACCTGCGCCCGATGGTCATCGGCGAGGCGATTGCGCGGCTGCTGCAGTTCTGCGGCGCCGACCTTATCCGCGACAACCACATCGGCGACTGGGGCACGAACTTCGGCGTCCTCATCTGGGCGATTAAAAACCTGCATACCGGCGGCACCGGTGCTGCCGGCACGCTCACGCTCGAAGCCCTCGAAGACCTCTACAAACGCGGCAGCGCGGCGACAAAGGCCGACCCCGCCGCGCTCGACGCCGCCCGCGCCGAACTCGTCAAACTCCAGACCGGCGACCCCGAAAACCTCGCGCTCTGGGAGCGCATCGTCGCCACCTCGAACAGCGCGTTTCAAGAGATGTATGACCTGCTCGGCGTCCACCCCGACGTGACGCTCGGCGAGTCGTTTTATCGCGACAAAGTCGGGCGCGTCTATGAGGAGTTGCTGCGCGACGGGCTGGCGGAGGAGAGCGACGGCGCACTCGTCGTCTGGCACGACGAGCACCCGCGTTTCTCGCGCAACGCCGAGCCGTCGCAGCCCTTCATCGTCCGCAAAAAAGACGGCGGCTCCAACTACGCCGGCACCGACCTCGCCACGCTGCTCTACCGCGTCGAGCACTACCACGCGGACGAGTGCGTCTATGTCACCGACGGCCGTCAGCAAGACCACTTCCAGCAACTTTTCCTGACCGCCGAAAAATGGTTCCGCGCCGAGAAACGCCCGCTGCCGGTGCTGCGCCACGTGTGGTTCGGAACGATTCTGGGCGAGGACGGCCGCGCGATTAAGACCAAGTCCGGCGACCCCGTGCGGTTGAAGACGCTGCTCGACGAGGCCGTCGAACGCGCCGCCGCGCTCACCGCCGAGAAGAACCCCGACCTGCCGGCGGCGGAGCGCGAGCACGTCGCGCGCACCGTCGGCATCGCCGCCGTCCGCTACGCCGACCTCTCTCAAAACCGCACACTCGACTACACGTTCTCGTGGAAAAAACTGCTCGCCTTCGACGGCAACACCGCGCCCTACCTGCTCTACGCCGTGGCGCGGATTCGGAGCATTTTTAGAAAGGCAGGGGAGCAGGGCGCGGGGAGCGGGGAGCAGGAAGGAAGTGCCGGTGAAGAAGGGCAAAGGGATAAAGGCAAAGGGCAAAAGGCAGCCACCGGTGGTGCCGCCGATGCGGATTCTCTCCCCGCTCCCTGTTCCCCGTCCGCCTTGGAGACGCCGGCGGAACTCGCGCTTGCGCGGAAACTCGTCGCGTTTCCGGCGGCGTTGGCGCAGGCCTGCGAGGAACTGCGTCCGCATCACTTGTGCGCCTACCTCTTCGACCTCGCCGGTGCCTACAGCACCTTCAACAACGCCGACAAGGTGCTCGTTGACGACGCGCCCGTCCGCGCCCGCCGCCTGCGCCTGTGCGACCGCACCGCCACCGCACTCACCATCGGTCTGCGGCTGCTCGGCATTGAGCCGTTGGAGCGAATGTAACAATGGCGTGAAAATTATCCCTTCGCGCGCGCCGAACTGATAACCGCAATCCCAGCTCCATTTTCCACAATTTTGATAGCAAGAGAGTTCGCAAACGTATGCATGTAACAATGGTGCACGCTTAAAACTGCATCTTGTAGTTTCTGGTCGTTCTCGAACCGTTCAATTTTCAGACCGATTTCTTCGGCTTTCTCAACGCTGATATGCCGATCATGGGCTTTATTCTCTAAATTGTGTTCATTCAAAGAGTTGATGATTCTATCGATTTTCTTTTTTGCGTTCTTCTCACCAGAAAACATCACTTCCCCCAAATACTTCTCAACAATTTCATTTGCTATCATTATCGCATTACGGCACTCCCCTATAAAAGTCGGATGGTATTTCCCAATAATTGTTTGCCATAGCGGAATGGAGGCGGGGTCCTTCTTTATTGCCGCAAGCGCATCGTCGAATTCCTTGATTACACCGTATGCGGGGATTCCACCAAATTGAGGGTCTATGGGACCAATGGAGGACTGTTTTCCCATGTAAATCTGCCGACAAGAACAGGCAATCATGGTTCCGGCGGACATGGCAATTTGAGGAATGAACGCTTCAATGTCTCCGTTGAACATCTTGTGCAAATAGTCAATCAGTGACTCTGTTGCGGACATGCCGCCACCCGGCGTGTGCAAAAGGAGGTCAAGCCCTCGTTTTCTGTCCATGCCGTTGATGACAGACATGAAGGCATTCTTGTCATCGTCGTTGATGGATGTTCCGACTTCCGCACTGCTCCTCTGTAACCACCCAGAGTAATACGCGATGACGTTGCGCCCCCGAAACTTGGCAAACTCTGAAAGATACTTCCGCCGGATTTGGTCAAGGGGGGACTGTGCTTGCTGAAAGTTTTTTTCCAATTGTGCCTGACTGATTTCGTTCAGGATATTCGTCCAGTTAGGCATCCGTGACCTCCATTTGAGTGTGTCGAGAGTAGAAGAACGGGGTGTCCTTGAGGATGGTCACCCGCTCATACGGACGCGGGGGGGACGGCGGCATGTGCGGCGCAGGTGGCGCGGAGAAGTGTCGGCCAAAGATGTGTTGATAGGCGGCGAGAATCTCCTCGTCCTTCATGTCGAGGGCACGCTTTTTGGACGGGAAAGCATGAGGAGTGGGACGTGGGCGGGAAGGCGTGCGTGTGCTCATGGGAAGAGGATTGGGAGAGAGGGCGCGCACTGTCCGTGCGGGAAAAGATTTGTCAAGACCCGCAACCGAATTTCCGCCACGCCCCCCGCCGGCACTGCCACTCGCGCGCTGGAGGCAGAGCGAACACGTTCCTTGCCAAAAGGCGCGGGGGCGCAAGCATGGCGCGCAATGCCGAAGGGACTTCGAGAAATCAGCAACCGCATCAAGTCGGTGCGCAGCACCGCGCAAATCACGCGGGCGATGCAGTTGGTGGCGTCCTCGAAGATGCGGCGCGCGCAGGAGACCGCGCTGGCTGGGCGCGATTACACGCGACTGTTGTCGGACGTGCTCGACAGCGCGCTGGCGGGGCTTGCCGCCGGTGAGGGCGCGCATCCGCTGACCGAACCGCGCGCCGGCGGCGTCCGTGGCGTTCTGCTCGTGACCACGGACAAGGGGCTTTGCGGCGCGCTCAACGCGAACCTTTTCCGCCGCCTCGTGGAAATCCCCGCCAGCGCGAAATTCGTCACCGTCGGGCGCAAAGGGTCGCAGCACCTCTCGCGCGCCGGACGCACGCTGCTCGCCGAGTTTCCGGTGTCGGACAAGTTGAGTTTCGCCGAGACGCGCCGCGCGTCCGAATACCTGCTCAAACTCTATCTGGACGGCGTGGTTGACACCGTCGAGGTGCTCTATCCGCGCTTCAAGAACACGCTCGTTCAGGAGGCGGTCTTGGAGACCCTGTTGCCCATCGCGGACATGCGGGCGGCGGCGGCGGCGGCGCGGGCGCGACTTGGCGTCGGCGACGCGAACGCGAATGCGAACGCGCCAGCGGATGCTACCGGTGCCGCTACCGGCGCGGTGCCGATGAACTTTGAGCCGTCGGCGGGCGCGGTTCTCGCCGAACTGCCGGCGCTGTTCGTCAAGAACGCCGTCTATCACGCCATCATCGAGGCGCGGGCTTCGGAGCACTCCGCGCGCATGGTCGCGATGAAGGCGGCGACCGACAACGCCGGCAAAATCACGGACGCGCTGACGCTCGACTTCAACAAGGCGCGGCAGGCCGCCATCACGCAGGAGATTAACGAAATCACGGCGGCGGCGCTCGCGGCGTAGGCGGCACCGGCGCGGACGGACGCGCCGCCGGCGGCGGAGGTCACCGGTGGCGGAAGTCGCCGCCGGCGGCACTGCCGGTGCTGGCGGGGAATGCGCGCTTTTCTTTTCGGCGGTGCTCGTCACGCTCGCGGGCATGAGAAAGCACTTTTTCGGAGACGCCGCCGGCGGGCTTTCCGCGCTTTTTGCCAGCGTTTTGACCTGCGTTCTCGCCGGTGCGTTCACCGGCGTTTCCGGCGCGGCTCCGCTCGACCCGAAAGGCATTCCGGCGTCGGCGCGGGGCGTGGTGCATCTCGACCTCGATGCCGCCGGTGCCGGCGCGCTGCTCGCGGACGCTGCCGGTGTTCCCGGCGCGGACGCCGCCGCGCTTCCCGCCGCGCTGGGCATTCCGGCATCGGCGGTGCGCGGCGTCACCGCCGGTTTCATCCCCACGGGCGAGAGCAACGCGCTGGTCGCGCTCGTTCGCGGCGATTTCACGGCGGAACAAGTCCGCGCGCGGGCGCGGGCGGCGAAGGCGCGCGAGAGCACGCTCGGCGGCGCGCTCTTTTTCGACGCGCCCGCGTTGCTCGCCGGCACCGGCACCACCGGCGGGACGGCGGACACCGGCCTCGCGGACGAGGGCAGTGTTTTCCACGCGCGCGACGGCGTGCTCATCGTCGCGCAGAAGGCGGGCGGTTTCGCGGCGGACGTGGTGGCGGCGTTCGACGGACGCGCGCCCTCGTTCGCGACCCCGCCGGCGTTGGCGACCTTCGTTTCGGGAGCGGCACCGGCGGCGGGAAAAAATCGTCCGCCGGCGGTGGTCGCGGTTTTCGGCGACGCCGTGTTTCCCGGACGTGGCGGCATCGGGGCGGCGACGCCGGCGGCACTGCTCGTGGCGGTTTCCGCCGACGGGGCGCGGCTGCGGGCGCGGGCGGTCGGCTCTTACGCGGACGCGCGTTCGGCGGAGCGGGCGCGCGACGTTCTGGCGACCATGCTCGGCTTTCTGCAACTCTCGGCGGCGAACGCCGCCAACGCCGCCGGTGGCGCCAAGCCGGACCCGGAGAAGGTCGCCCGCGCGGCGCGGCAGAACCAACTGCTGAACCGCTTGAAGATGGACGTTCGCGGCGAGACCCTGAACCTCGCGCTCGAATGTCCGGCGGCGGAATTCTCCGCGTGGCTGCGCGACCTGCGGGCGGCGAAGACGTCCCCGCCGGCACCGGCGGCACTGCCGGCGCGCTGAAAAAAAATGCGCGCGTCCCGAAAAAACCGCTTGACGCCGCGTGGCGTGTTCCCATTTTCCCCCCTTCCTCTTTTTCGCGGAACCGCACCGGCGGCGCGTGAGCGCGACCGGCGGCGGCGAGGCGGGGAGGGGGAAATCACCATCCAACGAACCACGTTGGGGAGCGGAGACGCCCCTTAAACGCCCGCAAGGGTGCCAACACTTCAAGGAGAAACTCAACACATGTCCGACATCACAAAAGAACAAGTCATTGAATTCCTCAGCAACCTCAGCATCCTCGACGCTGCGGCTCTGGTCAAGGAACTCGAAACCAAATGGGGCGTCAGCGCCGCCGCGCCCGTCGCGGTCGTCGCCGCAGGTGCCGCAGCCGACGCCAAGCCCGCCGAAGAGCAGACCGAGTTCACGGTCATCCTCAAGGAGAAGGGCGCGAGCGCCATCAACGTCATCAAGGAGGTTCGCGCCATCACCGGGCTGGGTCTCAAGGAGGCGAAGGAACTCGTTGACGCCGGCGGCAAGACCGTCAAGGAAGGCGTTTCCAAGGCCGAGGCCGAGGAAATCAAGAAGAAGTTGGAGGCCGCCGGCGCGAAGGTCGAAGTCAAGTAAGACCCTTCGCCGGATACTCCATCCGACCCTTGCGCGCCCTCACGCGCCCCGCGTTCCGCAGCGTTGCGCACCGGTTTTCAATCTGGTCGCAACGCTGTGTTGTCCCCTGAAACAGACCTTTTCCCTTTTTCTCACACCAACCATTCACACCATCCATGTCCGCGCAGACCAAAACGACCGAGCGTCAGAACTTCGGAAAACTCACGGAGATTGTCCCGCCTCCGAATCTTATCGAAATCCAGTTGAATTCCTATCGGGACTTCCTGCAACTGGACGCCAAGCCGGGCGAGCGCAAGCACGCCGGGCTGGAAGCCGTTTTTCGGGAAATCTTCCCCATCGAGAGTTATGACAGCCGGTGCAAACTCGAATACGTGAGTTACGCGCTCGCCGGGCCGAAAAACACCGAGATGGAGTGCATCCGCGAGGGCGTCACCTACTCGGTCTCGCTGACGCTCAAACTGCGTCTGCGCGAGGAGGACGCCGTGAAGGACGAGGAGATTTACATGGGCGAAATCCCGATGATTACGCAGGGCGGCTCGTTCATCGTGAACGGCGCCGAGCGCGTCATCGTCAGCCAATTGCACCGCTCGCCGGGCATCTGTTTCGAGGAGACCCCGCACTCCTCCGGCAAGATGCTGCACGCCTTCCGCATCATTCCCGACCACGGCACGTGGATTGAAATCCAGTTCGACCAGCAAGACCTGCTCTACGTCTATCTCGACAAGCGCCGCCGGCGCCGCCGCTTCCTCATCACGACGCTCCTGCGCGCGTTCGGACACAGCGACGACAACGCCATCCTGAACCTTTTCTACAAGCCGGTTGACATCAAGACCAAGACCGCCCTCGGCAAGGAGGACATCTCCAAATACGTCCTCACCGAGGACATCGTGGACGGCGAAAAAGGGTCCGTCACCGCCCGTGCTTTCGAGCCGCTCACCAAGACCATCGTGCGCGACATCGAGAAAATCGGCATCACGACCCTGCACGTCATTGACACCTCGGTGGACGACGGCGCGATTATCCGCTCCCTCAAAAAAGACCCGACCCGCAACGAGGAGGAGGCACTCAAGGACATCTACAAACGCCTCCGCCCGGGCGAGCCGCCCACCATCCCGAACGCCAAAAACCTCATCAAGCGGCTTTTCTTCGACCCGAAGCGTTACGACCTCGGCCGCGTCGGCCGCTACAAGGTGAACAAGAAAATCGGCGAGGAGCGCAAAGGCCTCGAAAAACTGCCCCCCTCGCACTACGCCGAAACGCTCACGCCCGCGCAGCGCGAGCGCCTCGTGGACACGGCGGACATCGTCGCCGCGACGCGCTACCTGTGCCGCCTCAAGGCCGGCGACACCTCGTGCATCATTGACGACATTGACCACCTCGGCGCGCGCCGCATCCGCAGCGTCGGCGAACTGCTCGCCAACCAGTGCCGCATCGGCCTGTCCCGCACCGAGCGCCTCGTTCGCGAGCGCATGTCCATGTATGACCAGGGCGTGGACACCGTGACGCCGGGCAAACTCATCAACACGAAGGCGCTCAGCGGCGTCGTGCGCGATTTCTTCGCGCGCTCGCAGTTGTCGCAGTTCATGGACCAAATCAACCCGCTCTCCGAGTTGGCGCACAAGCGGCGCATCTCCGCGCTCGGTCCGGGCGGTCTCAACCGCGACCGCGCCGGCTTCGAGGTGCGCGACGTGCACCCGTCCCACTACGGGCGCATCTGCCCGATTGAGACGCCGGAAGGTCCGAACATCGGCCTCATCAACTCCTTCTCTACCTACGCCCGCGTGAACGAGTTCGGATTCATCGAGGCGCCCTACCGGCGCGTCGTGAACGGCAAGGTCACCGACGAGGTCGTCTATATGGCGGCCGACGAGGAGGAGCGATACAAGGTCGCGCAGGCCAACTCCGAAATCGACTCCAAGGGCAACCTCACGGGGCGCGTCACCGTCCGCTACCGCGACGAGGTGGCGGAAATCGAACCCTCCGAGGTGGACTTCATGGACGTCTCGCCCAAGCAGGTCGTCTCCATCGCCGCCGGTCTCATCCCGTTCCTTGAACACGACGACGCGAACCGCGCGCTCATGGGCTCGAACATGCAACGACAGGGCGTGCCGCTACTCCAGCCGCAGGCGCCGTTCGTCGGCACCGGCATCGAGGGGCGCGTCGCCACGGACTCGCGCGCCGTCGTCTGCGCCGAGCAGGACGGCATCGTCGCCGCCGTTGACGGTCGCCGCATCGTCGTCACCGCCGACGGCGAACTGCCGAAGAATTTCGAGCGCGAGAAACGCCCGAAGAGCGACCCGAAGAAGGGCGTCATCGTCTATGACCTGCGCAAGTTCCTGCGCTCGAACGCCGCGACCTGCTTCAACCAGAAGCCGCTCGTTCGTCGCGGACAGCCGGTGAAGAAAAATCAGGTCATCGCCGACGGTGCCGCGACCGACCAAGGCGAACTCGCCCTCGGCCGCAACGTGCTCGTCGCCTTCATGCCGTGGAACGGCTACAACTTCGAGGACGCCATCCTGTTGAGCGAACGTCTGCTTAAGGACGACGTGTTCACCTCCATCCACATCGAGGAGTTCGAAACCACCGCGCGCGACACCAAACTCGGACCGGAGGAAATCACCCGCGACATTCCGAACGTCGGCGACGAGGCACTGCGCAACCTCGACCGCTCCGGCGTCATCCGCGTCGGCGCCGAGGTCAAGCCGGGCGACATCCTTGTCGGCAAAATCACGCCCAAGTCCGAGACCGAACTCGCGCCGGAGGAGAAACTCCTGCGCGCCATCTTCGGCGAGAAGGCCGCCGACGTGAAGGACTCCTCCCTCGTCGTGCCCTCCGGCATCTACGGCATCGTCATGGACGTCAAAACGTCCAGCCGCATTGACAAGGAACTGCCGGCGAAACTCTCCGAGAGCGACAAACGCCGCAAACTCAAGAAGGTCGAGGAACTCTACCACCGCGACTTCGACAAGGTTCGCGACGAACTCACCGAGTCCCTCTCCAACATCCTGCTCGGCGAGAAAATCCCGCTCGACGTCGCCATCAAGGTCGAGGGTGTCGAGGAACCGGAGGTCATCATCCCCTCCAACCGCAAAATCACCAAAACGCTCCTGCGCAAACTCGCCGACGGCTACAACAACATCGTCATCGAGCCCTCGCCGGTGAAAAACCGCATCATGGAAATCGTGGACTCGCACCGGCACCACTTCGACGACCTCGAAGCGGAAACCCGCCGCAAGCGCGAAGCCATCGAGGCGGGCGACGACGAGGACGGCCCCATCAAGACCGTGAAGGTCTATGTCGCCGCGCGCCGTAAAATCCAAGTCGGCGACAAGATGGCGGGACGCCACGGCAACAAGGGCGTCGTCGCCCGCATCGTGCCGGTCGAGGACATGCCCTACCTGCCCGACGGCACCCCCGTTGACATCTGCCTCAACCCGCTCGGCGTGCCTTCGCGCATGAACGTCGGACAGGTGCTTGAAACCCACATGGGCTGGGCGTGCAAAAAACTCGGCCTGAAGGTCGCGACGCCGATTTTCGACGGCATCTCCGAGACCACCATCCACGAATACCTCAAAAAGGCGGGGCTGCCCGAAAGCGGCAAATCCCTCCTCTTCAACGGACACACCGGCGAACCGTTCGACCAGGACGTCGTCGTCGGCTACATCTACATGATGAAGTTGAACCACCTCGTGGCGGACAAAATCCACGCCCGCGCCGTCGGTCCCTACTCGCTCATCACCCAGCAGCCGTTGGGCGGCAAAGCCCAATACGGCGGCCAGCGCCTCGGCGAGATGGAGGTCTGGGCGCTCGAGGCCTACGGTGCCGCCTACACGCTGCAGGAACTGCTCACCGTCAAGTCCGACGACGTGCAGGGGCGCACCAAAATCTACGAGCAACTCGTCAAGGGCGACAACTCGCTCTCCGCCGGCACTCCGCAGTCCTTCAACGTCCTCATGAAGGAAATGCAGTCCCTGTGCCTCGACGTGCGGCTCGACAGCACCGAAAACCTCGGCTTCCGCAAACGCGACTAACCACCGCCGCCGGCGGGCAAAACCATGAAAGCGCGAACCCGACGCCGTCTGCGCTGGGGCGCGCTTTTTTGCGCGCTGCCGGTGCTCGCTTTCGCCGCGGGACGCCTCGCTCCGCGCGACGACGAGCGCGCCCGGACGCTCCTCGTCACCGCCTACTGCAACTGCGAAAAATGTTGCGAGTGGACGCGTGACGCCGACGGCGAGCCGGTCTTCGCCAGCGGTCCGCTCAAGGGCAAACGCAAGGTCGTCGGCAAGACCGCCTCCGGTTTGATGACGCGACCGGGGACGGCGGCGTCGGCGGTGCTGCCGTTCGGAACGCTGCTCGTCGTCGAAGGTGCAGGCGTCTTCCAAGTCGAGGACCGCGGCCGGCTGCGCTCCGACCAGATTGACCTTTGGTTCCCGACCCACGCCGAGGCGCTGCGCTGGGGAAGGCAGCGGCGCAAAGTCATCATCGTCACCGGCAACGGAACCGCCGCCGGCGGCAGCACCGGCACTGCCGCCGGAACCGCCGGAGACGACACTACCGGCGGCACCGGCACCGGTGCCACCGCCGCCGGTAGCGCAACCTTGGGGGTCTTCGCGCGATGAACTTCGCGGCGTTCGACATCAAGACCGCCGACGCCCTCGCCGTCGGTGCCGCAATCGTCCTCGCCGCCGGCGCGCTCGGCTGGCGCGTCATCGGCGCGCTCCGGCGGCACCGAGGCGACGCTCCCCGCTGCCGGTGCGGATGCTGTCCGGCGAGCGCGTCAAAGCGGACTGACCTGCCGGCGGCTCTGTCCGCGCTGAAAAAAGACGCCGCCGGCGGCACTGACGGTGACGCCTCCGCCGCCGCTATCCCGCCGCGCGGTCCTCGAACAAAAACGCCAGACCGGGATACGGCTCCTTCTTCGGATTGAACCACAGGCGCGCCGAGAACGCGCGCCCCGACTTCTTCGACACAAAGCCCTCGAACGGCGCGCCCTGCTCGCCGGCGGCGAGGATTTGCTTGAGGTCGTCCGGCGAAAGGTCGCGCCCCGCGACCTGCTTGTAGAAGCGCACCGGCCAGCCGTCCGCCTTCTTCACGCACTCGACGGTGTAGTAATCGCCGGCGTCGGTGATTTCCCCGCTGGCACCGTCGGGAAGCGTCGCGGTGACGCCGGTCGGTCCGCCGCCGGTGGTTTTGCCGGTGTCGCCGGTGCCGGTGCGCGGCGAGTCGGGGAACGTCAGCACGACCTTCGGGCGCGGTTGCGCGTTGGGGTCCCAGCGCGCCGTCGGCGCGGAGCGGAACGGCCGCCCATCGCGCGTTTTTCCGTCGGTGATGGTGATTTCGCCGCCGCTCATCAAGGTCGCCGCCTCGTCGGGCGTGAGCGTGTGTCCGCCGACGCTTTTGTATATCCGGCCGGTGAAACCGGCGGAGGTGAAGTAGTCGCCGTTGTCTATGACATCCGGCGTGCCGCCGGCGGTGTGTTCGTGAGTGCTCATTCGGCGCGGACGATAAAACCCGCGCGCGCCGGTGGAAGGAGAATGTGCCGCCGGTGGTGCCGTCCCGTCGCACCGGCGTTCTACGCGCCGCCGCGCGAGCCGAAAACCGCCGCGCCGAGGTTGAGGTCAAAGTTCGTCCACGCCCAAGTGGAGTCGGGTTTGAGCGGTCCGCCGTGCAGTTTCAGCCCTTCGCTCCACTGGCGGCCGCCGGCGGGCTGGCGGACGACAAATTGTTTCGACGCGCTGCCGCCGCTACCGGCGGCGTCCTCCACGCGCAGGGTTTCGAGCGGCGCGAACGTGCAAAGCAGTTCGGTGTGGCGGCCGGTCTTGCCGTGAATGCGCAGCAGGCGGCTGAAAATCAGCGCACCGGTGGCGGTGTCCGCCGCCTCCTCCGCGAACTGCTCGAAGACGGGCATGCGCGCCGGCGCGCCCTCCGTGTTCGGCGGCAGTCCGGCGAGCGCGAGCAGGTCGTTCTCTTCGAGCACCCACGGCGCGGTCAGGTCGTTGACGGGGAGCGTCTGCGTGAAACGGGCAATCAGCCCCGCCGGTCCCGAAAGGCGCAGCGGCACCGGCGAGCAGAGCGTGAAAACTTTTTCCGCGAGTGCCGCCGCCGGTGCCGGTGAGCCGCCGCAGGAGCAGGAATAAATCTTGAAGGCCATTGCCCTCGTTGAAGCAAGAAATGTGCCGCCGGTGGTGCCACAAATGCGGCGGGGACGTGTCTGAACGGGGCGAGATGAAGAATTTCGCGACGATGATTGGCGCCGCCGCGCTCGCGCTGGCGGCAGGGATTTCCACGCCGGCGGCGATGAATGCGGCACCGGCGGCGAAGGCAAAGGCGGCACCGGCAACGGCGAAGGCGGTTCCACCGGCGGCACCGGTGGTGCCGGAGCCGGCGGAGAAATGCGTGGCGTTCGTCGCCGAGGTGCTGGGGCGCGAACTCGCGCCGGCGGAACGCGCTTCCGATGCGGCGTTGTGGGCGGCGCTCGAAGCGGGCGACGAGTTGCTCGCGGATTGGCTGCGGCAGGATTTGAAGTCGCCGTTCGGGAAGGCGTTGTTCGCCGACGGCGAGCCGTGGGTCGCGCTGGACGCGGCGCTTCGTTCCGCGAAGGCGCGGGGAGGCAGTGCGGCGGCGTCGCCGCAGGGGGCGAAAGGCGTCACCGGCGGCGCGACCACCACCGGCAGCGTCCGTTTTTGCGCGGAGCATTTGCCGTCGCTCGCCGAATACCGCGCTGTCTGCGCGAAGCGGCGCGCCGCGCGCATTGCCGATGTCGTCCGGCAGACGCCGCGCCTCGTCTATGCGCGGCACTTCGTGATGGGCGGTTCGCATTACGCTTACACGGAGGCGGTGACGGACGCGCAGTCCGAGCGCTACATCCGCGTCGGCGCGCGGCTGTGTCTCGCCGAGTTCGACGCCGCCGGTGGTCTCTGGCGCGAGACGGTGCTGCTCGACTCGCCGGAGGGAGTCATTCGCGACGTGGATGTTGATTTCGACGCGCGGCGCATTCTCTTCTCGTGGCGGAAGAGCAATCGCGGCGACGACTACCATCTCTACGAAATGCCCGTCTCCGCCGACGGTGTGCCGCAGCCCGCCGCGCTCCGCCAACTCACGTCCGAGCCGCGTGTCGCCGACTACGAGGGTTGCTACCTGCCCGACGGCTCAATCCTGTTCAACTCCACGCGCTGCCAGCAAATCGTGGACTGCTGGTGGACGGAGGTCTCGAACCTCTACCGGTGCGACGCCGACGGCGGCAACATCCTGCGCGTCTCTTTCGACCAAGTGCACGACAACTACCCGACCGTCTCGTGGGACAACCGCGTGCTCTACACGCGCTGGGAATACAACGACCGCTCCCAGATGTATCCGCAGCCGCTTTTCTCAATGGCGCCAGACGGCACGAACCAGACCGCCGTCTATGGCGAGAACTCGTGGTTCCCGACGACCATCGCGCACGCCCGCGCCGTGCCGAACTCGTCCGCGATTTTCGCCGTCGCCACCGGTCACCACAGCGCGCAGCCCGGCGAACTCATCCTCATTGAGCCGAAGCGCGGGCGGCAGGAGACGAGCGGCGTCACGCGCGTCGCGCCGGTGCGTCCGCACGTCAAGCCCGACCCCATCATCATCGACCAATACGGACAGGGCGCGGAGTTGTTCGCCTACCCGTGGCCGCTCGACGAGCGGCAGTTGCTCGTCTCCCACAACCCGACGGGCTGGCGCGGCATCAAGAGTCAGGGGAACCCGGGCACCGGCGCCCACGCGCCGTTCGGCATCTATTGGTTCAACGTTGCCGGCGAGCGCGAATTGCTCGTGTCGCGCACCGGCGGCGTCGGCATCGGATGCGGACGCCCCGTTCCGCTCGCGCCGCGCCGGCGCCCGCCCGCCCGCCCGTCGTTCGTGGACTACGCGAAAGACCACGGCACGTTCAACATCGTGGACGTCTATCAGGGCGCGGCGATGCGCGGTGTCGAGCGCGGCACGGTGAAAACGTTGCGCGTCATCGGGCTGGATTTCCGCGTCGCCGGCATCGGCAGTAACCGCAACGGCGGCCGCGGCGGTCACGCGATGGTCTGCACACCCGTCGCCTGCAACAACGGCGCGTGGGACGTCAAAATCCCGCTCGGCGATGTGCCCGTGCACCCCGACGGCAGCGTGTTCTTCAAGGCACCGGCGCGCCGTCCGTTCTACTTTCAACTGCTCGATGAGCGCGGCCGCGTTGTCCAGACAATGCGCAGTTGGACAGTGCTCCAGCCCGGCGAGGACGCCTCGTGCGTCGGCTGCCACGAGAGCAAGGACAGTGCGCCGCCGCCGAGCGTCCGCCCGCCCAAGGCGATGCAAAGCGCACCGGCGACGCTTGCGAATTTTTGGCGCGCCGTCGGCCGCCCCGAAGTCGCTGCCGGCGCCGCCGCCGACCCCCGCACCACCAAGCGCGGCATCAGTTTCCCGCAGGACATCCAACCGATTTTGGACAAGCACTGCGTGGGCTGCCACGGGGGTGGTGTGGGGAGCGGGGAGCAGGGAGCGGGGAGTGGGGAGATAGTGCGAGGGAAAGAAGGGCAAAGGGATAAGGGCAAAGGGCAAAGGGTAGTCACCGGTGACGTTGGCGAAGCGCAGCGGAGCCAGTCAGCGGCGGCACCGGCGGCACCGGTGGCGTCTTCGCCCGCACGCGGCGCAGCCACCGGATTATCGCCCCGCTCCACAGACAATCCCGCCCCAGACCTCCGCGCTGTGCCGGCGCCCGACGGCGGCTCCAAGCGCGTCTGGCTGCGCTCTTACCTGAACCTCGTCCACAACGGAAACGCCGGTCATCCGGTTCTGAATTGGATAAGTGCCGCCAGCGAGCCGACCATTCTTGCGCCGCGCAATGCCGGTGCCGCCCGCAGCAAACTCTTTGCCCTGCTCGACGCCAACCACGGTAAGACCCGCATCACCCGCGAGGAAATCGCCCTCCTCGCCGCATGGGTGGATATGGGCGTCCCCTTCTGCGGCGACTACACCGAAGCCGCCGCTTGGTCCGAGCGCGACCGCGCCAAGCACGACCATTACCAGCGCAAGCGCACTGCCGCCGACGCCGCCGACGCCGCCACTCTCGCCCGTCTCCGCGCCGCCTCATGGAGCGCCGGCTATCAAGACGGCCCGCCGGTGGTGCGGCGGTAGCCGCCATTCTTTTTTAGAGAAGCAAGGCGGCTGCGCCGCATCTCCCCCAAGCCGACTTGAAAGTCGGCGCTCCCAGTGCGGCGCTCCCAGTGCGGCGTGTCCGGTGGCGGGGAGCGCGGTGGCGGGAGCGGTCATTCCGTTTTTTCGGCGAGGACGCGGAAGCGGCGGTGTTTTTGCGGGAGGCGGACGGTTACGGTGGTGCCGTGTCCGGGGGTGCTCTCGACGGCGATGTCGCCGCCGTGGGCGTGCAGGATTCGCGAGACGACGAACATGCCCAGTCCGTGTCCGCCGCTCTTGGTCGTGAAGAACGGGTCGAAAATGCGGCTCACCGCTTCGCGTTCAATTCCCGCGCCGCAGTCGCGCACGCTGACGGTGACGAACTCGTCGTCGGACTCGGCGGCGATGTCAATGACGCCGCCCTTGTCCATCGCCTCCATCGCGTTTTTGAGCAGGTTGAAGAAGACCTGTTTGAGTTGGTCGTGGTCGCCGCTGACCACCGGCAGGTCGTGGCGGACGTTCACGGCGACGCGCACGCCGAGGTCCTCGCACTGTTTTTTGAGGAGCGCGAGCACTTCGGCGATGACGTCGAGGAGGCGGATTTCGGCGCTTGCCGGCGAGACGGGGCGGATGGCACCGAGGAAGTTGTGGATGAGCGCGTCGAGCCGCTCGACTTCCTCGGAGCACACGCGCGCGGAGTCCGCGATGCGTTCGCCCTGCGGGGACGGGTCGAGTTTGGCGAGTTGCCGGCGGATGACTTGCAGGTGGAGGTTGATGGAGTTGAGCGGGTTGCCGAGTTCGTGGGCGAGACCGGCGGCGAGCGGCGAGAGGGCGGCGGCGCGCTCGCTCTCGACGAGTTCCTCGGTGCGCCGGCGCTCGGCGGTGACGTCGCGCAGGATGACGACGAAGCGCGGTCCGCGTCCGGCACTCTGCGTGTGCAGCCGGCTCATGTGGAGGCGCACGAAGCGGCGTTCGGGATAGGTGACTTCGATTTCCTGCGTGAGCGCGGGCGCGACGGTCTCCACCGGCGGGGGTGCCGATTTCGCCGACGCCGGCGCGCCGTTCGCGTTCACGACGGGTCCGGTGCCGGTGTCCGCTCCGAAGAGCGCGCCGACGGAGCGCGCGAGGCACGGCACGAGGCGCCACAGGACGACTTTGCCCCAGTCCTCGGCGCGCAACCCGATGATGACGGCAGCGGCGTCGTTCGCGTATTCGACAACGCCGGTGGCGTCCATGAGCAGGACGCCTTCCTGAATGGTGTTGAAGACGGTTTCGAGCAGGTCGCGCTCGCCGGCGAGGCGTTGCGCGAGAATGGCGAGCGAGGCGGAGTCCAAGTTGTCGGCGCGTCCGAGCAGACGGTCGAGCGGACTTTGGCGTTTGAGCGGAGGCATGGGAGGAGCGGTGGGAGCGGGGAGCGTGCCGCGCGCTCACTTGACGGTCATCTGCACGACGCTGCGCGGCGGGATGCTCACCGGTAGCGGGCTGCCGGCAGCGGCGGTGGTGCCGGTGCCGGTGGGGATTTCGGAGCGTTTCTCGCGGAAGCGCGCGCCGGGGGTGATGGTCAGGTTCGAGCCGTCCAGAAGGGTGTAGGTGCCGCTGCCGGTGGCACCGGTGCCAAATCCGCTCACCGACACGCTCACCGCCGTGTCGTAGTTTTTGTTAACGAGTGTCAGAACGCGCTCGCCGGTGGTCGGGTTGATGCTCGCGGTGGCGCGGAGGTCGGGGTGCCTTTTCGCGCCGGCGGCATTACCGGCGGCGTTGCCGCCAATTGTCACCGGCAGCACCTTGTTGCCGGTGTGCTTTTTGAAGAGGGAGAAGACCTGTCCGGTCGCGGTCAGGTAACTTGTCAGGAGCGGTTGGACGATGATTGCGCCTTCGTTGATTGGTTCGAAGAACATGAACGCGCCCAGCCCCAATTCGTCGGCGCCAGCGATGGCGTTGCCGAGCATCAGCGCCGCCATGACGCCTTCGATGATGCTCGGTTCGTGGTGGAGCGCGTGGACGGTGTTCCACTCGTCAAACGAGAGCGAGACGTGCTTGAACGCGGCGTCCTTGCTCATCGCGGCGCGGACGCCCCGCAGGTTGTTGAAGACGCCGTCGGCGTGGCGCGCGACGTCCTCGTAGGCGCGGCGCAACGCGCGTTCGCGGATGAAGTCGAGGTTTCCGTTCGAGTGGAAACTGCCTTGGTAGGAGTGGAACGAGGCGAACGCGAGTTCCTTGGCGAGCGGCGCCATCGCGCGGCGCCAGCCGGCGTTCCCGATGAAGCCGGAGCAGCACAGTTGGAGGTCGGGGGTGACGCGCCGCATCGCGCCGGCGGTCTGCAACGCCTTCTTCGCGTATTCGGCGGGCGAGTTAAGTCCTTCCATGTGCCCGTAGCCGAGTTCGTTGCCGAGCGACCAATACTTCACGTTGTAGGGTTCCTTGTGACCGCGCTCGATGCGCTTGCGCCCCCACTCGGTCGTCGCGTCGCCGTTGCAATACTCGACCCACTGCGCGGACTCGTGCGACGGCTCCCACGAGAGGTTGAGCGTGAGCGACGGCTCGGCACCGACTTCGCGGCACAGCGCGATGAACTCGTCAATGCCGATTTCGTGAAAGTCGAAACCGTCGGAATGCGTCTGCGTCTCGACGGGCATGTAAGAGTAGAGCGGCGCGCGCTGGTCCACCGGCAGCAGCCCGTCCTTCCAATAATACTCGCCGGCGAAGTTGCCGCCGGGCCAGCGCAGTTGACGCGCGCCGATGTCTTTGAGCCGTTCGACGACGTCGCGGCGCATCCCGTGAAAATTGTCCGCCGGCAGCAGCGACACCGCGCCGATTCGCAACTCCGCCCGCGCGTCAATGGAGAGTTGGAGCGTGGCGTTGAGTTCGTCCGCCGCCGGCGTGAACGCGAACTCGTATGCGGCGTATTTCTCGCCGTTGATGGCGAACGTCCGCTCGGCGAGCACCGCGCCGGCGCGGTCAACAAAGCGCGCCAGCAGCGGCACCGGCACCGGTGACGGTGTGTTCGCGATGACTTTGAAAACGTATTTCGCGCCGCCCTTCAGCGGCAGGTTGTCCTGCTGGATGCCGCCGCGCTCGCCGGCGATTGGGTTTTGGAGCGAGACGGCGTTGATTTCCGCGCCGCGATTTCCGCGCACACGGCAATTGTGCTTCGTGTAGGCGAGCGTCGGCGTGATGTTGATGAACGCGCGCGGCGTGCCGTAACGCTTCCACTGCACCGGTCCGCCGAAGTAGCCCGTCGGCTTGCCGGCGAACTTGCGATTGCGCAGCACCTGCGCCGACAAGCCCTGATAAACGCACGAGCGCGTGTGCTCGATGTTGTGCCCGAACAACAGCGGCGAAACCGTGCCCGTGCCCGCCGGTGCTCCCGCCGGCACCTCGCCAACGACGATTTTAACGGCGTCCGCCGGCGACGCCGGCGCGGACGGTGCCACTGCCGGCGACGCTGCCGGTGCGGCATTTTGCGCGGCGGCACCGGTGACGCCGGCGGCGAGCGCGAGAAGGGAGAAAGCGAGGGAAGCGTGAAGGTTCATGCGAGGGGAAACGAGGTTTACACGACGTTGTGCGCACGGGCAGACACACACCACCGGCAGCGGTTCCGGCGGCACCGGCGGTGGCGGCGCGGGCAACGGCACCGGCGGTGGCGGGCTTGCGGAGCGTTTTTCCGCTCGCTGCCGGTGGACGATTGCGGCAGAAGGGCGGCGGCAACGAAACGGTCAACAAGCGCACTTTTCCCATGCAACTCCTCATCTTTATCGGCATGCCGGCGGCGGGAAAATCGTCGTTCTGGCGCGAACGTTTCTCGGACACGCACTTGCGCATCAACCTCGACATGCTCAAAACGCGCCACCGCGAAAAACTGCTTTTTGAGGCGTGCCTCGCCTCGAAAACGCCCCTCGCCATAGACAACACAAACCTCACCCGCGCCGAGCGCGCCCGCTACATCGCGCCCGCCCGCGCCGCGAAATTCGCCGTCCACGGCTATTTCTTTGAGAGTTCCTACGAGGACGCCCGCCGGCGAAACGAAAACCGCCCGTTCGCGCAGCGCGTCCCCGAAGTCGCCCTGAAAAACGCGCTCGCCCACCTCGAACCCCCCGATGTCTCCGAAGGTTTCGACACGCTCACGCGCGTCCGCCTCACCGCCGCCGGCACCTTCGAGACCGAAGCGTGAGGTTCGGCAGAACCAAAACCCTCTGCGAATAAAACACTTGCGACGCTCGGAAAGTTGACTTTAAAAATACGCCGTAAATTTAAAGTCCACTTATGAATGCCCCTAACTCTTTCCAAGACAGGTGGTTGAGTGCCGGACTTGCCGGACAACTTGCCACGCCCTACGTCCACATCCTCTTCGGCGCGCGCCAGACGGGCAAGTCCACGCTGCTGAAACACCTGCTGCCGGCGGACACATTCTTCGTCAATCTTGCCGACCCTGCCGAGCGGAATCGGCACCTCGCGGACGCGGGCTTGTTCGCCATGCAATGCCGCGCCCTGCCGCGCGGCGAGACACCGGCAACGGTGTTTGTTGACGAGGCGCAGACGGTGCCGTCGGTCTTCGACTCGGTGCAGGCGCTTTACGACGAGGACAAAACCCGTTGGCGTTTTGTGCTGTGCGGGAGTTCGGCGCGGAAGTTGCGTCGGAGCGGCGCGAACCTGTTGCCCGGTCGCGCCCTTCTGCACCATCTCGAACCGCTGACACTCGCCGAGCAACCCTCTCCGCACGAGATGTTGCATTTTTCCCTCTCGCCGTTGCCCTTTACTTGGGATGGCACCGGCACCGGTGGCACTGCCGGCGCGACCGGCGGCGGCGGGCGAAATTTGTTTCCCCAATGGGATATCGGGGAGCGTTTGGCGTTTGGCGCGTTGCCGGGCATTGTGAACGCCGACGAGGACAACCGCGCAGCCCTGTTGGAAACCTACACCTCCGTTTTCCTTGAAGAGGAAATCCGGCGCGAGGGGTTGGTGAAGGACATCGGCAGTTTTCTTCGCTTTCTGCAACTCGCCGCGAACGAAGCCGGCGGACTGGTTAACTTTGCCTCCATTAGTCGCGAGGCGGGCATTTCCGTTCCGACCGTCAAATCGCACTACCAACTCTTGGAGGACATGTTTGTCGGTTTCTCGGTGCCGGCACTCACCGGCAGCGCGCGCAAACGGCTACTCTCCACGCCGCGCTTTTTCTTCTTCGACTTGGGCGTGCGCAACGCCGCCGCCGGTTTGGCACCGAGCATTGACACCGCACGTGCGCAAGCCGGCGCGCTCTTTGAGCAATGGGTCGGCATCGAACTTTGGAAGCGGCTCCGCTACTTGCGCGGGGGGCGGTTGCATTACTGGCGCACGGCGGACGGCGCCGAGATTGACTTCGTCATCGAACGGCAGGGCAAATGGACGCCGGTGGAGGTCAAGTGGACGGAGAACCCCAGCACCGGTGACGCCCGCCACCTCGCGGCGTTCCTGCGCGACAACTCCGGCAAAGCAGAGCGCGGTTGGATTGTCAGCCGCTGTTCCGCCCCGCTGGCACTGGCGGACAATATCACCGCAATTCCGTGGTGGATGTTATGAGGTAACGTCAAAAATCCCGTTGACGCCACCGGTGGCGCGGTTAGAACCACCGGCAACACCACCGGCAACGCCTCCGAAAAACGTCACGCCTCCGAACCGTTCTTCGTCACGCCTCCGAACCGCCTCCGAACCGCCCTTTCTCCCGTTGACATGAAACCCTATTTTGAACTCCTGCGCGTTCATCATTACGTCAAGAACCTGCTCATTTTCATCCCCGTATTTTTCAGCCAGAATTTCCTCGACCCGCACTTTTTTCTCGCCGCGTTCACCGGCTTCGTCTGCTTCTCGCTGACCGCCTCAATCGTCTATATTCTCAACGATATTCGCGACATCGAGAAAGACCGCGCGCACTCGAAAAAGCGCAACCGCCCGTTGCCGTCGGGGCGCGTCACGAAGCGCGCCGCAATCCTCCTCGCCGGCGGACTCGCGCTCGCCATCGCCGCAATCATCGCGTTCTGGAGCACACGCTCGCCCGCGTTCCACCCCGCCGGTTGGACGGAACCGCTCCTGCTCGCGACCTACATGACCATCAACATCGGCTACTCGCTCGCGTGGAAAAACGTCCCCATTCTCGACGTCGCCATCCTCGCCGCCGGCTTCGTCCTGCGCGTCATTTTCGGCGCAATCATCATTGACGTCGCCATCTCCCCGTGGCTCTACCTCACCATCATCGTCGGCTCGTTTTACATGGGCTTCGGCAAACGCCGTAACGAAATCCAAAAAGAAACCGGCAAGACCCGCGAAGTGAACCGCCGCTATTCGCACAACTTTCTCGACAAAAACATGTATCTTTGCATGGCACTCTCCGTCGTTTTTTACTCCCTGTGGACAATTTCCGACGAAACAGTCGCCCGCTTCGGCTCAAAAGCGTTCCTCTACACCGTCCCGCTCTTCATCATAATCCTGATGAAATACAGTTTGAACATCGAACGCGCCTCCGACGGCGACCCCACCAGCGTCATCCTCAAAGACAAATACCTCGTCGGACTCGTCCTGCTCTTCGGCGCACTCGTGTTCCTCATTGCGAACTCTCGCCTCATTGCGGAGTTTTTGCCCAAGTAACTATCAAATGAACATTTACGACTTCGACGACACCATTTACGCCGGCGACAGTTCCGTCAAATTTTTCCTCTTTGCCCTCCGCCGGCACCCCCGCCTCGCCCTCGGACTACCCGCGCAATTCTGGGCGATTTTGCGCTACAACCTCGGACTCGGCACACGCGAAGAAATGAAAGAACGCTACTTCGCGTTTATCAAAAAAATCCCCTTGGACGCCGAAATAGCCGCGTTTTGGAACGAAAACCGCGCAAAAATCAAATCATGGTATCTCGCCCAGAAACGCCCCGACGACCTCATCGTCTCCGCCTCGCCGGAGTTCCTGCTCGCGGACATCGTCCAAAAACACCTCGGCGTCCACCTCATCGCCTCCAAACTCTCACCGGTAACGCTCAAATACGACGGACTGAACTGCCGCGGCGACGAAAAAGTCCGCCGCATCCGCGAAGTTTTTCACAACCTCTACCCCGACAAGGACTTACCCGACGCCAAAAACGCCGCCAACGTCCCCGGCGCCCCCGCCCCCGAAAATCCCGTCGAAGCGTGCTATTCCGACTCCCTCTCCGACGCCCCCCTTGTCAACCTCGCCCCGCCCCACGGACGCTACATGGTTCGCGGCGACCGCCGCCTCTTGTGGCACGACTACCGCCCATCCCTGCTTTCCCGCCTAAAATCCACCTTTTTGACCCCGAAATTCATCCTTTTTGTGTTTTGCGGCGGCACCGGCACCGCCGTCAACATCCTCTGCTCCACCCTCTTCCTCCTCCTCCTCGGCGGCAACGCCACGCGCGGACAAGTCAGCACCGGCGGCGAATTCTCATTCACCCTCGCCCAAACCGCCTACGCATTTGGTTACGCCGCAAGCATTTTTGCCACCTACACCCTCAACGCGAAATTGGTCTTTCACGCGAAACTCGCCCTCCTCGACTTCCTTAAATTTGTCGCCTCCTACATCCCGAACTTCCTCATCTTGTTCGCCTTTGTCTCCCTCTTGCTGAACACCGCCGGCTGGCCGCCGGTGCTGGTCTATACCCTCGCCGCCTTCGTCGCCATCCCCATCACCTACCTCCTCGTGAAACTCCTTGTCTTCGGCGGCATTGACAAACGCGCCGCCACCACTGGTGCCGGTGGCCGTGCTATGCGGAAATGACCTCGACGCCGGTGACGTCTTCCGGCGCGACCCATGCGAACATCTGCCCCGCGCTGACGCCGCCGCCGGCAACGCGCGGATTTAACTCCTTCACGCGCAAGGTGATGCCGCCGCGCGTTTTGAAGAGAACCAGCCCCGTCGCGCCGCCGAATCCCGTCGCGCTCGGCGGAACCGCCGGTGCCGCCGGTGCCGCCGCCGGTGGTGCTTCTCCCGCGCCGAGCACGCTGCCGGCGAAGGCGTTTTCGTCCGGCGCGAAGGCGTCAATGTGCAGCGACTCCGGTCGAATTAGAATGTCGAGCGGCGCGCCGACGGCGGGCGTCTTCGCGGCGTTCGCCAGCGTCCCGCGCACCTCGCCGAGCGGCGTTTTCGCGATGAATTCGCCGGCACCGGCGAAGAGCACCTTGCCGGCGACGCAGTTGGCGTCGGAGAAAAACTCGCCCGCAAAGCGCGAAAACGGCCGCCGGTAGAGCGTGAGCGGCGGCACCGGTGGCGCGAGAACACCGGCGTCGAGCAACGCGATGCGGTCGGCGAACGCCAGCACGTCCGCGGTGATTTGCGAAACGCACACGGCGGCGATTTTGCGCTCGGCGCAGATTTTTCGGACGTTTTCCCACGCGGCGCGTCGCGCCCGCTCGTCGAGGAACGCGAACGGTTCGTCGAGCAGCAGAACGGACGGGTTTTGCGCGAGCGCGCGGGCAAGCGCGGCGCGCCGCCGCTCGGAGGCGCACATCTCGGACGGCTTTCGCCCGCCGAGCATGTCCAAGCCGAGTGCCGCCAGCGCGTCGCCGACCCGTTCGCGCACCTCCTCCGGTTCCAGCCCGCGCTGGCGCAGCGCGAACGCGACGTTTTCGCGAATGTTCAGGTGCGGCCAGAGCGCGTTTTCCTGCGTGACGAACACCACGCGCCCCGCCGGTGCCGCGCATTCCCGCCCTTCGAGCAGGACGCCACCGGCGGTGGGCGCGAGCGCACCGGCAATGACGCGCAGGAGCGTCGTTTTCCCCGCACCGGAACGCCCCGCGACAAAGAGCATTTCGCCGCCCCGAACGGTCAAATTCACGCCGTCGAGCACCACGGCATCGTTGAATTTCAGCGTCACGGATTTCAGGGCAAGGAGCGGCGGTTCGGCATGCGGCATGGAGTGCCGACAAAAACGAATGCCCCTGCCAATGACGAGCAACAAACCACCGCCGGTGGTGTCGCACGCGCGCCGTATGTCCAATCGCACGCCCAATCACACGCTCAACCGCACGCTCCGCCTGCTTTCCCGCTCACTCGCGTCGCTGACGCTCACCGTCGCAATCGCGCTTTTCGCCGCCGGCAACGCTTTCGCCGCCGGTGCCGCGAAGCCCGCCGCCGGTGCTGTCGCCGCATCGCCCGCGCCCGCCGACCCCGCCGCCTACCTTGCCGCGCTCAAGCGCGAAATGCAGGTCAAGTGGCCGCGCAACCGCATCATCAACCTCCACTACCACGGGCACAGCGTCCCCGCCGGCTACTTCAAGACGCCCGTCATCAACACCCTCGACGCCTACCCGCTCGCCTCGCTGCGCCTCATCAAAACGCGCTACCCGTTCGCGCAAATCAACGTCATCAACACCAGCATCGGCGGCGAGCATTCCGTCTCCGGCGCCGCCCGTTTCAAGCGCGACGTGCTGCCGCACCGCCCCGATGTCGTGTTTTTCGACTACGCGCTCAACGACCGAGGACTCGGTCTCGCCCGCGCCCGCGCCGCGTGGACGACGCTCATCACCGAGGCGAAGGCCGCGAAAATCAAAGTCATCCTGCTGACGCCGACGCCCGACTGGACGGTCAACCTCGCCGACCCGAACAACATCCTCGAACAGCACGCCCGCCAGATTCGCGCCCTCGCCGCCGAGCACGGCGTCGGACTGGTGGACAGTTTGGCGGCGTTCACCGAGCGCGTGAAACGCGGCGAGAACGTCCGCGACTACTTGAGCCAAATCAACCATCCGAACACGCGCGGTCACGCCGTCGTCGCCGAACTGATTGCGAAGTGGTTTTGAGGCACCGGCGGCGGGGAAAGGCGGGTCAGGAGCGCGAGGAGCACCGCATACATGGAGCGCCGCACATGGAGCGCCACACATGGAGCGCCGACTTTCAAGTCGGCTCGGCGGTGTTGCGGCGATAGCCGCCTTGCGTCTCTAAAAAAGAGTGGCGGCTACCGCCGCACGGAGGGGGCGAGCCGACTTGAAAGTCGGCGCTCCCACCGACGGTGCGCTCAAAATTCCCAGACGCCGGAGCCGACGGTCTTCTTCGCGCCGTCAGGCAGCACAACTTCGGCGGTGGTGTTCGGCGGGATGCGGACGCGGAGGTGGAATTTTTTGCCGCCGGCAGTTTTGTCACCGGTGCCGGTGGTGGTGCTTTTGCCGCCGGCGGTGCTTTTTTCGCCACCGGTGCCGCCGGTGATTTCCCACGCGCTTTCGACGGTGCCGTAGGGGGTCTCGTAGGTGGCGCGGGCGGAGGTGAGGTCGCCGACGGGTTGCGGGGCGATGAGGAGGTCGCGGAAGCCGACGGAGGTGGGTTTTTGACGGATGCCGGCGAGGCCGCTATAGAACCACTCGAAGAGGTGACCGAGCATGAAGTGGTTGTTCGAGACGTGGCCGTAGGCCTGCCACGATTCGGTGAGGGCGGTGGCGCCGCTGCGCAGGATCCAGCCGTAGCCGGGGACGTCGGAGCGGGTGTTCATGTCGTAGAGGACGTCGGAGCGGCCGTTTTCCTCCAAGGCGCGGACGACGTAGCGGTAGCCGACGTCGCCGGCGGTGAGGGCGTTTTTGCGGCGGCGGATGTCGGCGACGAGGTTGGCGAGGACGCGCGGTTTGTCGGCGTCGGCGACGAGTCCGACGTGCAGCGCCATGGCGTTGGCGGTCTGGCTGCCGCGTTCGATTTGGGCGGTGTCGGGGTTGAAGAATTTGGTGTTGAAGGCGTGTTTGATTTTGTCGGCGAGGGCGGCGTAGCGGGCGGCGTCGGCGGGTTTGCCGAGGAGGGTGGCGGCGTCGCGCAGGATGGTGGTGTTGTAGTAGTAGATTGCGGTGGCGGTGACGCCGTTGGCGGTGAGTTGGGCGCGTCCCGGGTGGCGGGGTCCGATGTCATACCAGTCGCCGAGGCCGTAGGCGACGATGTGGTTTTTCGCGCGTGAGGAGAGGTAGTCGAGGTAGCGTTGCATCGCCGGGTAGTGGCGTTCGAGGAGGCGGCGGTCGGCGAAGAAGCGGTAGTGGAACCACGGGGAGATGATGAAGGCGCTGCCCCATTCGGGGGTGTCTTCGAAGCCGCCGTTGAAGCGGACGTATTCGGGGGCGATTGTGGGGACGCAGCCGTTGGGGAGTTGGGAGGCGGCGATGTCGTTCATGATTTTTCCGTAGAGGCGGGCGAGGTTGTAGCGGTAGAGGAGGGAGGGTTGCATGAGGTGGGCTTCTTCGAGCCAGCCGAGTTTCTCGCGGTGGGGGCAGTCGGTGAGGACGCTCGCCATGTTGCTGCGCAGCGCCCAGTCGATGAGTTTGTGGGTGTCGTTGAAGATGGGTTTGGAGCAGGTGAAGTCGCCGGTCTGTGCGGCGGAGTTGGCGGTGTGCAGGCCTTCGAGGGCGACGATTTCGGGGAGGCCGGCGGGGTTCGGCTCGCCGGCGGGGACGGCGCCTTCGACCTGCACGTAGCGGAAGCCGTAGTAGGTGAACTGCGGTTGCCACGTCTGCGCGCCGGCGCCGGCGCGGGGGGTGAACGCGAGGATATACGGCGAGCCGCAACTGCCCTGCGAGACGGTGACGTCGCTCTTGTCGTCCTTGGCGGTGCGGAGGAGTTCGCCCGGGCGGAAGGTGATTTTCTGCGCCGCCGGCGGTTTTGTTTTTGATGCTGCCGGTGGCGTCGCCGGCGGTGCTGCCGGCGGTCGCGCGGTGACGCGGATGATGCCGGAGGCGTTTTGACCGAGGTCGTAAATCCACGCGCCGCGTTTGTTCTTGAAGACCTTCTTGGGCGGGAGGACGGCGCGGACGGCGAGCGGCGTGGCGCGCATTGAGCGGAGTTTGCCTTCGTAGGAGACGCGCAGCGCCGGCGCCCACGCGGAGTCGTCGAAGCCGGCGGACTTCCAACCGCGCTGCTCAAGGTTGGCGTCGAAATCCTCGCCGCCGTAGATGCTGCAAAACGTGATTGCGCTGGGTGCGGCGCGCCACGAGGTGTCGGAGACGACGTTCTCGACGGAGCCGTCGGTGTATTCGAGCCGCAGCAGGAGGCGCATTTTCGGGGCGCCGTGCGAGATGAGGACTTTGAGATAGCGTTCGGCAGGCGTGTCATAGAAACCGCCGCCGAGCATGACACCGGCGGCGTTGGCGGCACCGGCGCGGAGTTGGCGCGTGACGTCGAAGGTCACGTAGAGCGCCTCCTTGTCGAACTTCGTCCAACCGGCGTCGAGGAAGCGCGAGCCGACCTTCTCGCCGTTGAGAAAGAACTCGAAGTGGCCGAGACCGGCGACGTAGGCGGTGGCGCGGGCGAGGTCGGCGCGCACGGCGAACTCCTTGCGGAACTGCGGCATCTTGTAGTGCGGCGCGGTGCGGAGTTTGCGGCCTTGGCGGACGTTCCCCGGACCGGAGAGACCGGGCACGATGCGCTCCTTCGGGTTGTCCTTTTCGAGCGCGAGCCAGTCCGCGCCGCGCCAGTCGGACTCGCCGAGCAGCCCGACGGAGAACCGTTGCGGGTCGCTCCACGGGAGCGCGTTGCCGGCGGCGTCCCACGCGCGCGCCTTCCAGAAGTAGAGACCGTTTGCGACGAGTTTGCGCGCATCGCCGGCGAACGGGACGAGCACGGAGTCGCGGGAGGCGACGCGCCCGCTGTCCCAGATGTCGCCGGTGTTCGCCGCGAGTTTTTCCGGCGAGGACGCGACGATGATTTGGTATCCGCCCTGAATGAAATTGGGCGCGCCGGTGGCGGTCTTCCAACTGAAGCGCGGCGGATTGAGCACCGGCGTCGTGCCCGC
>JAISSQ010000090.1 GCA_031273045.1 Puniceicoccales bacterium
ACGTCGAAGAGGCCTTCCGCACCCTCAAAGGCGACCTCTCCCTGCGCCCCATCTGGCACCAAAAACCCGACCGCATCGAAGCCCACCTCTTCCTCGCCTTCCTCGCCTACACCCTCCACTCCACCCTGCGCCAGCAACTCCTCCGCCCCCTCGGCAACGGCCTGACCCCGCGCACCGTCCTCGAAAAACTCACCCGCCTACGCCTCCTCGACCTGCACGCCCACACCACCGACACCGCCCTCCTCCTCGAACGCTTCCTTGCAAATCAACAAAACCAGCCCCCCAAAATGCCCCAGTAGCGGAAGTCGGGGTAGAGCCGCCGCCGGTGGTGCTTGCGCCCGCAGCAGGATGGCGCGTCGCGTGAAAAAAAACTGTTGACACCTGCTGTGGCGGCGTTATTTCCCGCGCCAGTGACCGAGGAGTGTTCTTTCTCCGCTCGTTAATCTTCCTTCGACACTTCCGCTTTCCCCCCTTTTCCCTTCCTCTCCTTTTCCTTCTTCTCCGACCCTTCTCACACCAGCGCAACCATGCACGTTTTGCTTTCGATTCCCGCCTCCCCGCTTCCCGCGCAGATTTCGTCGCGCGCGAATGTTCCGTTTGCGCCTCGGTTTGTTACTAATTTGTTACCCACCCCCCCCGAATTGTAACAAGTAGTTGCTCGGCGGGCTGTTCCGTCTTGCCACTCGCCGCCTTCGTGTTCGCGTTCCCCGCGTTCACGTCCTTCGTCGTGCCTGCCACCGGCAGTGACTTCGACTCGCCTGTGAGGGCGAAGGCGAAGAAATCCCATTTCCTTCCGCGCATGGGGCGCGGGACGAAAACCCAAACAACACATCCACACACACAATGAACTCGTTCAACAAGACCACCGGCGTCGCACCTGACGCCTCCAACCGCGCCACTGGCGCATTAAACCAACAACCGGAACTTCCACCGGTTACGCTCCGTCGCGGTAGCGTCCGCAAGGTCATCCTCTTCGGCGTGGCGGCTCTCGCCGGTGCCGGTGCGGTCGGCTATTTCGCCGGTTGCGACGGCAATCTCGCCGTCAAAAAGCAACAGGCGAAAAATCTCGTCCGCGACATCACGAAGTGGACGGACGAGCAGATTGTCGCCCATCCCGACCTCTACTTCCAATACGCCATTGAGCAGTTCGAGGCGAGTCAACAGAAGTTGAAAGCGAACAAACTCGCTATCACGCGCGAGAAAGCGAAGGCCGACGAGGATTTTGCGACGCACAAGAAAAAGGAGAAAGCACTCGAAGAGACGCTTGAGGGTGCCAAAGCCGCCTACAAGGCGGCGACTACCGTGGAGGCCGACGGCAAAAGCATCACGAAATTTCCCATCGTTACTTCGGGTATCAAGTTTGAAAACGAGCGCGAACTGAACACGCAACTCGCACTTGCTATCAAACGCCGCGACATCGAGGCAAAACTCGCCGCCAACTTCGAGGGACTCGGAAAAAAATTGGGTGACGCGCTCATCAAGATTGACGCGCAGAGCACACAAATCCTGCTCCAACTCGAAACCGCCAAAGGCAATCTCGAACTCATCAAAGCGAAAAAAACCATTGATGGGATTGAAAAGGTTGGCGCGGAAATCAAAGACATCATGATTAACACTGAAATCATCGCCAAGGAAACGGAACCCGGCAAATTCACCCTCGTTGATGCCGCCACCGCCAAAGCCGATAGCACCGGCAGTGCCGCCGACAGTGCCGCTGTCCGCGACTTCTTGAACAAATAAAACGGTAGGATTTATGGATTCTTGGACATGATTAACATGATTTGACAAGATTTTGAAGTTTCCCCCAGAAATCATGTTAAATCATGTAAATCATGTCTAAAGTCCCTATCCCCCTGCGCCGCACTCAACTCAAAACTCTCTCTATGTTCACGATTCGCTTCCTTTTCCTTTTCATCATCGCGTCCGCACTTGCTGTCACCGGTTGCAAAAAGCAATCTGGTCCGGCTACCGATTCCACTATCAAACCGGAGCACGAGCAATTGCTCGAAGTTCTCGAATCGGTTCAGAAGAAACGCATGGAACTTGTCGAACTGCGCGTTTATGTGAAGCGAATCACCGCCGATGTTGAACGGCAGTGCGAGGCGTCCCGCGATAAACTTGATAAAGTCAATACCGAACTCGCTGTGTTGCGCGACTCCTACAAGAGTGCGTCCAAGAACGCTGCTGGCGTCGTCGTTTCGGTTGATTACGAAGGTGAAAACCTTTCCGACGCGCACTTCAAGCAAATCGTCGCCAACAAAATCCAAGAGAAGAAAAACGCAAATGCGCGGCTCGACCGCTACACTTCGCTGGGCAACTCTTACGACACACAGCGGCAGAGCATCTTCGTGGCACTCGACAAGTTGAATAGTGACGCCAACGAGGCGGCGGAAAACATTCGGGAACTGCTTCTCGGTCGTGAAATCAAAGGTGCCGGTAAGATTTTGGAGCGCGTCCGCAAGGTGAATGTCGCAGCCATCACAGAAGTTGTCCGCGAACTTGAAAACAAAAAGACACTTGCGGATTCCGCTGACTCGCTCGCTGCCACCGGTGGTGGCAAAAACGCCGAGGTGGAAAGTTTTCTCGGCAACACACAATAAACGGGCACTTGCAAATCATTCATCCACTTCCCAATCCTCTCCTCGCCATTCATTCGCATGAAACGTCTTCTTTCTTTGCTTATCACCGCTTTTGCTTTTGCCACAGCCGCATCGGTCGGAACCGCACTCTCTTTAACGAGCGACGGCGACGCGCTCGGAGCGCTGACTCCGGAAATCCGCGCGTTCCTTCTCTCAAAAGAACAGGAAGGAGACACCGCGCATCTCGAAAAATACACCGCGCTCACGAATGAGATTGACGCGATCCGAACGCAACTCGCCGGTGCCACCACCGCCGCTGGTGATGAAACGAACAAGTCGAAGGCACGTTATTTGAACGCCGGTCTGGAGCGTATGATGGTTGTCGGAAAAATTTGCGCCGACTATGAACGCGCTGTTGCCGATGGAAAATATGCGCCGGTCCCGCCGCCGGCGGCTAAAGGTCTTTGGCAAAGAACGCTGGACTCCCCGCGAAGCAGAAACGCACTTATCGCCGGCATTGTCGGGTTCTTGCTCGCTGCGGTGTGCACACGAAAAAATGCAAAAACCACAGGGAGCGCGGAACCCGATTCTCCATCCGCACTCCCTGTGCTTCCTGTGGCTAAAAAGGAAAATCCGCGCATAATCGAATTGCCAAAAGGGCGGTCACTTGAATTGCTTCCCGTTCCCGCCGGCAGCGTGGCAATCATCCTCGAAGGCGAACACGCACGGCGCGAAGTGCGCGTGCCGCATCCGTTCTGGCTTGGAAAATATGAAGTCACGCAAGAGCAATACAAGGCGGTCACCGGCGATAATCCGTCGCAAAACAAAGGCGACAATCTGCCCGTCGAAAATTTGCGCTGGGAAGACGCCGTCGAATTTTGCCGGCGTCTCACCGAGCAGGAACGTGAAAGAGGAAATCTGCCGGAGGGCTATGTTTACGGCTTGCCGACGGAAGACGAATGGCTCTTTGCCGCCACTGCCGGTGGTGATGATAAGAACGCGAAGGGTTGGGATGCCAAAAACAGCGCGGGGCGGACGCATGCCGTCGGCACCCAACCGCCAAACGCTTGGGGTTTTTATGACATGGCGGGAAACGTTGGCGAAATGTGCGCCGACAACGCCGTTGGCAATCTCAGTCCGGGCGCGCCGCTCCGCCCGCTCGACACGCACGACCGCATTGTTCGCGGCAGCACAATCAACACGCGCGCGCAAAGTTCGCTGCACCGCGATGCCATCTCTAAAAACGAAGCCAATCCAGCCACTGGTTTTCGTCTCGCGCTACGGAGAATCTCCTAACCTCTAAACCTTCTAACCTCTTAACCTCCTACAAAAAATCCTGACAACCGCTAACCCGTTCGAAAAATGTTCAACATCTACGACCAAGCCAATCGCGTCACCTATCCCGACTTGAAAGCGGGATACTGGCAGCAGCAACTCACGCCGGAAATGCAAACGGCGCGCGACTGCTACGAGCAGTTTCCGAAAGTGTTCGGGGCGGAACTCGACACCATCAACTCGTGGGGTGCCGGCGAGACGCTCGCCGCCGCATTCATTGCAAATGAAACGCTCTTTCTCGCCCGTGTTCACAATGGTGGAAGTGACGCGCATAACCGTCCGCAACGCTGGGTCGTCCTGCTTTATGCGCAAGAACTCGGTGGCATTGGTGGCACCGGCGGCATTGCGCCCGACCTCGCCCGCTGGCTCGACGACCCGCGCTGGCCGTTCGCAAAAGAGGTTGTGCCATTGCCGGCGCAAGTGCCGGAAACCGTTTATGCGCCACCAGCACTTCGCGGCACGCTTGAGGATTCCATTCTGCCAACCGGCGGCGCGCTGCCGGCAACGCCCGATGCGGCGACTTCCGCCGAATTGGACAAATTTTGGGGCGCGGGCGCGGATTCCAAACAATGGAACAACGGACGTGCGCCGAAAAACCTCGCCGAGTTGTCCCGCCTCTGGGCGGAATGGCAAAACACTCCGCGCCGCGCGCCCGCCGGCAGTGTGCTTTTTTCGACCGTCGGCGGCGTTTTCAAATGCAAGTTCGATTTGCGGGTCGGCGTCTCCGATGAACACAAACGCCGCAAGGATGCCGAGCGCCGGCGTCTCGAAGAAGAAGCCCGAAAACAGCGCGAGAAAGAGGAAGTCGAACGCCGGCGTCGCATCGAGGAAGAACGCAAAAGGCGCGAGGAGGCGGAAGCCGCCCGCCAACGAGCGATTGAGGAAAAACGCCGTCTGCGCGAAGCATTTTGGAAATACCTGAAAGGCGACGGTTTCATCGGGGTCGCGCTCGCCGCGTTGTTTATCTTTGTTGCCGGTGCTGCTGCTGGCATTGCGACAATTCATCTCACCGGAATCGCGAAGATTGATTTCCTTTCCGACCTTATCGCCAAATAACATCATGCCCTCACAACGTATTTCCATCATTGGCACCGCCGGTGCCGGCAAAACTGTGTTTATCGCCGCGCTCGACTTCGCGTGTTCGTTCAAGGCCGAAAACGTCTATCCGCGCATCATCGCGCAGGACATGAAAACGCGCCTCTACACGGCGAAAATCATGGATGATTTGGAGGACGGAAAATGGCCGTCATCAACCGCCCAAAGCGTGAAACACGAACTCACTTGGGTCTGGCAGGATAAAAACGAGGACAACCATACAATCCGCCTCTCCGATTGCGCAGGACAGGACTTCCGCGACATCTTTGAGGCAACGGATGAAAGCGAACTCTCCGAGGCGCAACGCGCCCTTAAAACCGAGTTCTTCAAAAGCAACATTATTCTGCTGCTCATCAATCTGCAACCGGCGTTCGACATCTACAAAAAGCCCGGAACCGGTCTCGCGCGCATGGACATCGAGGTAGCGCCGGCAAGAGCAATTCGCGATTTCCAGAAAAAAGGCATCACCGTCTATGCTGTTTTCACGCAGAGCGACCGCTATGCCGGGCGCGTCCAGCGCGAATGGAACGACAGTTATGAGAACGCGCTGAAAGCCATCCTGCCGCAACTCTACCACACTCTCGTGGAGACCGGAACGCAGTTCGCGGTCGTTCATTCGGTCGAAACGGAAGAGCAAATCGGAAAAGACGGCACTACAACCTTTGTCCCCAAAAAGAAGATACACAAGGCGAACCTCTCGCAAATTGTTGCCGCGGTCACGGCGACACTCGAACAAGTCAAGCAAAAGGAACGCGAGAAAAAAGAGGCGGAAGAACGTGCGCGGCGCGAGCGCGAAGCCGCCGAACGCCGACGAAACGAAATCGCCGAAGCCACTCGCCTCGCAAAAATCGCCGAAGTAAAACGCCGTGAACGCAACCGAATCATAATGCGTATCGTTATCTTCGTGCTCATCCTTCTATGCATATTTCTTGCATGGAAAATCGTGGGAGAAGATATAAGGAATGTAATAACGGAAGAGAGCCGAAGACGAGAACAACAGCGCCTTGAGATTGAGGCGGCCCGTGCGGAGATTTTGCGTGATTTGACACAGGCGAAAGAACCGAAATCGTTCGTACTTGATGCTTCGGGGGCGGTAAAGATGGATGTCTTGCCAGTCCCCGCCGGAAACTTTCAAATGGGAAGTGATACTGGTGCGTATGACGAAAAACCGGTGCATCGCGTCGAGATTACGAAAGCGTTCTATCTTGGGAAAACCGAGGTGACGCAGGCGCAGTGGAAAGCGGTAATGGGGAATAATTCGTCGAATTTCAACGTTGATATCAACGGTGACAACCTGCCCGTGAGGAACGTGTCGTGGAATGACGCCGTCGAGTTTTGTAAGAAATTGACCGACCAGAAACATACGGACGGAACGCTTCCGTTGGAGTGGCGGTTCGCTCTGCCGACGGAAGCGCAGTGGGAGTATGCCTGTCGCGCGGGAACCACCGGCGACTACGCCGGCACAGGAAACTTGGACGACATGGGGTGGTATAACGGCAACAGTGCCAACACAACGCATCCGGTGGCGCAAAGACAACCGAATTCTTGGGGATTTTATGACATGCACGGCAACGGTTGGGAATGGTGCGCGGACTTGTATGCGGACGATTACTATGCGCGTTCCCCCGCAACAGACCCTTCGGGGCCGCGCTCTGGCGGCGAGCGTGTCGCTCGCGGTGGCAGTTGGACCACCTCTGCCGCCACCTGTCGATCTGCCTACCGAGTCGGGTGTGGGGCGACCATCCGCTTCAATGTTCTCGGTTTCCGCGTCGTTTGCGTCCGTAACGGCACATAAATCATCTAACAAACACCGACGCATAAAAAACTTCATCACACACACACAACCATGTCGCATAAACGAATTTCCATTGTTGGCACGGAAGGCGCGGGAAAGACCGCATTTATTGGCGCGCTTGCGAAGGCGCTCGAAGGCGCGGGACTACCGCGAATCTCCTGTCCGAACGCGCGGATGCAACGCTACACAACGGGCATCTACGACCAACTCGACTCCGGCAACTGGCCGGCCTCGACCGCCGTCGGCACATCCCAAAATTTGCTGTGGAATTGGCACAGCGCAAACGGCGGAACGCACGAGGTGCGCACTTTTGATTGCAGTGGTCAGGATTTTCGCGACATCTTTGAGGGGCGCGCCGAGTTGAACGATGCGCAGAAGACGTTGCGTGAAGAATTCCTTGCCAGCGACCTCGTCCTGCTTCTCTACAATTTCTCAACCGTGCTCGATATTCACAAGGTCCGCGCAAAGAATGTCCAACGTGTTGAACTCTCTTGGGCACCAGCCGACGCCGTCCGACAATTGCGCGAGGGCGGTGTCACCGTGCACGCGATTTTCACCCAAGCCGACCGCTACCGCGAGCGAGTTGAAAATGAATGGGGCGGCGATTTTCGCACCGCATTGCGAGATGTGATGCCAGACCTTTATTTTCGTTTGACGCGCCACGGTGCGTTTTACGCTTGGGTGCAAGCCGTTGAGACCGAACTGCGCAACGGGCAACTTCTTCCAAAAATTGGATGCAATCCGGGAAATCTGGAAAACGTTGTCCGTGCGATGGACGATTTCCTGAACAGCAATATTGTCAACATGCGGCAGGCGGAACGGGAGCAGATAGCGATTGCGGAAGAAAAAGAACGCCAGAAAAAAATGCGCGAAGCCGCTGAACGCGCGGCGGAAGCGGAAGCGCGCAGAAACGCTACCATTGTCACTTCAATTGCGAACATAAAAATGCTTCCTGTTGCCGCCGGCAGTTTCCAGATGGGCGGCAAAGAGTCCGATGAGAAACCCGTGCACACGGTCACTATTAGCAAACCGTTTTGGCTTGGGGAGACGCCTGTGACGCAAGCGCAATGGAAAACCGTGATGGGCGATGAACCTTCGCATTTTAAGAATGCCGGAGAGAACGCGCCTGTCGAGTGTGTCTCATGTGAAAGGGCGATGGAATTTTGCAAAAAATTAAACGAGGCGGAACGCACCGCCGGTCGTTTGCCAGAAGGATATGTTTATGCGTTGCCGACCGAAGCGCAGTGGGAGTATGCCTGTCGTGCGGGAACCACCGGTGACTATGCGGGGAATCTGGAAGCGATGGCGTGGTATGAGGAGAACAGCGGAGGCGGAACCCATGCAGTCGCGCAAAAGCAGCCCAACGCTTGGGGATTTTATGACATGCACGGCAACGTCTGGGAGTGGTGCGCGGATTGGTATGATAACTATCCCACCGGTAGCGTCACCGACCCTTCGGGTCCGCGCTCCGGTGTCCTCCGCGTCCTCCGCGGTGGCTGTTGGGGCAGCACTGCCGCCTACTGTCGCTCCGCCCGCCGTGACGGGGGCGTGCCGGCTGACCGCTACAACCGCGGCCTCGGCTTCCGCCTTGCTCTCGTCGAAAAGGAAGTGGCGGCTACCGCCGCATAGAGGATGCGAGCCGACTTGAAAGTCGGCGCTCCATGTGTGTAGCGGCTCCATATCGTGGTGCGGAGCGTCGGAAGGGGAAAGAGAGCGCAGCGCGAAGTGGAGCGTTTGAGAGGCGGGGACGCTCATTTCGAGCGAGGTGCCGAATGGCGGTTTGGAGTGCGGCGAGTTCTCGCCGCTTTGGTCTGCGGCGACTTGTCGCCGGCGTCGGATGGTTCACGGTAGTGCGCTTTCAGTGGCGCACACGCACCGGCTCCGCATGGCCACCGCCCCACGCCAAGCCGCTACACACATTGAGCGCCGCACACATGGAGCGCCGACTTTCAAGTCGGCTCGGCGGAGATGCGGCGTAGCCGCCTTGCTTTCCTAAAATAAAGAATGGCGGATACGCCGCAACGCACATGCGAGCCGACTTGAAAGTCGGCACTCCCAGTAGCGGAAGTCGGGCTAAAAACGTCTCACCGCTCCAACGGCGTTGCCGGTGGCGGTGCCCCCAACCCCAACGGGATTGCCCACCGGTGCCGTCATCGCTGCCGCTGCCGGTGCCGGCGGGTATTTCTCCGGCAGTTTCAGGTAGTCGCCGAGGGCGGGGGTGTCGCGCGGGGGTGCCCAGAGGGGAGACCACGCGAACTCGCCCCAGCGGAGGCCGCCGTTGGGCTGCCGGTATTGCATCAGACCGGTGGAGGGGGTGTTGGCGTCGAGCCACGTGACGATGGCGAGCCATTCGTCGGGGCGGAGTTTGACTTGCATTTTGTCCTGCTCGACGAGGGCGCGGGCGAGGCGGCTTCGGTGCGAGCCGAATTGTTTGACGCGGGTGACGGAGTTGTCGGAGCGGTAGTTGACGATGCTGGCGAGGCGGTTCGAGTGGATGGTGTTGAGGGCGCGGCCGGCGGTGAAGTCGAGGCCGCCGGCGGGGCGCGGAGCACCGTGGCAACGGACGCAGTTGCGGTCGAGGACGGGCTGGACGTCGCGGGGGAAGTGGATGGCGTTCTCGGCGCCCCACGGGGGCGGGACGGGTTCGCTGGGCGGGCGGCGGAAGGCGATTCTTGTGGTGGGAGCGGAGAGATTTTGCACGGCTTCGGGGCGGGTTTCGTGGCAACCGGTGCAACCGCGTTGTTCGCCGGGGGCGAAGGAGACGCTGCTGCGCATTCGGCGGACTTCCATCTTGTTCGCGTCGAGGGCTTGGAAATAGACGCTGGCGTTGTCGCTCACCGGCACCTTGAAGTGCGCGGAGCCGTCGGCTTCGACGGGGACTTCGCCGATGACGCGGACGGGGCACCAGCGGGTGCGGTGCGAGGTGTGCCACGCCATTGTGCCTTGACCGGGGATGACGACCCACGGGAGGGCTTCGGAGATGCGGATGTATTTGACGGTGCCGCGCGGGATAGGGACGGAGACAACGGCACCGGCGGCGCCGGCACCGGCGGCACCGGCGCGGGCGGCGGTTTTGCCGTCACCGGCGTCACCGGCGGTGCCGGCGGGGACTTCCACGGTCATTCCTTGCTCGACGTCGGGGATGGTGCAGACGGCGTAGTTTTTGGAGCGGTCGGAGTTGTCTGGGAGCACCGGTGGTGTCTTGCGCGGGCGCAGCGGGCGGGCGCCGTATGCGCCGAGGAACGGGTCGCGGTAGAGGAGTTCCTTGTTGCCGTGGAGGTCGAGCAGATAGACGCCGTAGGCGTTGCTGTCGGCGTCGAACAAGTGGTGTTGCCAACTGCCGGTGTAGCGGCGGGCGCGGACGCTTGGGAAGGCGTAGGAGCACAGGACGGCGTTGTCCGAAAAACCTTTTGGGTCGGTGTAGTGGCCGCCGGCGTCGGTGCGGCCGCCTTCGGGGACGAGGGGTGCGGGGACGGTTCCTTCGTTGACGTAGGCGCCGCGCGTGAGGAGGCGGACGCCGTCGGGGTTGTTGCCGCCGGCGGCGGGGTCGAGGACGACGAGGGCGCCTTGCGGGAGCCAATGGTGTCCGGTGGCGACGGCGATGAGTTTGCCTGTGTTGCCGAGGTTCTCGGCGAGGCGGACGCTGTATGGCTGGACGATGTTGTGCTGCTTGAAGAGGGCGTCGGCGGCGGTGCCGTCGGGTCGCGCGGTCCAGACGCTGTGCGTCTCCATAAAGTGCCGTTCCTGATACTCCCAGCGCAGGTAGGCGATGAGGCCGTTGTTGAGGACGCGCGGGTGCGTATCAATGTCCTTGTGGTTGAGGAGGCGGCGGATGCGGGCGCGGGCGGCGTCGAGGACGTAGAGGTTGAGGTCGGAGAGGTCGTTGTTCGGCCAGTCGCACGAGGGACCGTGCGCGGAACGGTCGCTGGCGAAGACGATGCCGCCGTCGGGCAGGTAGGCCGGCTCGGTGTCCGACCAGTAGTTGTGGTCGGTGAGGCGGCGGAGGGGTGCTTCGCTCGTTAAATCCGCTTCCCAGAGGTTCACCGGTGGCAGGCGTTCTTCGTCGCGCAGTTGGCGGGCGAAGCAGGTGTTGGGGCGTTCGTTGTTGCCGGGCCAAGCGACGGAGTGGCGCGGTGGCCAGACGGGTTGCGGGGCGAACGCGAAGACGATGCGATGGGCGTCAAACGAGAGGTCTAATCCGTGGAAGTGTCCCGCGCCGAGCCGACCGCGCAGCAGCGGCGTGGCGGTGCCGGTGGCGACGTCGAGCGCGAGAATGTCGCCGCCGGGCTTGTAAGCCCACGAGGTGTGCGCACCGCAGACGTTCGGCTTGTGGTGATAACCGTGGCGCGTGAAGAGCAGCAGACGGGCGTCCGCGCCGCCCAAACCTGCGGCGGCAATGACCGCCGGACGCAACGCGCGGCGAGCGTCAAGCCACTGCCGGCGGAGGGCGGAGAGGGAGCAGGGAGCGGGGAGCGGGGAGCGGGGAGATAGTGCGTGGAGCGCAGCGGCTCTTTTCGCGAGCAGTTGCATTTCGCCGGCGAGTGCTTTCGCGTCGAAGAGTTTTTTCTCGGCGTAGAGGTGGCGAATCCAGTCGAACTCGGCGAGCGTGTCGCGCGAGGCGGAGGTTCGGGCGTATTCGCGCAGCCACGCCGGCGCGTCGGGCTTCGCGGCGTCACCGGCAGTGATGAGCACGATGTCGCCGTTGTTCGCCTGACCGACGACCTGCGTCGCCGCCGCGTGAGCCAACGCCTGCTCGAAGACGCAATCGCTGCGCAGCGCGTTCGCAATCTCGTCGAGAGTGCCGGCACTGTCGGCGTCGGCGGGAACCCCGCCCCGCCCTGCGACGATTTTTCCCGCATACGCCAACCGTTCCAACTTCGCGAGCCGTGCGAGCCGCGCCTCACGCGCTTTCTCCGCCGCCGGCGAGATGTTTTCGACTGCCGCCGCCGGTGCCACCACCGGTGCTGCCGCCACCGCCGGCAGTGCGCCGCCGGCGGTCGCGGCGAGAGTTGCGAGGAACGAAGCGAAGACGGTGCGATAAAAAAGCGGGCGAGGCGTGGCAGTCATACTTCCGCGCTTCGACACCACCGGCGCGACGGGGTTGCGTCGCCGGCGGAGTTGCGCCGGTGCCGCTCACGAATACGGTCGGCGGCGATGAAACGTTTCTTGTTGCTCGCCCTATTTTCCGCCGCCGGTGCCGGTGCTGCCGGCACCGCCGCCGGTGAACATTCCGCCGCTTCCGCCGCCGCCGCCGCGCCGCGGCGTCTGCTCGAATTGCCGGCGCCGGCGCCGTTGCCGGAAATCCCGCCGCCGGCGAAGCACACGCGCCTCACGCCGCTCGCGAATTTCCCCGAAGTCAAAATGGACTTCCCGCTTTTCAACGGTCCGTTCGCGCCGACGTGGCAGTCAATCCACGAGAACTACCGCGATTATCCGGCGTGGTTGCGCGAGGCGAAGTTCGGCATTTGGGTGCACTTCG
>JAISSQ010000102.1 GCA_031273045.1 Puniceicoccales bacterium
CACACACCGCGCATTCGCCATTTCTCTTATCGCAAGTTTTATCTTAATGACGCGGATGGATAACGCACTGCTTATCGCGCCGGCACTGTTTTATATTTTAAGAAATCGCACCGGCGGAACTTCTTTGTTAAAAACAACTTCCGTTCTCGCTCTCGGAATGCTTCCATTCATCCTCTGGGAAGTTTTTTCAATTCTCTATTACGGATTTCCGTTTCCAAACACCGCCTACGCAAAAATCTCTTCCGGCTTTCCGCAGACAGATTATCTAATGCGCGGCGCCGGCTATTTTTTCTACACAGTTTTGCTTGATTGTATAACGCTGCTGCCGCCGTTCGCGCTCGCCATCCTCGCGTGGAGAAAACGTTTGATAAAACTTTTATACATCTCCGCCGGCATGTTTCTTTATCACGTTTATCTACTAAAAGTCGGTGGAGATTTTATGCTCGGTCGCCACTATACAACGATGTTTTTCATCGCCGTTTTTGCACTGTCTAACACACACGCGAATAACCTTTGGACGTTTGATTTTGCAAAAAAATTCTCCCGACCAAAAACCGTTTTTATTTCTTTCTGCGCCGCTCTTCTTGTTTTCCAATCCGTCATCGGTGCCGCTCATGCTTGGGAACCGCTCTGGCTTTGGCTCGGTAAAAAACGTTTCTTTACTCCGACGCTGCGTGACGAGCGCCAACGCTTTTTTAATTATGCTTCTCTCCGCGCACGTCTCCGCGATTATCTTGATTTTCGCGCCGTGGATTAACCATTTTGAAAAATTGAAAACAGAAGAAGAAAAACTGCGCAAAAACGGTATCACTCCACGCGGAGACATTCTGCATTTCGCCGGCGGCATTCACATTTATTACCTCGGCGGCCGTCGCTATCTTAACGACACTTTCGCACTCGGCGACCCACTGCTCGCCCGTCTGCGCGGTGAAAATTACGAAGGTTGGCTCATCGGTCATGTTCAACGAAAAATTCCCGCCGGTTATCGCGACTCCGTGCGCACCGGCAGAAACGTTATCGCCGACCCACAACTCCACCGCTACCTCGACCAACTCTGGCTCGTCACCCGCTCTGACGACCTGCTCTCCCCTGCCCGCCTCCGCGCAATTTTTGAGTTCAACACCGGTCAACTCCGCCCGTCAATTAACTAACCACGAAATGCACGATGTGTCAGTCGTCGCTGCCGGTGGCGGAGAGGATGGAGCGGCGGAAGAGGGCGGAGGTGAAGACGGGGTCGGTGATGGAGAGGGCGTCGCGGCGGCGCTGCCAGTCGGTGACGGTGCTGCCGGGTTGCTCGCTGACACGCAGGTCGGTGGTGCGCGAGACAGGGTCGAAGCGGGTCCATTCGACGGGGACGACGTGGATGTGTCCGTCGCCGCCGAGGACGGGTATGTGTTCGACGCACTGGGTCGCGGAGTAGCCGTGCGCGGTGACGCGCAGGACGGTTGTAGGCAGCGCGGTGCGCTCGACTTCCTCCGCGTTCTCGCCGGCGATTTCCGTTTTCAAAATGCACGGCGTTGCGCAGCGCGGGTGGCGGAACGGCGCGTCGCCGTGGTGGTTGGCAATGGCTTCGTGTTCCCAGAACGAGGCGCGGCGCGCGCGCGGGTCGCGGTAGATGTCGGCGCGCGTTCGGTGCTGTTGGTAGAGCGGGATGGTGAGCAGCGGGGCGAGGGCGAAGTAGAAGGCGCGGAAGTAGTCGGTGGCGTAGGTGGTAAATTCGCGGCGGGCGGCGGCGAGGTCGTGGTGGCGGAAACGGGCGGGGTTGGCGGAGATGTCGAAGGAGTCGAGGTGCGCTGGGAAGACGAAGTTGAGCCGGTGGTGCTTGATGAAGGAGAAGTTGTCGCCGTAGCCGGTGGTGCGGTCTTTGAGCAGGGCGAGCATTTGCTGTTGGGCGAGCGGGGTGAAGAGGAGGCGGTATTGCACCTCGTCGTTGCGGTCGGTGGCGTGGAAGAGGGCGGCGAACTCGCGGTTGGACACGATGGTGTAGCCGGAGTCGTCGTCGAGGTTGCGCGAGAGTTTTTCGAGTTTCTTGATTTCGCGGTTGACGCGCCACTTGCCGAAGAAGTCGTCGGCGGCGTCGGAAAGGTCGGAGGGGTGGCGCGAGAAGGTGAGCGCCGGCGCGGCCTCGTTGCCGTAGATGACGACCTTGCGCCGCCGGTGCGCGGGGGCGGGTTTGGTGACGCTGGCGACGAGGGTCTGGCAGCGGGTGACGGTCGTGGGGTTGCCCTTGCTGTCGGTCGTCCACTCGGTCCACGTGATGAAAAGCGTGCCGGTGTAGGTGTGGTCGCGCATCGCGCATTCGAGGGTCTCGACGATGACGAACGGGTTGCCGTTGATGGCGCCGCTCTGGGCGAAGAGGACGGATTTGCCGGCGTTGAACGAGTCGTCCCAGCCGAAGGTGTCGCGCAGTTCGTCGAGCCGTCCGCGCGTGAACCACGGGTCGAGTTCGAGGCGCGGGACGGTCTGCTGGACGAGCGCGGGGATGTGGTGCCAGTCGTGCAGGGCGTTGAGGGGAGCCATCTGCGCGGCGGCGCGGCGGGTGAGTTCGCCGTGCTTGGCGGCGAGGCGCGCGAGGTAGTCGCCGGTGGCGCGGAGACGGGGCGTGGCGACGCCGGCGGCGAACCAAATCGCGAGCGCGGCGGCGGCGACGGCACCGGCGGTGCCGAGGACGCGCGCGGTGAGCGACACGGCGTCCTTGGGCAGAACGTCGGGAACGCACAGGCAGAACGCGGTGCCGGCGGCGGCGAGCGCGACGCAGATTGCGAGCGCGCGCAGGAGTTGCCAGTTGGAGCGGGAGGCGTCGTGGCGGGCGCGTTCACCGGCGACCCAGTTGAGTTGGGCGCAGGTGCCGGTGTGGGCGCGGACGTCTATGCCGGAGCGGGCGACGAGTTCGTCGAAGAACGCGGCGGCGCGGCTTGCGAAGTCGCCGGCGAACTCGTCGCGGAAGCGCGCCAGCGGCTCATAGACGTCGTGCATACACTACGCGCGTTTAGAAGAATTGGGAGCGGGCGCGCGCCTTGGTTTCGGCGGAGGCGGAGAACGGCAGGCGGGTGGTGTAGCCGGCGCGGGCGGCGACAATCATCTTCGTCGGCCACGCGAAAATGTCCGTGTTCCAGATGTTGACGGTATCGTTGTAGAGCGCGCGGGCGGCGGTGATTTCCTTTTGGAGATAACTGTTCTGCTGCATCGCGTCGGCGATGGCGGCGTGAGCGCGCAGTTCCGGGTATTGCTCGAAGGCGATGTTCAAGCGCGACGCAATCGTGTCGAGCCGCAGCGAGGCGGCGTTGCGGGCGGCGTCGGACGGCGCGGCACCAACACCGGCACCACCGGCGGCGGCGGCGGCGTTCGCGCCACCGGTGCCGGCGAAACCACCGGCGCGCAGGGCGGCGACAGACGTCATCACCTCGCGGTCGAGCGCGACCGCCTTTTCGACGAGCGCGGCGACGTTCTGCAAAATCACGACCCGCTGTTCGAGGAAGTTGTCAATCTGCGAGGCGTCGCTCTGGATTTTTTGCTGCAACTTTTGCAGATAAGAGCGCGCGTTGATTTTCATAAACAGGAACACCAGCCCGGGCAGAATGCCGAGCACCCACAGCGCGATTTCAAAAATGAGCGAACCGGTGCCCACGCGCACCGGCAGTTGCCTTTCGATGACGCCGACATCGCGGCCGGCGGGATTCGGAGCGTGAGCGGGATTTGTTTCGTCGAGTTCGTTAGCCATACGCCGCGCGAAAATGCCGCCGGCACCGCCGGCAGCAACGGGAAACCTCGACCGCAACGCGACGGCGGCGGCGGCGACACCGGAAGCGGCGGGCGTCAGTGCGCGGGAGTGCCCTCGCGCCACGTGAAACCGTGGCAAATGGCGACACCGGCGGCGTCGGCCTCGTCGAACGCCAGCGCGCCGGCGACGCCGAGCAAGCGGCTCACCATGCCGGAAACCTGCGCCTTGCTCGCGCGCCCGAAGCCGACGACCGCCTGTTTCACGCGCAGCGGCGGATACTCGAAAACGGTCAACCCGAGCACCGCCGCCGCCGCGATTGCCGCCCCGCGCGCCGAGCCAAGCGTCAACGCCGTGCGAAAGTTCTGCACGTAAATCGCCTGTTCGAGCGCGACGTGGCGCGGACGCCAGTCCTCAACGAGGTCGGCGACGGCCTTGTAGATTTCGCCGAGACACTCCGAGAGCGCCATTCGCCCGTTGATGCGCAACGTCCGCGAAGCGCGCAGCACCGGTGACGCCCCGCCTCCGGCGAACTCCACCACCGCCAGCCCCGTCCCGCGCAAACTTGGGTCAATGCCGAGCACGCGCCCGCAATACGCCCGCCGGACGCCGAAAAGCGCGGCCGCGGCGTCACCGGCAGCGTCACCACCGGTGCCACCGGTGCCACCGGCGATGCCACCACCGGTGCCACCACCAACGCCGCCGCCGGACGCCCTGCCGCCGGAGAGCAGTTTTGAAGTCCACAGCGAGCGCGCGTTTTTTCGTGCCATACGCCCGCCGTTTTAACGCACGACACCGCCGTCGCAATTTTTTCCGCGCCGCGAGCGCACCGCCGGTGGTGACAGCGGTGCCGCCGCCGGCGGCGGAATCCCATTAATCCGCCGCCTCACACCCGCATGTTTTTGCGCGGGTGACGCGCGGCATGCTCGGAGAGGAGCCGCCGACGTTCGAGCAGCGTGTAGATTTGCGTCGTGGCGATGTCGGCGTGACCGAGCATCTCCTGAATGGCGCGCAAGTCGGCGCCATGCGCGAGCAGGTGTGTCGCGAACGAATGCCGCAACAGGTGCGGGTTGACATCGCGCCCGATGCCGGCGCGCCGCGAGAGTTCGCGCAGCGAAGTCCAGAACGTCTTCCGCGAAATCGCCACGCCGCGCTCGCTCAAAAACAGCGCGCCGCCGGTGGTGTGGCGCGTCACGAGTTGCGGGCGACCGATGGCGAGATAGTCCCGCAGCGCCTTCAACGCCGCCCGTCCCACCGGCACCACGCGCTCCTTCGCGCCCTTGCCGAGAACGCGCAGAAAGCCGCCCTCGGCGTCAACGGCGGACATCGGCAGCGCGCACAGTTCGGACACGCGCAGCCCGCTTCCATACATCAGTTCGAGCATGGCGCGGTCGCGCGCGCCCCGCGCGGTGCCGGCGACCGGTGCCGCCATCAACGCCTCCACCTCGCGCTCGGTGAGCGAGTCGGGAAGCGGGCGAGTCGTGCGCGGTCCCTGCGCGAGCGCGGAGAAATCGTCGCGCCGCGCGCCGGTGGTGAAGAGGTGCTTGGCGAACGTCCGCGCCGCGCTGAGTTTGCGTCTCACGCTGTGCGGCTTGGCGCCGCCGGCGGTGAGCGTTTCGAGCCAGAGGGAAAGGTCGTCGCCGGAGACCTCCCGCCATTCCCGCCTGCCCCGCCCCGCCGCGAACGCCGCCAACTGCTCAAGGTCGCACTCGTAGGCGTCGGCGGTGTTTTGCGACAGCCCGCGCTCGGTCAGCAGCACCGCCACGAAATCGTAGATTGGGTCTTGGAACGCGACCGGAACCACCGGCGGTGCTGCCGACGCTGCCGGCGACACTGCCGGCGAGACCGGCACCGGCGGCGGTGCCGGCGATGACACCGGTGCCGTTGCCGGCGGCTTCTGTTTCGTGCGCGGTCGGCTCATTGGGCGGGGGCGCGGCGCGCACGGTGAATGCTCACCGACACGCCGTCGAAGTTGGCCGCCACCGGCGCGAAGGGTTTTTCGAGCGTGACCCCCACGGCGTTGACGAGCGGGAAGTCGCGCAGCACCGCGCCGGCAATGTTCTCCGCGATGGTCTCGATGAGGTTCGAGGGCGGGTCTTCGCGCAACGCCGCCTCGACGCGCGCGATGACCGCCGCGTAGTCCACCGTCAGCGCAAGCGAGTCCGTCCGCGCCGCCGGCTGCGTGTCCAAAAACAGTTCCAGCGAGACGCGGAACGGCTGTCCGAGACGCTTCTCCTCCGGCGTCGCCCCGTGGTGCCCGAAGCACTTGACCCCGTTGATGCGAATGATGTCCATCGCCGGCGGAAATTGCCGCCGCACCGCGCCGCCGGCAAGACGCTGTTCGGGGCGCGCGCCACCGGTTTGTTCAATTGCGAAAACGGGCGAAAACTGCGAGCGTCCGCGCCTCAAAACACGCCTCCGCCACGCCCCATGTTTCTCCGACTTTTGCGCCTGTCCGACTTCCGAAACATCGGCTTCGCGGAGGTGCCCCTCGGCCACCGGCGGTGCTTCCTGCTCGGCGCGAACGGGCAGGGCAAAACGAACCTCCTTGAGGCGACGGGGCTGCTGCCGGCATTGCGCTCGTTCCGCACACGCGACGTGGCGTGCCTCGTGCGCCACGGCGCGACGGCGGCGCAGGCGGGATACGTCCTCGAACACGAGCGCGAGGGCGAAGTGGAAATCGCCGTCACGCTCGACGCCCGCGCCGGAACGCGCTCCGTGAGCATTGCCGGCGGACGCATCCGCCGCCTCGCCGAATACCTCGGACGCTTTCCGGCGGTGCCGTTCTGCGCGGCGGACATCGAGTTGCTGCGCGGCTCGCCCGCCGGCCGTCGGCGGTGGCTCGACCTGCTGCTCGCCTCCGAAAATCCCGCCTATTTCGAGGCGCTGCGGCGCTACCACGCCGCCCTCGCACAGCGCAACCAACTGCTGAAAAACGCGCCGGCGCCAGACCACGCCCTACTCGCCTCCTTCGAGAAAATCATGGCACCGGAAGCGCGGACGCTCGCCGCCGCACGCGCCGACGCGCTCGGCGAACTCGGCGACGCCGTGCGCGTTCTGTGCGGGAAAATGGGCGTCACCGGCGACGCCGGCGTGAACTACAAGCCGGACGCCGCGCCCGCCGGCGGTGACTGGGAGCGGCTCCTCGCCGCGCAACGCCGCCGCGACCTGCTCCTCGGCGCGACACAGCGCGGACCACAACGCGACGACTTCGAGTTCCACCTCGGCGGACACCCCGCGCGCGAAACCGCCTCCGAGGGACAGCAACGCGCGCTCGTCCTCGCGCTCGAACTCGCATGGCTCGAACGCTTGCGCGCCGCCGGTGGCGCACCGGCACCGCTCGTTCTCGCCGACGACATTCTGGGCGAACTCGACCCGCAACGGCGCGCCGGCTTCTGGGCGACCCTCGGCGACGCCTGCCAAGTCATCGCCACCGGCACCACCCCGCCGCCCGACCCCGAAAACTGGCACATCATCCACGTCGAATCCGGCACCTTCCGCCCCGCGAATTAGGAACCACCGGCGGACACTCATGGAGCGCCGACTTTCAAGTCGGCTCGGTGGAGATGCGGCGTAGCCGCCACTCTTTTTTTAGAGAAGCAAGGCGGCTATCGCCGCAACATCGCCGAGCCGACTTGAAAGTCGGCGCTCCATGTGTGTGGCGCTCCATGTGTGGCGGCGCTCCATGTGTGTGGCGGCTTGGCATGCGGCGATGGGAGCGCGCAACCCTCACGCTCCCAATCGTGCCGCGTCAGCCCCGCAGGGGCGGCATATCAAGGCAGGAGCGTCAGCCCCTGTTTTTACTCAAACCACGGTGAACCGCGCGAAGACGCGTTTGCCGGCTTGCACCACCGCCGGTGACGCCGGCAGCGGCGAGAGAGGGGCGTTCGGGTCGGTGGCGCGTTCGCCGTTGACGCGCACGGCGCCTTGTTCGAGCAGGCGGCGGATTTCCTTTTTGCTGGGGAAGAGGCCGGTGAGCGCGAGGGCTTCGGCGAGGGTCGCGCCACCGGCGGGCAGGACGAATTCCGGCATGTCGTCGCGGACTTCCCGGCGCGAGAAGACCTTCTCGAACTGCTCGCGCTCGGCACCGGCGGCGGCGTCGCCGTGGAAGCGCGCCACGAGGGCGGCGGCGAGGCGCTTCTTCGCCTCCATCGGGTGGAGTTGCTTCAGCGCGTCAACCTCCGCCGGCGACTTCTCCAAGAGCAGTTCGTAATAGACCCACATCGTGTCGTCGGGGATGGACATGACGCGTCCGAACATGTCCTTCGCGTCGTGGTTGAAGGCAATGTAGTTGCCGAAGGATTTCGACATTTTGCGCGCGCCGTCCAGCCCGACGAGCAGCGGCATCGCGAGCACGGCCTGTTCGGGCGAGCCGGCGTCCTTTTGCAACTGGCGGCCGACGAGCATGTTGAAAATCTGGTCGCTGCCGCCGAGTTCGATGTCGGCGCCGAGCACCACGGAGTCGTGCCCTTGCAGGAGCGGGTAGAGGAATTCGACGAGCGAGATGGGCGTTTTCGAGGCGTGGCGCTTGGCGAAGTCGTCGCGTTCGAGCATGCGCGCGACGGTCATCTGGCGGCTGAGCGAGAGGGCGTCGAGGAACGACATTTTGCCGAACCACTCGCTGTTGCGGCGCACCTCGGTGGCGGCGGGGTCGAGCACTTTGTAGGCCTGGTCGAGGTAGGTGGCGGCGTTGGACTCAATCTCCTGCTCGGTCAGAATCGGGCGCGCGGCGGAGCGACCGGACGGGTCGCCGATGCGCGTGGTGAAGTCGCCGATGACGAGCACCGCCTGATGTCCGAGTTCCTGAAAGCGGCGCAGTTTGTTCAGGACGACCATGTGCCCGAACGTGAGGTCGGGGCGGGTCGGGTCCACGCCGAGTTTGACGCGCAACCGCTTGCCGGCGGCGACGCGCGCGGCGATTTCCTCCGCGCCGATGAAGACCTCCGCGCGCTCGCCGAACGCGGCGACTTGCGCCGCCACCGCCGGCGGCACCGGCGCCGGCGGCGGTTGCGGCGGTTGCGCCGGTTGCGCCGTTCCCTCTGTCTTGCTGCTCATTGCGGACAGGAAACCGGCGGCGGCGGCGCGTGTCAAAGCCGCCGTCATGTCGCTCTCTCCCGCCCTTCCCGCCGGCAACGCTTCCCGCGCCGTGTTTTCCCGCCGCTCGTTTTTCAAGACCCTCGCCGCCGCCGGTGCCGGCGCGGTCGTTGCGCCCTCGCTGTTGTCGGCGCGAAACCAAAACTCGCGGCTGCAAATCGCGTGCGTCGGCGTCGGCGGACGCGGCGCCGGCAACGTCTCCGAGATGCACCGCGAGACGCACGGCAGCGAAAAGTATCTCGCGTTCTGCGACGTCAACTCCGGCACGCTCGCCAAGCAGTCCGCGCAGTTCAAAGTCCCGCACAGTTACGCCGACTACCGCGAGTTGCTCGACAAACACGCGAAGGAACTCGACGCCATTTTCATCGGCACGCTCGACCACACGCACGGCATCATCGCCTGCGACGCGATGAGCCGCGGCATCCACTGCTATTGCGAAAAACCGCTCGCGCGAACCGTCTGGGAAAACCGGCAAATGGCGCGCTGGGCGGCGTCGAAAAAACTCTGCACGCAGACCGGCACGCAAGTCCGCTCGTGGGGGCGCGACGCCTCGGCGCACTACTATCGCGGAATCGAAATGGTGCGCGCCGGCGTCATCGGCGACATCGCCGAGGTGCACGTCTGGTGCGACGGCACCTACGTCCCGAAGACCGAACCCACCGGCAGCGACCCCGTGCCCTCGTGGCTCAACTACGACCTCTGGCTCGGTCCCACGCCGGCGCACCCGTTCAACAAGGCGTGGCTCTCGTTTTCAAAATACGGCTTCTGGCACTCCGGCTGTGGAATGATTGCCGGAATGGGACCGCACACGATTGACCTCGCGTGGACCGCCCTGAACCTCGCGCCGCCGACCGAAATCGAAATCCTCGCGCAACCCCTGCCGCCCTCGCCGCTCTACAACCGCGACAACCTGCACGTCGTCTTCACGCACCCGCGCACCGCCGGTGGCACCGGTGCCGGCAGCGCCGCCGCCGGCAAGCCAATCAAACTTCATTGGTATGACGCGAAGCAGCGCCCCGCCGGCATCGCGAAAGACCTCGCCGATTTGAAACACCCCGCCGGCGTCCTCTTCGTCGGCGAACGCGGCAACATCCAAGTCCACTACGGCTACCACAAGTTTTTCCCCGCGCCGAAATTCGCCGGTGCCAACGTTCCGCGCATTTACCCGAACACCGTTGGGCACCACCGGCAGTGGCTCGAAGCCATCAAGGCCGGCAAACCGGAGCAGTGCGAATGCCGCTTCGAATACGCCGCGCACTACACCGAAGCCATCACGCTCGCCGCGCTGTTGCACCGCACCGGCGGCACCAAACTCGCGTGGAACTCCGCCGCGCTCACCACCGACAACGCCGCCGTCAACGCCCTCCTGCGCCCGCAATTCCGCGACGGCTGGAAATTCCCCGAAGCATGAACAACGGATTCTTTTTCCTGAAATACGCGGAGGCACGGCCACCGGCGGTGCAGCCCTCGCCGATGTCGGTGCTCGTATCGGGCACGGTCGCCTACGACGACATCGCCGCGCCGGGCGGCTCCGGCGAAAACCTGCTCGGCGGCAGCGCGTCCTACGCAGCCATTGCCGCCGCGCTCTTCGCGCCGACGCACCTCGCCGGAATTGTCGGCGACGACTTCGCCGAGCGCGACCGCGAGCGTCTGCGCCGGCGAGGCGTTGACCTTGGCTCGCTGGCGACCGTCACCGGCGGCGAGACCTTCCGCTGGCGCGGTCGCTACCACGAGGACTTCAACTCGCGCGACACACTCGAAACGCGCCTCGGCGTCAACGCCCTGCCCCGCCCGCCCCTGTCTGCGGAAGCGCGCCGCGCGCCGTTCGTGCTCCTCGCCAACGACGCGCCCGGGCTGCAACTCGACGTCCGCGCGCAACTCCTCGCGCCGCGCTTCGTGGTCGCCGACTCGATGAACCTCTGGATTGAGACCGCCCGCGACGACCTGCTGCGCGTGGTGCAGCGCACGAGTTTGCTCGTGCTCAACGACAGCGAGGCGCGCCAGTTCACGGGCGAGCAGAACCTCATCACCGCCGGTCGCCGGTTGCTCGAACTCGGTCCCGTCGCCGTCATCATCAAGAAGGGCGAGCACGGCGCGTTGCTCTTTCACTACAAGGGCGGACTGTTCGCGTTGCCGGCGTATCCGGTCGAGGACGTGCTCGACCCCACCGGTGCCGGCGACTCCTTCGCGGGCGCGCTCACGGGCGTGCTCGCCGCGCTGAAGCGGACGGATTTCACGGCGCTACGCCTCGCGATGCTCTACGCCACGGCGGTCGCGAGCGTCACGGTCGAGTCGCTCTCGTGCGACCGCCTCGAAATCACAACGCCGAAAGAAATCGAAGACCGCGCCGAACGCTTGCGCTCAATCACTACGATTTCGTAGGCGCGCCACCGGCGGCGGCGTCACCGGTGGTGGCACCGGAGGCGCCACCGGCGACGGCGTTTCTTCGGCACTCAATGACGCGCGTCGGCGTGACGATGAAGTCCATGCGCGCGTCGTGGGCTTCGAGCGGCACGGCGGGGTGCACCTGCCAATCCCACGCCAGCGCGATGCGCGGAACCGCCGGCGGAATGGCGGCGAGAAAGCGGTCGTAGAAGCCGCGCCCGCGCCCGACGCGCCCGCCGGAAATGTCGAAGGCGACGCCCGGCACGACGACGCAGTCCGCCTCGCGCGCGTCCGCCACCGGCAGCGCGGCGTCGGGTTCGGGAATGCCACGGGTTCCGTGCGCGAGGTTAGCGGCGTCGGCGACGCAGTGCCAAACGAGGTCATCGCCGCTGATTCGCGGCAGGAGCATCGAAACGTTCCGCTCCACGCAGTCCATGAACAGTCCGGCGGTCGGTGCCTCGCCGGCAATGGCGGCGTAAAGGCAGGGTCGGCGCGCGGAGCGCCACGCCTCCACTCCGGCAATGACGCGCCGGATGTCCGCCGACGCCGTAAGCATTTCCCGCATGGTGTCCGCCGGTGACTGGCGGGAATGCTCGTCCCGCCGCCAGCGAAAAATTTTTCTGAAATCCGCCTTGTTCATGGTGCGCTCAATGCGTGCCGCGCATACTGCCGCGCGCCACCGGTGGAACAAGAGCAATGTCCGGTGTTCTCCGCCCCCGTTGCGCAAAGGTGCCCGCCGTCCCCGCCGCATCAGATGGATTGGAAGACGCGCAGTCCGAAGAGCGGGATGATGGCGAGCAGGTGGTCGAAAATGTCCGCCTGAATGTCCTCGTAGGCACCCCATTCGGTGGTGGTCGTGAAGACATAGATTTCGAGCGGGATGCCGTGCTCGTCGGGGTCGAGTTGGCGCACGAGAAGGGTCATGTCCTTGTGGATGAGCGGATTGTCGCGCAGGTAGGCGACGCAGTAGGCGCGGAAGGTGCCGAGGTTCGTGAGGCGGCGTCCGTTGCCAAGGACGCTACCGGCGGCGGCGACCGCGTTGCCGGTGGCGGCGGCACTGCCGGCGGCGGCGGTGGTGGTTCCGGCGTCGCCGGTGGCGGCTTCCTCGGCGGCGATTTCGGCGAGTTTGGCGTCGAGGTAGGGGCGCAGACGGCTGATTTGGCGCCACTTCGCGAGCATGGCGGCGTCGGCGAAGCACACGGTCTGCATGTCAATGTTGAGGGCGCGTTTGATGCGGCGACCGCCGCTTTCGGACATGCCGCGCCAGTTCTTGAACGACTCGGCGATGAGCGCGTAGGCGGGGATGGTCGAGATGGTCTTGTCCCAATTCTGCACCTTGACGGTCGTGAGCGACACGTCCGTCACCTCGCCGTCGGCGCCCTGCCTCGGCATCTCAATCCAGTCGCCCACGCGCACGGTCTGGTTGACCGAGATTTGGATGCCGGCGACGAAGCCCAGAATGGCGTCCTTGAAGACGAGCATGAGGACGGCGGCGACGGCGGTCAGACCGGAGAAAAAGTAGAGCGGCTCGCGCCCCAGCAGGACGGACAGCAACAGGATGCCGCCGATGAGGTAGAGCGTGAGGTTTACGGCTTGCGCGAAACTTTTCAGCGGCACACACGCGCCCACGCGGGTCGTGGCGAGGTGGTGCTGGGTGGCGTTCACGAGGCCGTTGAGGACGCCGAAGACGACGACGATGAAGTAGGCCTTCACCGCCGTTTCGAGCCACGCCGCCGGTGCCGTCCCAGCCAGCGCGAGCGAGCCGAGCGCGTGGATGACGAACAGCGGCGCGAAGTGCGCGGCGCGGTCGAAGACGCCGGCGCTGACGAGATGGTCGTCCCAGAGTGTGCGCGTCGAACGCGCGAAACGCTTCAGCGCGCCGACCGCCACGGAGCGCGCGAGGTAGAACGCCGCCGCCGCCAGCAGGAGCACCACCAACAGCAGACAGGCGCGGACGGAGGCGTCCGCCACCGCCGGCGACACCCCGTGTTTTCCCAGCAGCGTGACGAGCCATTGCACAAGACCTTGCATGCCCGCGAGGAAACCGCACACCACCGCCGCCGCCAACGTTGATTTGAGGAGCACGCCACGAAAACACGGGGTCTCTGCCCCGCAACTGGGAGCGCCGACTTTCAGTCGGCTCGCATGGTCTATGCGGCGCAGCCGCCACTATTAAAAAAGAGAAGGCAAGGCGGCTGCGCCGCACCTCTTCCAAGCCGACTTGAAAGTCGGCGCTCCATGTGTGCGGCGCTCCATGTGTGTATCGGCTTGGCGTGCGGCGTAATGGGAGCGCGGGTCTCTGCCCCGTATCGAACGCGGCAGGTCTCCATTCTCGCACAGGGTTTCTTTGCCTCGTCGTTCATGGAAGTGCGTCGGGGAATGGCACAAACGCTTTGCGCCCAAGAGATTGCGCAAGCCACACCAGCCGCAACTGCGGTTTTTAGGTTCAAAGCCCTTCGAGCGCGTCGAGGGAAAGACCGGTGTAGCGGGCAATGACGTCCGGCTGCAGTCCATCCGCCTTCATCTTGCGGGCGGTTTCAAGTTTCGCGACGGTCTCGCCTTCTGCGCGGCCTTCTGCGCGCCCTTGTTCGACGCCGTCGTCCCATTTCGCTTCGAGGGCGGAGGCGAAGGAGTTCTCGGCGTCAATGTCGGTGAGGTAGGCGACTTGTTCGGCGGGGGTCATGC
>JAISSQ010000124.1 GCA_031273045.1 Puniceicoccales bacterium
AAACCGGCGAGGCGGCCGGGCGTCGCGCCGGCGTGTTTTGCGACGAACTCGCGCGTCTTCTCCGGCGACCGGTTGAAGACCGAAATGGCGAAGCCGTGGTCGGCGATGTTGAGCGCGAGATTCTGCCCCATCACGGCGAGGCCGATGAGGCCGATGTCGGAAAGCGGGGCGGCGGCACTGCCGGTGCCGGCGGTAGCGGCGGGTTTTGCGGCGGATTTCGCACCGCCGGTGGCGGGCTTTGCGGGCTTCGGGGCGGCTTTTTTTGCGGCGGATTTCACGACGGTCTTGACGGAGGACATGCGCGGCAAAATGCGCGGCGGGCGGCACCGGCGCAAGTCCGCCTCGCGTGACGAAGATTGTCGGCGCGGGCGGAAACGCTTCTCTGCCGGCGCATGAAATTCCCGCGCCGCAAAAACGTCCTCCCCGCCGTCGCCGCCACTTTCGCCCTCGCGTTCGCCACACTGCCGCCAGCGTCCGCCGCCGGTGAAAACACCGCCGCCGCCGTTGCCGCGAGCGGCGCGACGCTCGAAAAACTCGCCGGCGGGTTCTCGTTCACCGAGGGTCCCGCCGCCGACGCCGCCGGCAACGTCTTCTTCACCGACCAGCCAAAAAACAAAATCTGGCGCTGGGGAACCGACGGCAAACTCACGCTCTTCCACGACGCGCCCGGCCGCGCCAACGGGCTGTGGTTCACCACCGGCGGCCAACTGCTCGCCTGCGCCGACGCCGCCAACGAACTGTGGCGCGTTGACCCGAAAACGCGCCGCCACACGGTGCTCGCGAAGGGCTTTCGCGGACGTCGCCTCAACGGTCCGAACGACGTCTGGGAGCGTCCCGACGGCGGCATCTACTTCACCGACCCGATGTATGCGCGCCCGTATTGGAAGGGCGTGCGGCCGTCCAAAATCGAGCAGGACACCGGCAGCGGTCAGCACGTCTATTTCCTGCCGCCACCGGCGGCGAAGGACGGGGCGGGGAAGGGCACCGCCGGCGGCGACGTTGGCGCGCTGCGGCGCGTCGCCGACGACCTCGTCCAGCCCAACGGTCTCATCGGAACGCGCGACGGAAAAACGCTCTACGTCGCCGACATCGGCGCGAACAAAACCTACCGCTACACCGTCCGCCCCGACGGCTCGCTCGCCGGCAAGACGCTCTTCGCACCGCTCGGCTCCGACGGCATGACGCTCGACGCCGCCGGCAACGTCTATCTCACCGGCAAGGGCGTCACCGTCTTCGACCCGCGCGGACGCCAAATCGCGCACATCGCCGTGCCGGGCGGCTGGACGGCGAACGTGTGCTTTGGCGGCGCGGCGCGCGACGAACTGTTCATCACCGCCACCTCCACGCTCTGGCGGCTCAAAATGCGCGTGCGCGGCGCATGGTGAAAAATTCGGGGTGCAAAAACGGCGCGCGTCCGCAAGGTTCGCGGGCGCAATGAGCAACGCCCTCCATCCCGAAAACCCGCCCGCCGGCACCGCCACCGGTGGCGTCCCGTCCGTCCCCGCGCACCCGTCCGCCGTCCGCTACCACGCCGTCGGCAAGGCGGAGGAGGTGCTCCGCTTCGAGGAAATCGCGCTACCGGCACTCGGCGAGGGCGACGCGGTGCTCGTGCTCGAAACGGCAGTCATCCACCCGTCCGACCTCGGCATGATTGCCGGCACTTACGGACGGCTGCGCGAACTGCCGGCGGTGGCGGGACGCGAGGGGGTCGGGCGCGTCGCCGCCGTCGGCGCGGGCGTCTCAAACGTCAAGCCCGGCGACCGCGTGCGCATGCCGGAAGACGCCGGCGTGTGGCGCGAGGCGCTCGTGGCACCGGCGGCGGATTTGCGCGTCGTCCCCGCCGACCTGCCGGCGACGCAGGCGGCGATGGCGTTCATCAACCCGCCGACGGCGTTGCTGCTCCTGCAGGAATTCGTCGCGCTGCGCGCGGGCGACTGGCTCGTCCAGAACGCGGCGAACTCGGCGGTCGGCGAATGCGTCATCCAACTCGCGAAGGCGCGCGGCGTGCGCACGGCGAACCTCGTCCGCTCCGTCGAAAAACACGGCGCACGCCTGAAAGCACTCGGCGCGGACATCGTCGTCGCCGACGACAAGGACGCCGCCAAGACCATTGCCGGTGAAATCGCCGCGCTCGGCGGCAAGGCACCGCGCCTCGCCCTCAACAGCATCGGCGGAATGAGCGCCATCACGCTCACGCGCGCGCTCGGACAGGACGGCGTGCTCGTCACGTTCGGCGGAATGACCGGCGACGCCATTCGCTTCCCGACGCGCGAATTCATCTTCAAGAACATCACCTATCGCGGCTTCTGGATGGACCGCTGGGCGCGGACAAGCCCGCCGGCGGCGGTGGACGCCGCGTTCGCGCAAATCTACGCGCACCTGCGCGACGGGTCGCTGACGGTCGCGGTGGACTCCGTTTTCCCGCTCGCGAAGTTCACCGAAGCCATCGCCCGCGCCGGTGCCTACGGCCGCGACGGCAAAGTCCTCCTGAACGGCCCAGCGGCGTAAACATTGGGCATAGTTGTCTGGCGGCCACACACATGGAGCGCCGACTGGGAGCGCCGACTGGGAGCGCCGACTGGGAGCGCCGACTTTCAAGTCGGCGCGTCCCCGCCAAGCGGCGTAGCCGCCACTCTTCCTTTTTAGAGAAGCAAGGCGGCTACCGCCGCACCACCGCCGAGCCGACTTGAAAGTCGGCGCTCCATGTGTGGCGCTCCATGTGCCGCGCCTCGTTGCCGGCGCGAAACTTGCGCGGAAGTTCCGCGGAAGTCCGTTCGTTCGCGCTGCCGGCGGTGGTGGCGCAGTGTTCGCGGCATGCGAATTCACCGCTTGTTTCGAACCTCTTCCCACAACCGCCGGCGCTTCTCCGCGCAGGGGCACCGCGCCCAGCGCTGCGACCCCACGCCGCTCAATTACTACGCCCCCTTCCTCGCCGAGGAACCGGACATGCAACTCGCCGACATCGAGGACGTGCGCTCCTTCTACGAGCGTTGCCTCGAACGCGACCTAAATCAGTGGTCAGTGGCCAGTGGTCAGTGGCCAGTGGTCAGTGGTCAGTGGCCAGTGGTCAGTGAAAGCACTCTGTTTCATCCTTCATCCTTCAACCTTCATCCTTCCTCCCATCCTTCCTCCCATCCTTTCCCCTTCCATTCATCCTTCATCCTTCATCCTTCAACCTTTCTTTCATCCTTTCTCCCATGCCCTCCCTGTTTCTCACCGCCACCGGTGTCCACGCCCGTCTTTGCGGCGAACACCTCGAAATCGAACTGCCCGAAACCGACGCCGGCGACCCTGACACCCCCGTTGCCGCCGCGCATTCGCGCCAGCGCAACGTGCCGCTCGCCGAAGTCGAGCGCGTGCTCGTCGGCGACACTGCCTCGCTGACCACGCCCGCGCTCGTCGCGCTGCTTGAACGCGGCATTACGGTCGTGTTTCAAAACCACCGGCACACGCCGGCGGGCGTCACCGTCGGCGCGCGCCGCAACACCGCCCCGTTGATGGCGCAACTCGACACGCATCGCGACCCCGCCGCGCGCCTCGACGCCGCCCGCGCGCTCATCGCCGCCAAAACGCTCAACATGCGCCGTGTGCTGCAACGGCTCGCCGCGACGCGCGGGCGCGACATCTCCGCCGTCGCCGCCATGCTCACCGAACTCGCGCGTCTCGCCGCGCACTGCGCCTCGCTCGAAACGTTGCGCGGTATCGAAGGCACCGCCGCCGGTTGCTATTTCGCGTCGCTCGACGAGTTTTTTCCGCCGGAACTGCCCTTTGAACGTCGCTCGCGCCGTCCGCCGCACAACCCCGCCAACGCCCTCCTGTCCTACCTCTACACGCTGCTCACCACCGAGGCGCTCACGCTGCTACACCTGCACGGATTGGAGCCGGCGTGGGGATTTTTGCACGAGACCGACGACTACAAACCCGCCCTCGCCCTCGACATCATCGAACCCTACCGCGCCCCGCTGTGCGACTCGCTCGCGCTCGACTTGCTCAACCACAAACGGCTCGCGCCCGACGATTTCCGCGCCGGCAACGCCACCGGCAAAACCACCGACGGCAACGCCGGCAACGCCATCGGTGGCGACGGCTCCGGCTTCTACCTCAACACCGGCGCGCGCCGCATCGTCCATGCCGCGTGGGAAGAACGCCTCGAACGCGATTTCTTCCACGAGCAAACCCAGACCCGCACCACCCTGCGCCGCTCGTTGGAGGACTTGTGCCTCAACACCCGCCGCTACTTCACCGACCGCCGCCCCCTCGAACCATTCCTGATGAACTGATTCCGGTTAGTGGCCAGTGGTCAGTGGTCAGTGGTCAGTGGTCAGTGGTCAGTGGTTAGTGGTCAGTGGTCAGTGGTTAGTGGCCAGTGGTTAGTGGCCAGTGCCAGTGAAAGCACTCTGTTTCATCCTTCATCCTTCAACCTTCATCCTTCCTTTCATCCTTTCTTCCCATGCTTGCCGTTCTCGCCTACGACATCGCCAGCCCAAAGCGCCTCCAAGCCATTGCAAAAACCTGCAAGGACTTTGGTGTGCGCATCCAAAAAAGCATCTTCGAGTGCCACCTCGACCCGCCGCGCTTCGACTCCCTGTGGGAAAAACTCTCCGCAATCGTCGTCCCCGAAGAGGACTCCCTCGTCGCCTACCAAATCAACGCCGCCGACGCCCAGCGCACGCGTACCCTCGGCCGAATGGAACGCTCCGAACAAGCCGTGTCCTATGTGTATTGAGACATGTGTTTTGAGACAGCGGTTTTCTACGCAAATTTTCCAAGCAAATTCAAAATGGATTTTTAATTTGCTTGGGAAAACGCCATCAGGTCAGCGGATTTTTTTGGCGAAAAACGCCACCCGCCGACCTCGCCACCGGCAACGCACAACTCACTCCCCCGCAAACACCTACGAAGATTTTTCGCGCCGCAGCATTTGTAAAAATTTTCGCAACACCCCAAAAATTCCCCTCTCCCGACCTTTTCCCCACTTGACACCTTCCCCCTCAACAACATAAATCGCCCACGGTCCCCAAAAACCCATCAGCCGACAGGCATTGATGACGAGTTGACTTCTTCCGATCCATCTGCGCCCTCGCCGTCCCCAAAAACCCATCAGCCGACAGGCATTGATGACTGGGCACAGATTGATAATCTTTTTCTGTTTCATGGTCCCCAAAAACCCATCAGCCGACAGGCATTGATGACATAAACCGCGGAGAAGAAAGCCACAGCGTCGCCCTTGTCCCCAAAAACCCATCAGCCGACAGGCATTGATGACGCTGTTCCTCGCGGAAGCGGTCTTCGCTTTCTTGCGTCCCCAAAAACCCATCAGCCGACAGGCATTGATGACCTCGAAGAGCCACACGAGGTTCGGCGCGCACTTCAAGTCCCCAAAAACCCATCAGCCGACAGGCATTGATGACGTGTAGGGCGGCGTTGTCGCGATAAATTGCCGCGCGTGTCCCCAAAAACCCATCAGCCGACAGGCATTGATGACACGTAGTCGAAGAACTTGGTTCCGAGCACCCTTTGGAGTCCCCAAAAACCCATCAGCCGACAGGCATTGATGACTCCTGCGCCTCTTTCGTCTCCTTTGCGAGTTGCGGATAGTCCCCAAAAACCCATCAGCCGACAGGCATTGATGACTAGGTGGGGTGGTGCCCGGGGTTCACGACCTCCTCGAGGTCCCCAAAAACCCATCAGCCGACAGGCATTGATGACCACCAGTTCCGTGCACACCCACCGGTTGGCGTCGGGGTGTCCCCAAAAACCCATCAGCCGACAGGCATTGATGACTACCGGTGCGCAGCCCAGAGGGCAGCGTTGGTCGTTTTGCCCCCCCCCCCCCCCCCCCGCGTCAGCGGTTTGGCGCAGATGGCCGCACTGATTTGGAAAGGAATGCAAGGCGGCTACCGCCGCATGGGGCATGCGAGCCGACTTGAAAGTCGGCGCTCCATGTGTGCGGACGCCTGACAACAAAGCGAAGATACCCTGCGCGAGAATGGAGACCGGTCACGCACCATGCGTGGCGGCAACCTGCGTTCCCTGTGTCGCGCTTTCTGTTGTGCGACCCCAGCGGCTGCGGACCAGCCCCGTGGGGGCGGCATAACATAGGCAGGGGTGAAGTCGCGAAGCGACGGAACCCCTGTAATAGCGCAAATTGAAACATGAACCGCGAAGCGGTGGCATATAGCACCGAGAGCATGAGCCCTCGGATTATTATAGCACCGCTTCGCGGTTCGCATTGTGGTTGGGAGCAACGAAAACAGGGGCTTGCGCCCCTGCCTATGTTATGCCGCCCCTTCGGGGCTGGCGCGCTTCAGCATTGCGGGTCAGGAGACCCGCGTTCCCAGCGGCACCGGCACTGAGTTCCCTGCGCCACACGCCAAGCCGATACACACATGGAGCGCCACACACATGGAGCGCCGACTTTCAAGTCGGCTCGGCGGTGATGCGGCGTAGGCGCCTTGCATTCTCTTTTTAAATAGTGGCGGCTACGCCGCATAGAGAATGCGAGCCGACTTGAAAGTCGGCGCTCCCAGTTGCGGGTCAGAGTCCCACGCTCCCATTACGCCGCCGGTGCCGCCGGTGCCGCCGTTCATGCCGGCGGCGGCAGCCGTGTCGGCAAC
>JAISSQ010000134.1 GCA_031273045.1 Puniceicoccales bacterium
GCCGAGAATAATTTGGGCGCCGGTGTCGCGCACCTGCGCCGGCGTGAGTGCCTTGACCGTCGCCTGCGTGCCGACGGGCATGAACACCGGCGTCTCGATGACGCCGTGGCGCGTTTGCAGACGGCACCGGCGGGCGGCGCCGGCGGTGGCGAGCAGGTGGAAGTAAGAGGCGGTGCCGGCGGTTGTTGTGGCGGCGGCGACGGTGTCTTCGGGAAACATCGGGTTATTGGGGCGGGGGTTCCGTTGCCGGCGGAGGCACTTCCGCCACCGGTGCCGGTGCCTCTGCCGGCGTGTCCGCCGCCGGTGCTGTTGCCGCCGCCGGTGGCGCGCTGCCGTCGAGCAACGAGGTGTGCCCCTTGCGTTCTTCGGTGCCGTCGTCCTCGGCGAGCCCGACATCGTTCGCGGTGAGTTTCTGCGGGTTGGTGGCGCGTGCAATCCACTCGCTGATTTGGCTCGGCGAGAGCACGTCGGACGCCGGCAGGTCGGCGAGCGTCCGCAGTCCGCAGAAATCGAGGAATTTTTCCGTCGTGCCGTATTGGATGGGGCGTCCGGGCAGGTCGGCGCGACCGGTGACAAGCGCGAGTTCGAGGTCAATGAGACGCGCGAGGGCGTTGTCGGCGGAGACGCCGCGAATGGACTCGATTTCGGAGCGCGTGACGGGCTGCCGGTAGGCGATGACGGCGAGCGTTTCGAGGGCGGACTGGCTGAGGCGGAGCGGCTTGGGGTCGTTGCGCAGGAGGCGCACCCACTCGGCGTAGTCGGGTGCGATGACGAGGCGGAAGCCCTCCGGTCCCTGCAAAATCCGGGTGACCGCGCCCTCATCAATCATGGCTTGGTTAAGGTCGTCCATCGCCTCGCGGATTTGCGTGGCGGTGAGGAGGGTCGGCACCTGTTCGATGATGTCCTCGATGAGTTGCTGGGTGACTTCGCCGGAACGATGCGGCACCGGTGGCGGCGATTCCGGCGGAAGCAGGGGCGCGGGCGGAACGGGGGCATCACCGGTGGCGGCGGAAGCGTCGCCGGAAGTATCGGCGAAAGCGTCGCCGGCGGCGGTTCCGGCGGCGGTTTCCGGCGTTTCGCCGGCGGTGGCGGCGGCGGGCGGCGGCGCGTCGTCGCCGGAATCGTCCACATTGCCGGCGGCGCGCTCCTTTTCGCGCTGCTCGTGGTAGCGCGTGATGACGGCCTGAATGTCTTTGATGGAGACGGCGTCGGCGGTCGAGAAGAGCAGCGTTTTGAGGACTTTTTTCAGGTTGAATTCCATTGGCGTCGCGAGCGGCGATTAAAGATTGGGCGGTGCCGGCGGCAAGGCGCAACACCGGTGGCGGCGGGGGAAACGCGCCGCCCGCGCTGTTGACCGGCGGCGCGGGCGGTCTATCCTGCGCGCCCCATTCAAGCATGAGCACGAACAGCGCAAGCGCCGCCGGCGCAAACACCGCCGCCCCGCTAAAAATCGGACTTGGCATCATCGGCTTCGGAACGGTCGGGCAGGGCGTCTGGAAACACCTCGCAGCGTCGCGCCGCGACATGGAGGCGCGCTTGGGCGCGAGCATCGAACTCGTCGGCGTTTGCGTGCGCGACCCGGACAAGCCGCGGGCGGTCGCCATTCCGCGCGCGAAGATTTCGACCGACCCGCTGGCACTCGTGGACAACCCGCGCGTGAACATCGTCTGCGAACTCATGGGCGGCACCGGCGCGGCGTGCGACGTGACGTTGCGCGCGCTGCGGGCGGGCAAGGTTGTGGTGTCGGCAAACAAGGCGCTCATCAGCGCGCGCGGGGCGGAGATTTTCAAGGCGGTGAGTCGCTTCGGCGGGCAGTTCCTGTTCGAGGCGAGCGTCGCCGGCGGCGTTCCGGTCATCAAGTCGCTGCGCGAGGGGCTGGTCGCGAACCGCTTCCCCGAAATCACGGGCATCGTGAACGGCACGTGCAACTACCTGCTGACGCGCATGGAGCGCGAGGGGCTGTCCTACGAGGCGGTGCTGCGCGACGCGCGCAAACTCGGCTATGTGGAGGCGGATGAGTCGCTCGACCTCGACGGCGTGGACGCCTTCCAGAAGGCGGTCATCCTCGCGTTCCTCGCGCACGGGAAATGGGTTCCGCGCAACAAGACGCTCGTCGAGGGCATCCGCGCGGTGACGCTTGAGGACATCCAGCGCGCGCGCGATTTCGGCTACCGCATCAAGCACCTCGCGGTCATCCGGCGCGACTTCGCGCGCGGGCTGATGACCCTCGGCGCGTATCCGGCGCTCGTGCCGCTGGACTCCATCCTCGCCCGCGTGGACGGCGTCCACAACGGCATCTCGCTCACCGGCGACGTCGTCGGAACCACAACGCTCATCGGGCGCGGCGCGGGACAGGACGCGACGGCAAGCGCGGTCATCGGCGACATCGTGGACGCTATCCGCACGCTCAAGGGCAGCGCGTTCAAGTTCCTGTCGAGCGCCGACCTCGACTCCTACGACACGCTCGGCGCAACCGTGCGCATGGCGGAGTTGGAGGAGATTCACACGTCGTTCTACCTGCGCTTCCTGCTGCGCGACGTTCCGGGCGTCTCCGCCGAGGTCTATCGTGTCTTCGCCGAAGAGGGAATTTCGGTGGCGCGCGTCGTCCAATACGCCAACCCGGGCACGCGCACCGGCACCCACACGCTCTCGACCTATCCGGTCACCGAAGCGGCAATGGCGCGCGCGCTACGGCGCATCCGCTCCCTGCGAACCGTGCTCGGACCGCCGCTCGCGCTGCGCATCGTGGAGACGCGCGAGTAAGGCGCGGGCACGGAGACGGTCCGCTCTCCACCACCGGCGACGCAACAAAGCACCGCCACGCCTGTATGAAAAAAGATAATGCGGTTTGAAATCACCATCCCCTGCCACAACGAGGCGCACCGGCTCGACGCCGGTTTCGCAAAACTCGCCGCATGGCTCGAAGCGCACCCCGATTTCGCGCGCGACGCCTCCATCGCCATCGCCGACAACGGCTCGTCCGACGGCACGCTCGAAATCGCGCAACGCCTCGCAAAAACAGCACCGGTGCCATGCCGCGTGCGCCACCTCGACGCCGCCGGTCTCGCGCTCGCACTGCGCGACGCATGGGACAGCAGCGAGGCGGACATCGTGGGCTACTGCGACACCGACATGGCGACCGACCTCGACCACCTGCTTGATGTTGCGAAAGCGTTCGCGGCACCGGCGGTGCTCGCCGTCAACGGCTCGCGCTGGCTGCCCCGCTCGGTGGTCTCGGCGCGACCGCCGCTGCGCCGTCTGCTATCATGGGGATTGCGTGTCGGCGTGCGGCTGCTTTCGGGAATCCGTGCGACCGACATCGCGTGCGGATTCAAATTTTTCCGCCGCGCATGGTTTGCGGAAGTCAGCCCGACGCTCTTTTCACAGCAATTTTTCCTTGGCGGCGAACTGCTCTTTCTCGCCCAACGACGCACCGGCGGCGTTGTTGAAATCCCCCTGCGCTGGACCGACCGCCCCGGCTCGCGCGTCGGCCTCTCCCGCGCCATCCTCTCCTACTGGCACGGCATCCGCCACCTCCACAAGCACCGGTAAGGAGGGAGAGGATTCACAAGTGAACTACCGGAAATGAACATCGCCTGCATTCATCTGCCCTGCGCAACAGAGGCGATTAAATCCAACTTCTCTCGAATTTCAGGGTCAATGTCCTCCGATTCAATAAAAGCGGCGAGTTTATAGTAATCCCGTTTTCGCAAAACGAGCGAAACACCACGCTTGCGTGAATAGTTTTGGAAGAGCGGGTCGAGAAAATCATCGGTGACCTTGAAATTCGGCGACCACGGAGATTCTTTGTTTTGGATTTCATAAGTTTTTAACAACTCGTTTATCGCCTCTTGCATAACATTGCGTGAGGAAGGTTTTCCTTCGAGTTGTGCAAGCAACGGTAAATCCTCCTCTGCACTTGATTCTAATGAATCCCCAAACGCGAGCAACACCTTCTCTGTGCAGAAGTAATTTTCAATTTCTCTCCGTCTCCACATAATTTCTTTAAGCGGTTCACCATCTTTCAGTTGCTTGCTAATCCGGTCAAAAATAGCGATTCCGCGCAAGTCATCTTTTGCCTCGCGTAGAGCGTAAAAATGTTCGCGAGCCATCTGTGGAACGTTTGTCCCAATTGGATGAAAAAATGGAAGTTGCAACGCAGATAAAGCAGGATGATTTAACTTCTCTGCGAACACCTTTAAGATGTCCAAATCCGTTGTGTCTTCCAAATACAAAATCCAACCTGTTTGCTCGGCTTTGTAATAATCCTCAAAGCCATAGTCAGACAATGCCTTGCGCAATTGACTTGTTTTATTCACGGAATGCGGTTCGCCAATAAAGGCAATCAGCCGTTTTTCGCGCGCAGCCATCTCATTCAGAATGACTTCAGAATGACTGGCTGCAATGATTTGCGAACCCAGTTCGTCAGCGACTTCCAGAAGGAGAACGAATATCTGGCGCTGCCGGAGAATTTCGAGATGAGCGTCCGGTTCGTCCAAGAGCAAAACGCAATTCGGGTGCGAATAAAGATAAACGAGCAACAAGAGAGTTTGCTGCATTCCGCGACCTGCGCTGGAGATGTCAAACTCGGTGTTTGCCGCATCCTTGTATGTTAATGTAATTCTGTCACGCGATAGGACGGGCGGATTTAGGGTGACGCCAAAATAACGCTGTAGATGACCAGTAATTTTCTGCCAGTTGGAGGGTGTGTTACGAGTAACGTTATGACAAAGGTTCCTGATGACTTGCGCTGTTTGCCCTTCGCCAATCAACGTGTCAATCTCGCCAGGCTGCTTGACAAATTCACGGTCAGCGAGACCGGACATCGGCGGCAGAAAGGCAGTTTGCGTGGGTTGCGCAAGGCGAAAATTTGTTTCGAAGTCGCCCTTCGTCGCGAGTGGTCGACAGTAGATTGCTTCTGGGTTTGCATAATCAAATTCGAGACCAAGTTCCCAAGATTTTCCGTTGGTGTCGCCTGCGACGAGAACTTCGATTTTTATATTCTGCGTAGTGCGTTTGCCGTCCGCATCCGGTTTTGTGTTTCGCACGTGGAGATTTTCCCAAAGAGCGCGAGCATTCGGCGCGGTCGGAATGGCAAAAAGGTCTTTCCTGTTCAACGTGACACCGGGACGTTTCACCGGAATAGATGCATCGGCATAGGTTTCGCCCAGCGCACGAAGTCCGATGTTCCACAAACTCAACGCCTGCAACGCCGATGTCTTGCCCATATTGTTAGGACCAATAAAGACAACGGCGTCATCCAAGTCCACAGAGACGTCGCGAAACCGCTTGAAGTTTCGGATTTCGATTTTGGTGAGTTTCATCTTGTTTGTGTGGTTCTCTGTTGTAAGTGGAAAAAGTTCTTCTAACGGTTCATAATGACCAATGTTTTTCAGTAAATTTCAAAGGTCTTGTTCCAGAATACTCCCAAAATGAGAAACCAAATTTCTCCATTTCAGGAACACTTAACTGTTTTGGATTTGGCGTCGGATTCTGCGAACGACGAACCGTGTCTGGGACGTTTATCTTCCTTTGTGTCTCGTGCCCCTGAACCGGAGTTTTCGTCATCCAACTATTAAAGACGCAACAACGTTTTCTCGGAAAAGTGGAAATGTGCGCTTTTATTGACGGGACGCGGATGAGTTGTTCAATTACTGACAACATTTGCGTTTTCGCTTTTCGCATTGCCGCAGCACGTTGCTTCCGTTTTCTATTTTTCAACTCGCCCAAAAGAAAGTATTTCGTTGATTTGTCATTCACGAGCAATTCACAACGCCCCTTCCCTTCTTGGAAATCGGCCGGAAGCGAATTAAGAAACTTCTCGTATCGGAAAAATACAATTGCAAGTTTTTGCGGATTCTCGAAATGCGCCTCGCCGCTGTTTGGGCGCGATACCGATACTTTGAGGATGACTTCACCAGAGACATCCTCCACGGCAAACGAGGGCACTTCCGTCTCAAACACCAAGTCCAAGCCATGTGTCAGCGAGGGAGAAAGACGGTTAAACGTCATGAAGTCATTACGCAGAAGTTGTTCCATTTTCATTTGCAAGTTCATCATACTCGTCGTAGATGCTGTTCAGGGTGTCCGTTAGTAGATTTGTATAAATCAATCGGTCGTTTTTAAGTTTCAGGTCTTCAAGAACCCCGTCAACCAGATGATAAACCGCCAATTTATCAAAATCAAAACCAACACGCTCTGCTTTCGCATCGTGCGCTTTGATTAACAGGTTCAAATGGTTCAAAATGTAAGGACTGTGCGTAGCGATGAAGAGTTCCATCTTGTTTTTATTTTCGATGAAACAGCGGCAAACGAGGTCATCTATCAAGTCGCATTGCGCGTCAGGAAACAAACTTAATTCGGGTTCTTCAATGTGCAGGTAGATTTTCTTTTTGATGTCGCTCAATTCGATTTTGGGAGTGAATGCAGTCGTCTTTTCCGCCTCCACAAGCATTTCCCAAATCCACCCAGCAAACACCTTTCCCAAATCAATATATTTTGAAAAGAATTCAGACACGAGCACGAGCGGAATAGCGTTCTGCATTCCGGATGAACCGTTTTTGTATTCTATCTTGTATTTTTCGTCTTCTGTCCTCGCTTCTAATGGAGTGATAAAATATTTTTTCCCGAATTGCGCTTGTTCTCCTTTGAACTTAATGTTAAGGTAGGGAATGGGAATTTCGTTGATTTGAAGAGCATCATCAAAAAGGCGGTAGAACTCGTTGAAATAGTAATCAAGGGACGTTCCCGTAGTGGCACCTTTCGCCTGCCAAAACGCAGTCAGAGAGCGAGTTTCTGGAATAACATTTATTTTGTTAAGCCAAATATCGTTCTGCTCAATTGGCACTCGTTGCGGAAAAGATTTCCACTGCCCCTCCTCCCTCTTTGAAAAACAAAAATCCAAACTCTCTTTTCCTGCCTGAAAAGCAATCTCATAACGGCGCTTCTCTTCAAATTCGACGCAATAATTCACAGTTGTTTTTCGGGAAATAAATTCATCAAGACCGCTACGCCTCAATTCTTTCTTCACGTGAAACCGAAAAGGCGACTTCAAGATTCCGCTGTTTTTGAGGTAAGCGCGCGTATTGTATTTCTGGTAAATCCACCTGAAGAGTGCGATGACTTTCATCAACACGCTCTTCCCGCTTCCCGATTCTCCAATCAAGACAGTGAACGGTTTGATGTCCTCAATGAGGACATCTTTCAAAGGACCAAAGTTCTTGATGTGGATGAATTCCTTCATCGGCGTTTCTGCGTGAGTTGGTGTTTATGGGAGTCACGCTGGCTCGTGTTTTGAAGATTACTTATAACTCCGTGTCGCCAGTTTCACTTCTTCGTATTTCAGTTCTTCCTTGTGGCGGACGGGGGCGGTGGTGTCGCCGGTGTGTTCCCAGACGGCGACGTGGGCGAAGTTCGCGTCGTCGCGTTTGGCTTCGCCGTCGGCGGTCTGGTGTTCGACGCGGAAGTGGCCGCCGCAGGATTCCTCGCGTTCGAGGGCGTCGCGGCAGAGCAGTTCGGCGAATTCAAAGAAGTCGGCGACGCGGCCGGCGCGTTCGAGTTCGGTGTTGAGGTCGGCTTCTTTGCCGACGACTTTGACGTCTTTCCAGAATTCTTCGCGCAGTTCCTTGATTTCTTTGATTGCTTCGGTGAGGCCTTCTTTGCTGCGCGCCATGCCGCATTTTTCCCACATGATGGTGCCGAGTTTTTTGTGCAGTGAGCGCGGGGATTGCTTGCCGTTGACGGCGAGCAGTTTCGCGGTGCGCGCCTTCACTTGGTCAACGGCGTCCTTGTATTCCTGACGTTCGACGGACGGTGCGCCGCCGAGTCCGGTGCTGGCGAGGTAGTCGGGCACGGTCGCCGGCAGGACGAAATAGCCGTCGGCGAGTCCCTGCATCAACGCGGAGGCGCCGAGGCGGTTCGCGCCGTGGTCGGAGAAGTTGGCTTCGCCGCCGACGAACAGGCCGGGAATCGTGCTCTGCAAATTGTAGTCAACCCACAGTCCGCCCATCGTGTAGTGGACGGCTGGGAAAATCATCATCGGCACCTTGTAGGGGTTTTCGCCGGTGATGCATTGATACATGTCGAAGAGGTTGCCGTAGCGTTCGCGAATGGTGTTTTCGCCGAGGCGGTTGATGGCGTCGCGGAAGTCGAGATAGACGCCGAGACCGCTGCCCGGCGCGATGCCGCGCTTGTCGTCGCACGCCTCTTTCGCGGCGCGCGAGGAGATGTCGCGCGGGGCGAGGTTTCCGAACGACGGATACTTGCGTTCGAGGTAGTAGTCGCGGTCGCCCTCGGCGATGTCGGACGGCTTCAGTTCGCCGCGCAGGATTTTCGCGGCGAGTTCGCGCGTCTTGGGCGCCCAGACGCGCCCGTCGTTGCGCAGCGACTCGCTCATCAGCGTGAGTTTCGACTGCTGGTCGCCGTGCACCGGAATGCACGTCGGGTGAATTTGCGTGTAGCACGGGTTCGCGAAACCGGCGCCGCGCTTGTAGGCGCGGTAGGCGGCGGTGACGTTGCAGCCCTGCGCGTTCGTCGAAAGGAAGAACACGTTGCCGTAGCCGCCGGTGGCGAGCACGACGGCGTCGGCGTTCCACGCCTTGATTTCGCCGGTGACCATGTCCCGCGAGACGATGCCCTTCGCGTGCCCGTCAACCAGCACGAGGTCGAGCATCTCGTGGCGGTTGTGCATTTTGACGGTGCCGGCGCCGATTTGGCGCGACAGCGAGGCGTAAGCGCCCAGCAGCAACTGCTGCCCCGTCTGCCCGCGCGCGTAGAACGTGCGCGACACCTGCGCGCCGCCGAACGACCGGTTGTCGAGCAGCCCGCCGTATTCGCGCGCGAACGGCACGCCGGAGGCGACCGCTTGGTCAATGATGTTCCCGGAGACCTCGGCGAGCCGATAGACGTTCGCCTCGCGGGCGCGGAAGTCGCCGCCCTTCACCGTGTCGTAGAACAACCGGTAAACGCTGTCGCCGTCGTTGCGGTAATTTTTGGCGGCGTTGATACCGCCCTGCGCGGCGATGGAGTGCGCGCGGCGCGGACTGTCCTGATAGCAAAAGCAGTCCACGTTGTAGCCCTGCTCGCCGAGCGTCGCGGCGGCGGCGCCGCCCGCCAGCCCGCTGCCGACGACGATGACGCGGTATTTGCGGCGGTTTGCCGGGTTGACGAGGCGCAGGTGCGCCTTGTGCGAACTCCATTTGTCGGCCAGCGGTCCGGCCGGAATTTTAGCGTCGAGATTGAAGGACATTGGTGGTGTGCGGTGGTGGTGGTGGTTTCGCGGTGTTTTTGCCGGATTGGAAAAGGGGCGGGAGGGTGCGTTTTTGCCGTTCAAGGGCAAGAATTATGCGCGGCCGCTTCCGGAATCGTCACCACCGGTGGCACCGGAGCCATACCCGCTCCGCGTTCGCGCAACTGCCGCAGGGCCTCGTAGAGCACGATGCAGACGGCGTTGGAGAGGTTGTGCGAACGCAGGATGGGGTTGAATTGCGGGATAACGATGCGCCGCTCCGCCCCGATTTCCTCGTGCAACCACGCCGGCGCGCCGTGCCCCTCGTTGCCGAAGACCAGCGCGTCGCCGTCGCGGAATTCCGCGTCCCAAATCGTCTTTTTCGCCTTCGTGGTGAGCAGCCAGAGCCGCTCCGCCGGCACTTCCCCGCCCGCGCGAAACGCCGCCCAGTCCGCATGGTTCCTGACATCGAGCGAGTGCCAATAGTCCATGCCGGCGCGGCGCAACTTGGCGTCCGTGATGGCGAAACCGAGCGGGTGAATGAGATGCAGACGCGAATTGGTCAGGGCGCACGCACGCCCGATGCTGCCGGTGTTCTGCGGGATTTCCGGCTGGTGGAGAACGATGTGCAACATGCGAAAAAACGACCGGCGGCACGTGCCGGAAATGGTGGTCGCAACAGGACTCGAACCTGTGACCCCTACAATGTGAATGTAGTGCTCTAACCAACTGAGCTATGCGACCGTCCGCAACGTGCGGGAGCGGCGCACTGTGCCAGCCGCACCCCGCATGGCAAGCGGTTTTTCCCAACGCGCCATTGTCGTCACCCCTGTTCGCCCAACCGTTCCCGCGCCCAGGCGACGGCACCGGCGGCGTCGGCGAACGCGCCGTCGAGTTGCGCCTCGAAGCCCGCTTTGAGAATCGCGCTGAACCCGCGTCCGGGTGCCAGTCCGAGCGCAATCAGGTGGCGTCCCTTCAAAATCGGACGCGGCGCGGCGTCTTTGAGCGCGAGCGCGGCGGCGCGTTCGAGCAGCCACGGACCGTGCGTGGGCGAGTCGGACACCAACGGCGGGCGTCCGCCGCGGTCGGCGGCGTCAACGCGCACGAGGCGGTCAATGCGCCCGACTTTCCGCGCGAGGCGGCGGATGGCGGCGTCGGAGGCGTTGGTGCGCCACAGTTCGTGCGGGCGCATGTGGAATTCGACGAGCGGGAGCACGCTTTCGATGAGGTCGCGGTGGCGCGTCATTCGCTCCAAAAACGAACGCGCGAGCGGCACGCCGGCGGCCTCGTGCCCGTAGGCGTGGATGCGTCCGTCGGACTCCTCGCGGCGCGTCGTCACCGCCTTGCCGAAGTCGTGGCACAGGACGGCGAAGCCGACGACGGTGTCCTCCCAGACGTCGCCGACGCGCGCCGCCGCGTAAGCGTCGAGGCAGTGCGCGGTGTGATTCCACACGTCGCCCTCGGGGTGCCATTCGGGGTCTTGCGGGACGCCGGTGAGCGCGTCGAGTTCGGGATAGTATTTGACCCAACCGCAGTCGCGCAAAAACGCGAGACCGAGCGACGGCTTGCGCCCCTTCACGATGAGTTTCGACCACTCCTCGAAAATGCGCTCCGCCGGCAGCCCCTCCGGCTCGATGCGCCGGCACAACTCAACCGTCTCCGCCGCCGGCACGAGCAGGAAACGCGCCGCGAACTGCATCGCGCGCAGCACGCGCAGCGGGTCGTCCGCGAACGCCGCCGAGGTGTGCCGCAGAACGCCTGCGGCAAGGTCGGCGCGGCCGTTCCACGGGTCGAGTAACTCGCCGGTGCGCGGGTCCCAATAAATCGCGTTGACCGTGAAGTCGCGGCGCGACGCCGCCTCGGCGAGCGGCATAAATGGGTCGCCCCAGACGTCGAACCCGCGATGACCGGTGCCGTTCTTCGACTCGCGGCGCGGCAGCGACACGTCCACCTCGCACCCGCGCAGTTTGAACACCCCGTAGGACAGCCCGACGCTGATGACCTCGAAGCGCCGGCGCAGGACGTTTTTCAGCGCACCCGGCTCCAACCCGTAAACCTCGATGTCCACGTCCTTCGGCCGCGCGCCCAGCAGCGCGTCGCGCACGCAACCGCCGACGAGCAACGCGCGCCCACCGGCAGCGGCGACATCGCCGACCACGCCGGAAACCGCCTCGCCGAGAGCGTCGCTCGCGAAGGCGACGAGGTTCGGATTGACCGCCGCCGGCGGCGGGAAGGAGAGCGCGGGCGTTTTCATGCGCGCCCACTCTGCGCCACGCCCAAACGCCGGCAAACGCGGAAAACACCAAGGAAAAGATTGCCCGCCGTACCGGCACCGGCGAAAAGCGTCCGCCATGAGCGCAACCCAACTCGCCCAATGGCTGGCACTGACCGGTGCCGGCGGCGGTCTCGGCGCAATGGCGCGCGCCGCGCTCACACTCGCGCTGCCGGCGGCGCGCCTCCCGCTCGCCACGTTGCTCGTGAACGCCGCCGGTTCCCTCGCCGCCGGCGCCATCATGGCGCGCCTGTCCGCCGCCGGTGCCGCCGACACCGCCGCCGCGCGCCACTGGCACGCCTTTTTGATGACCGGCTTCTGCGGCGGCTTCACCACGTTCTCCGCCTTCTCGTGGCAAACGCTCGAACTGCTCCAGCGCGGCGACACCGCCGCCGCCGGCGCCAACATCGCCCTTTCGCTCGCGCTTTGCCTCGCCGCCGTCTGGCTCGGCTTTCTCATCGCGCGCCCGTGAGAGACGCGGTGCCGGCGGCGGCGTTCACGCGAGCCGAGCGACGGAACGGCTTCCGAACTTCTCACGTAGCCACGCTTCGGCGGCGCGAAAGTCAGGCGGCGGCGGCGCGACGATTTCCAGCGCGGCACCGGTGACGGGGTGCGGCAACGCGATGCGCTCGGCGTGCAGCATCACGCGCCCGACCGGAACGCCGGCAAGCGCGCCACTGACACCACCGGCGGTGCCTCCCCGACCGTAGGCGAGGTCGCCCAAAATCGGCGCGCCGCGATGCGCGAGATGAACGCGAATCTGATGCGTGCGCCCAGTGAAAAGTTTGCAGCACACGCGCGCCGCCGCCGTCCCGAAACGCTCCTCGACACGCCAGTCGGTGCGCGCCGGCTTGCCGCCGCCGTCGTCGCGAACCGCCATTTTCACGCGGTTCGTTTTGTGCCGGCCGATGTCGCCGCGCTCGCTGCCGGCGAGCAGCGCGGGGCACGGCGCGACGAGCGCGAGATACTGCTTGTCCGGCTCGCGTCCGGCGAACTGGCGCACGAGCGCGTGGTAGGCGGCGTCGGTCTTCGCGAGCAAAATCACGCCGCTCGTCTCCTTGTCGAGCCGATGGACGATTCCCGGACGGCGCTCGCCGGCGGCGGCGGCAAGCGCGCCCTTGGTGTGCGCGAGCGCGGCGTGCGCGAGGGTGTCGTCACCGGTGCCGGCGCCGGGGTGCGCGACCATTCCGGCGGGCTTGTTGACAGCGAGCAGGTGCTCGTCCTCGAAGAGGACAGCGAGCGGGATGTCGGCGGGCGCGAGCACGGCGGGCGGCGGCTCCGGGATTTCGAGCGCGACGGCGTCGCCGCCGGCAAGCAACGCGCGCCGCGTGAGGGGCGTAGAGGGAGCGGCACCGGCAGTGCCGGCGCCGGCACCGGCGGCTTCGTCAGGGGAGACAAGAAAGACGCGTCCGTCGTCGAGCAGCCGCTGAATTTGCGAGCGGCTCATCTCCGGCAGCGCGGCGGCGAGCACTTTGTCGGCGCGTTCGGGCGCGTTGCCGGCGGGAATGACGGCGATGGTTCGTGGCATGGCGGCGAATGGTTTGCACCGGCGGCACCGGCACCGGTGGCGGCGGAGGAGGCGTGGGTTACTGCGCGTCGAGCCACTCGGTGATGGCGGCGACGACGGCGTCCAACTGCGCCGGTGAGAGGTCGGGATAAATCGGGATGCTCAACACTTCGCCGCCGAGTTGGCGGGCGACGCGA
>JAISSQ010000135.1 GCA_031273045.1 Puniceicoccales bacterium
GACTACAAACGAATGCTCGAACACATCGCCCGCGCCCACGCCGAAGGCCTCACCGGCGACGACGCCATTATGGCCGCCTTCGAAGCCAACACCCGCGACCCCTCCCGCGTCGGCGGAAATTAAACCGCACGCGGTTCAAGGGAACGAAACGTTCAGGACGTGTTTCCCCGCGCGGAATTCCTGCGCTTCGTTTTTCAAAAAGACGGTGGCGGTGGTGTTCGGCGGAATGGTGAATTCCCAGATGATTTTTGTGGTGCCGGCGGTGGCGTCTTTTGCGCTGCCGGCGGTGTTGCCGGCGGTTTTCTTTGCGGTTTTTTCGCGTCGCCATTTGCTTTCGATTTTGCCGTGCGGGGTTTCGTGCCACGCTTCGACAAAGTCGAGGGCGCGGACGAAGTTCGGGCGCAAAATGAAGTGTCTGAAGCCCGGTGCGGACGGGTCGGGTCGGATGCCGGCGAGGGCTTTATACAACCACGCGCCGCATTCGCCCCAGCAGGGATGGTTGAGCGAGGCCTCGCGTTTCGTGTCCGCGAACCATTCTTCGTAAAGCGAGGTGCCGCCTTTGCTGATGTAGTAGCCGATTGAGGGGAATGTCGTTTGCGTCAGGAGGCGGAACGCGAGGTCGGCGTGGCCGTTCTCGGAGAGCGCGTTGAGAAGCGTTTTCACGCCGAGCATTCCGACGCGCCAATGACCGCCGTCGGCGTCAATGCGGGCGACGAGCGCCGCCACGGTTTTCTCTTTCAACTCCGGCGGAACGACATCGAAGCAGAGTGCGGCGGAGAGTTCGGTTTGCGTGCCGTTGCAATAAACGCCGGTGGCGCGGTCGAGCCATTTTTTGTTGAGCGCGTCCTTGATGTTTTCGGCGAGTTTGGCGTAGCGGGCGGCGTCGTCTTTTTTGCCGAGGAGAACCGCTGTTCGCGCGAGGATTTTCGCGAGTTGGTGAAAATGAATTGTGGCGATGAACGCCGGGTTGCTGCGCGTTTTCGGCTTCGTCCAAAAGTCCGGCGCGTTCCAATCGCCAAGCGCGTCTTTTAACAAAAACGGCGCGCCTGTTTGTTTCTCCAACGCCTTGCTTTTCCGCTCTTGGAACGCGACGTATTTTTTCGCCGCCTCGTAGGTTTTCGCGAGCGCGGAGGCGTCGCCGGTGAACAAAAAAATGTCCCACGGGATGAACGCGATTGATGCCACCCAGTCCACGGTTCCGTATTGTTCGTTCCCGTAACCCCAGCCGCTTGAAGGAATTATTCCGGGTAGCAGACCGTCGGCGCGTTGGGCGTCAAGGTGGTCGTCGAGCCATTTTTCGTAGAGCGTGACGGCGTCGAAATTGAAGAGACCGAGTTCGGTGTTCCGATGCGCGTCGGCGGTCCAGCCGTTCTTTTCGCGGTGCGGGCAATCGGTCGGAATTCCGACGAAGTTTGACAGGTAGGAATTGCGCGCGGCGAAGAGAATTTTGTTCGTCAACTCGTCGCTTGTTTTGAGACCGCCGGCGGCGGGAAAATCGGTGCGTGTTTCGATGGCGACGACGCTGCCGGCGTCGAGTTCGAGCGGCGCGGAACTTGTGACTTCGACAATCGAAAAACCTTTGTAGTTGAAGCGCGCTTGGAAGGTCTCGGCACCGCCGGTGCCGGCGAAGAAAAAGCGGTCTGTTTGGAACGGGTCGTCACTTGTTTTTGTCGGTCGGAAAAACTGCGCGATGAGGCGGTTGTTAAGGCGTTTGTTTTGCGCGTCCAACTGCTCGCCGTGTTTTATTTCGACGCGCGTTCCCGCCGGTGCTTTCGCTGTAAAACGGGTGACACCCGCGAGTTGTTTCGGGAAGATGTAGAGGAATGTTTTGTCGTTGATTTTGCGAAACTCGGTGGCGCGAAACTCACCGGTGGCGCGGACGGGATGCGCTTGCTGCGCAACGAGTTGCGCAGCCGGCGCGGGAACGGGTGTTGCCGGTGCCCAAGCGGCGTCGTTGAAGTTTGGCGTGTTCCAACCGGCGACGTTTTTTTCGAGGCGCGCGTCGTAATGTTCGCCGGTGTAAATGTTGTTGTAAATGAGCGGGGCGGCGGCGGTTTTCCAAGTGGCGTCGGAGCGAATAATTTCGACGCTGCCGGCGGCGTTTTTGATGCGCAATTCGAGCGCGAAACGCGGACGGTTCCGCCACGGCGCGTTGTGAAAATTCCAAATGGCGCGCGCCTGTGGATTATACCAACCGTTGGCGAGGCAGACGCCGATGACGTTGCGCCCGTTTTTGAGCAGCGCGGAGACGTCGTGCGTCGCGTAGAGATTGCGTTTGTCGTAGCGCGTGTAGAGCGGTTCGAGCAAACGGTCGCCGACGCGCACGCCGTTGATAAATACTTCATAGAGACCGCCGGCGGTGATGTGGAGACGGGCTTTGAGCGGTTGCGCAGCGGCGGCGGTGGTGCCGGCGGTAGTGGAGGTTTCGGCGTTGGTTGTCGTCGAAATTGTGAACTCGCGGCGGAAGAGCGCGGCGGGGCGGAAATCCTTGTCGTGCCCGTCGGAAATCCACGACGCGAGAAACGCACCGGCGGCGGTGGCGGTGGTGCCGGTGGTGTTTGGATTGAATGCGGCGGTCTCGAAAAATTCCGGAGCGGAGAATGGCGAGGCGTTGCCGGCGGCGTCCCAAACGCGCACACGCCAGACGTAGCGTGTGAACGGCGCGAGCGGCGGTCCGGCGTAGCGGACAAGCGTGGCGTCACCGGCAACCTTCCTGCTGTCCCAGACCGGCGCACCGGCACCACCGGCGGCACTGTCGGCGACATCACCGGCGGCACCGGTAGCGACATTATCGGCGACACTACCGCCGGCACTGCCGGTGGCACTGGTGACGTTCTTTTCTGCGAAAACCATCACTTGCCACGCTGTTTGTTTTGCGCCGGCGCGACGGTCGTTCAGTTGCCACGACAAGCGTGGCGCGGTGGTTCCAATTCCGAGCGGCGCGGTCAAATGCTCGCAGCGCAGTTTCACCGGCACCGGCGGCGAATTGGGCGCGAATTTCACCGACCAGCGGACTTCGCCGCCGGCGGGGGAAGTGAGCGTGAGGGTGGCGAGGCCGGCGGCGGTGGTGGTGGCGACAGTGGCAGAAGCACCGGCGGCGGCGGCGGAAGCACTGGCAGCGGAAGGGGCACCGGTGGCGGCACTGGCATTGCCGGAAGCACCGGCACCGGCACTGGCATTGCCGGCGGTGTAGCCGTTGGTTGCGAGGGTGATTTTCAGGGGTTCGCCGGCGACGAGTTGGGCGGTGCCGGTGAGGGTGTTTGTTTCGGGGTTCCACGCGGTGTCGCGCAGTTCGAGGTAACCCTGCAAGAGGTGGCGGTCGGTGCTGATGATTTGTGGGTAGGGTAGGGTTTCGCGGACGGAGAGGACGCGGGCTTCGCCGGCGCGGAGGGTTTGCCGGAGGACGGCGGTGCCGGCGAGGTCACCGGCAATGAGGCGGTCGTTCCAAAAGTCGTAAACGTGGTAGCGTTTGGCGGGGTCGAGTTGGAGGCCGGCGGCGGTGTTGGGGGCGGAGAGCGGGAGGGCGAAGTCGCGGGGGCGTTTGTCGTCGGGGTTGTAGAGGGCGACTTGTTGCCAAGCGTCGGAGATGCGGAAGGAGTAAATGGTGGGGTGCCCGCCGGTGTTGGTGGTGCCGCCGGTAGTGCCGGTGGTGCCGGTGCCGCCGGTGGTGCCGGTGGCGGTGAACATGTCGAGCGGTCGCGCGGAGAGGGTGGTTTGGTGCATTGGGAAGATGCGCGAGAGGGCGCGGAGGTGGCGCGGGGCGAGTGTCGAAAAACTGTTCGCGAGCAACAGGCGCGAGCCGGTGAAGTAGGACATTGTGAGGAGGCGGTGCAGGCCGTCGGCGTTCGCGGGGCGGACGCGCAGGAGGTTCTTCGCGTCCATGTCGTAGCAGGTGAGTGTGCGGTTTTTATACCAGCGCAAACCGCCGCGTGAGGTCATCTCCGGCGCGAGCGCGTCGGTGTCGCCCCAGATGCGTTGCGAGGAGACGAGGTCGAGGGAGACGTCGTAGCCGAGTGCGATGTTTCGTTCGTGGATGAAGGCGTCGGCACCGAGGCCTTCGCGGGAGAGTTGGAAGATTTTTCGATAGTGGGCGGCGGCGGTGAAGTCCGGGTTGTCCATTCCGCCGTGAACAGGCCAGCCGGTGAGTGGGTAGTCATACATCAGGCCGCGAACGCCGCCGGCGCGGAGGTTCGCATAGACGGCGCGCATGTGGCGTTGGAAATCGGTGTCGGAAAAATCGTAGGTGGACTTGTGCCGGCAGCGACCGACCCACGAGTAGCCCCACTCGTTGCTGTCGTGCTCGGTGAGACCAGCGGGGCGGCGCAGTTGCGCGGGGGTGTAGCGGTGGTGCGCGGTGTTGAAGAGCATGTGCGTCGGGTGCGCTTTCGCGTAGTCCTCGGAGCGGACGGCTGTTTGAAAATACGTGAGCGGGATGCCGCCGAGGGCGGTGACGGCGCCGGCCCACTTCGCCGTCGTCTCGTAGGGCGCGATGTAGTGGTTTTTGCGGAAGCCGAGGACGTTGGTGTCGCGGTTCTTGCCGACGTTGTGAATCTGCCAATGGGCGTCGTCCCACCAACCGTTCTCGTTGTCGGCGTCGTAGCAATCGGGGACGAGGCGGACGGCGGCGGTGGTGTATTTGAGCCAGCCGCTCGCGGCGATGCGCTCCATCTCGGCGACGGCGCCGGCGCTGGTGTTTTCGACGTTCGATTTGACGCCGCCGGCGGTGCCGTAGTGCGTGTGCGCGGCATACCACAGGCAGACGGTTGGGAACGTGTAGTAATTCGGGCGAATGCCCTGTTCGGCGGCGACGATGCGGGCGTAGTGTTCGAGGGCGTCGAAGGGGTCGCGGGTGACGCAATCAATGTAGAAACGGTCGCCGGCGGGAAGGTAAGTGGTTCCGGGCAAGACGCGGCGTCCGACGAAGTCGGCGGCGTAAAGGGCGAGGCGCGGGGAGCGGGGAGCGGAGAGCGGGGAGCGGGGAGGATGTGCGGCACTTTTCGACAGTGCCACTTCGCTGGGGTCGGGGGCGCGGGGAGTTTTGCCGGCGGGTGCGACGGCGGCGAACTTCGCGAAATCGTGGTAACTCGCGCCACCGATAACGAGCGAGCGGGCGGTGTTGCCGGCGGCGGCGGCGTTTTTGTCGCCGGTGGGTTTTGCGGTGTCGCCGCCGGTGGCGTCGCCGGCGGTGTAAACGAGCAGGTTGTTCGTGCAGCCGACTGCCGGCGCGGTGCCTGCAGGCGCGTTTGCCGGCGCGGAGTGGACGCGCGTTCGCAAGGCGCCGCCATTGCCGTCGAGGACGCGGATGGTTTTCAACGCCGCCGGCGGCGCGTCGGGACGGAAAACGCCACCGGCGAGCGGCGCGATTTTGGCGACTTGCAGCGGTGCCGGCGCATCACCGGCGAGTCGAACACCGGCGGTGACGAGCACCTCCGGCGCATTCGGGCGCACCGTGAATTTCAACAGCAACGTCGCGTGGTGCGCCGGCAGTTCGGACTCGATGACAAGCGAACGACCTTTGCCGGCGGCGGCACCGGCGGCGTTGTTTTCGGTTTCAAACCGCGCGGAGTGACGGACGGCGTCGCAACTGCGCAGAGTGTTGTTGATTGCGACATAACCGCCGGCGATGACGACTTCGCCGGCAACGCCGCCGTTGCCGCCGTTGCCGCCGCCGCCGTTGCCGCTGCCGGTGGTCAGGTCGCGCACTTCGTAAGTGCCGGTGTTCAAATCGAAAAACACTGCGACCTTTCCGTTTCCGAGCACCGCCGGCGACGCCTTCACCGGCGGCTCTGTTGCCGGTGGCTCTGCTGTCGGCGACGCTATCGTTGCGTTCACCGGTGCGCCGCATACGCACAGCACCGCCGCAAAAATTGCACACACCACCCAACTCGCCTTTGTCAAAAGAAAAATTTTCATCTCCGTCGAGACACGCCACCGCGCCAATGGCTCCCGCAAAGTTCACACGAAGACACGAGGTCCCGGCACCGGCGTTCCGCCGGACAATTCAAAAGTGACAGGCGGGCGAGGATTTTCTCACGCGAAGACGCGAAGGCGCGGACACTTTCAACCCCAACGGGGTCGCCCATGCGCAGGCGGCGCACGCCGCCGGTGGCGGTGCGCTCTATTTCAACCACAGAGGGCACAGAGGACGCGGAGGTTTCGCAGAGAAAGTTTCCGCAGAGGGAAAATACGGATGGCGACCTCTGCGTCGCCTCTGCGGTTTCTGTGGACTCGGTGGTGATGTCGCTGGCGGTGGGCGGCGAACTGCTTTCCTTGCCCATTCGGAATGTCGCATTTTGCCACAGAAAAATCTTGCGGAACAAATCTGCAGAAACACTGTTCGCTTCCCTCCCATTCACTCTTCACTTTCTTCTTTCCATGAACGAATACCTACAGCACCTCCCTGACCCCGCTAAAAACAATGAGAACCATCCGCCACCGGTTGTTCCACATGAAGGAACTTACCTTAATCTTCCGGGTGGTGTTACCCTTGACCTGCTTCCTGTCGCTGCTGGTTCGTTCATGATGGGGGATTCTACCGGCAACGGTGATGGCGACGAGAAACCTGTCCACAAGGTTTCCATCTCGAAGCCGTTTTGGCTGGGCAAGACGGCGGTGACGCAAGCGCAGTGGAAGGCGGTGATGGGCACTTCCCTCCAAGAGCAATTCGACATGGCTTGGAATAGTTCCGACAAGTGCTGGCCGGGAAAGGACAACAAGGTGAGCAGTTTAATCACCATGAAGGAAATCGTTAAGATCTTCGGATTGGAAAACTATGAAGACGTGAAGCGGTGTTGCTTGGGAAATGTTGGCGAAAACTTTCCGATGAATTGGGTGAGTCATGACGAGGCAGTGGCATTCTGCAAGAAATTGACGGAACAAGAACGCGCCGCCGGCCGCTTGCCCAGTGGCTATGAATACGGTTTGCCGACGGAAGCGCAGTGGGAATATGCCTGTCGCGCAGGCACCACCGGTGACTATGCGGGGAATCTGGAAGCGATGGCGTGGTATAAGAAGAACAGCGGAGGCGGAACCCATGCAGTCGCGCAAAAGCAGCCCAACGCTTGGGGTTTTCACGACATGCACGGCAACGTCTTGGAGTGGTGCGCGGACTGGGATGACTACTATCCCTCTCGTGCAGTCACCGACCCATCGGGTCCGCGCTCCGGCGTCCGCCGCGTCGACCGCGGTGGCAGTTGGGACGGCACTGCCGCCGGCTGTCGCTCCGCCGACCGTGGCGGGGGCGTGCCGGCCCACCGCGACTACGGCCTCGGCTTCCGCCTTGCTCTCAGGCCGGTTCTGGGGGATGATTAGTGGGCACTCCTAAAAATGAAGAAATGTGAATAACTTTTTGCGGAACAAGTAGTTATTCGCGGTGTCTTATTCCGCGCATGAACACTTACCAATGCACATTTTTTGATGGCGGCAACTCG
>JAISSQ010000198.1 GCA_031273045.1 Puniceicoccales bacterium
GCGGCGCGGCGCATGTCTTTGAAGCGCGCGAACGCTTGGTGGAAGCACGCCGCCTTGTCGGTGTTGACCTGCGCGTGCGTCGTTCCGCAACTGCGCACGTAGGCGCGGAGCAGGTCGCGGTATTCGGGCGCGGCGCAGTTCGCGATGATGATTTCGGCGCGCTCGGTCGGGTCTTTCGCGCGGAGGTCGGCGACGCCGTGCTCCGTGACCAGCACGTCAACGCTGTGCTCGCTGTGGTCAATGTGGCTCGCCACCGGCACCACCATGCTCAACGCGCCGCCTTTGCGCGACGACGGGCAGGTGAAAATCGAGAGGTGCGCGTTGCGCGTGAAGTCGCCGCTGCCGCCGATGCCGTTCATCATCTCGCGGCCGAGCGTGTGCGTGCTGTTGACGTTGCCGTTGATGTCGAACTCCAACGCCGTGTTGATGGTGATGACGCCGAGGCGGCGCACCATTTCGGGGCTGTTCGACACCTCCATCGGGCGCAGCACCAACTTGTCCTTGTAGGTCTTCCAATCGGCATAGACCTTCGAGAGCACTGCCGGCGTGAACGACACGGCGGTGCCGCTCGCAAACGTCACCCGCCCCTTGTCAATGAGCGACAGAATGCCGTCCTGAATCACCTCGCTGTAGAGCGTGAAGTTCGGGATTTCGGGGTTGTTCGCCATCGCCTCGGTGACGGCGTTGGCAATGTTGCCCACGCCACTCTGGAACGGCAGCCCGTCGGGCAGACGACCGGCGCGGCGTTCGCGCAGAATGAAGTCGGCGACATTCGCGCCGATGGCGAGCGTGGCGTCGTCAACAGGGTCGTATTCCTTCACGTTGTCGAGCGCGTGGTTGGTGACGATGCCGGCGATTTGTTCGGGACGCAGTTGGAGCAGCGGCGTGCCGACGCGGTCGCGGACGGTGACCAGCGGAATGGGCTGCCGGTGCGGCGGGTCGGCCGGCTCGTAGATGTCGTGCAGACCGAGAATCTCGGCGGGGTGCGCGTCGTTGAGTTCGATGAGCACCTTGCCGGCGAGACGCGCCAGCGTGTTCGTGGCGCCGATGGACGTCGTGAGCAGAATGGAGCCGTCGGCGCGCACCTCGGCGGCTTCGAGCACGCACCAGTCAACCTTTCCGAGGAAGCCCGCGCGCAGCCACGGCTGCACCTGCGACAGGTGCATGTCGAAGTAGTGGATTTTGCCGGCGTTGATGGCCTTGCGCTGAATGCCGTTCGACTGGTAGGGCGTGCGCCAGTTGATGGCGTCCGCCTCGGCGAGCGCACCGTCGAGTTCGCCGCTGGTCGAGGCGCCGGTGATGACGTTGATTTTATACGGCTTGCCCTCGGCGTGGCGGCTCTTGGCGAACGCGGCGATTGCCTGCGGAATAAGTTTCGCCTGACCGGTCGAGGTGAAGCCGCTGAAACCGACGGTCGCGCCGTCTGGAATAAGCGCGGCCGCCTCGTCGGCGGTGAGAATCGGGAATGGAAGGGACATGGTGTGTCGTTGTTGTTTGGGTGTTGTTTCGTTCGTGCGAAAGGCGCGGCGTTTTATCGGCGGAGCGGTAGCGGCGAAAGCGCGAAAACCGGCGTTTGCACGCTGCCGGTGATTTAGAAGAAACACGCTCGACTGGGCACGTTTTTGCTAATGAACGCGCGGCGGTTGCGGCGGCACCCAACTTGCTTTTCCGCCGGCAATGAGTTCCGAAACGCCAACCGCGCCAGCCGCGCCGCCGTCCGCCGCGCCGCCTGTAGCACCGCCGGTAGCGGTGCAGCCGGTGCCACCGCCCGCTGCCGGTGCCGTCGCCGCGTCAATTTCCATTCTGCCCGGTCGCGCCAAATCCGTCGAAATCGCCGGCGACGCCAACGTCATCACCGGCGACAAACATTCGCTCGCCGGTTCGGTGACGCAGCGGGCGTGCGCGTTCTGCGGCTCGCGCGTCGTGCTCTATCCTGTCGCCGACGCGCTGCATCTCGTTCACGGACCCATCGGCTGCGCCGCTTACACGTGGGACATTCGCGGCGCGCAGAGCAGCCACTCGCAACTGTTCCGAAACTCGTTCTCCACCGACTTGCGCGAACTCGACGTCATCTACGGCGGCGAGCGGAAACTCGAAGCGAACCTGCGCGAACTCATCGCGCGCCACGCGCCGAAGGCCGCGTTCGTGTATTCGACGTGCATTGTCGGCCTCATCGGCGACGACGTGGAGGCGGTGTGCAAGCGCGTCGCCGCCGGCACCGGCATCCCCGTCATCCCCGTCGCCAGCGAGGGCTTCAAGGGGACGAAAAAATCCGGTTACCGCGCCGCGTGCGACGCGCTGTGGCGGCTCGTTGGCACGGGCGACACCGCCGGCGTCCCGCCCGTCTCCATCAACCTGCTTGGCGACTTCAACGTCGCCGGCGAGACGTGGCTTGTGCGCGACTACTTCCGGCGCATGGGCGTGAACATCGTCGCCACGCTCACCGGCGACGGGCGCGTTGACGACATCCGCCGGTGCCACGGCGCGAAACTCAACCTCGTCCAATGCTCCGGTTCGATGACGCCGCTCGCCAAGATGCTCGAAAAACAGCACGGCATCCCGTTCAAGCGCGTCTCGTTTTTCGGATTGGAGGACACCGCCGCCGCGCTCTACGAGACCGCCAATTTCTTCGCCGCCGCCGACCCCGCGCTGCTCGACCGCACCCGCGAAATCGTCCGCACCGAAATCGAAGCGGTGATGCCGGAGTTGCGGCGCATCCGCGCCGACCTCGCCGGCAAGAAGGCCGCCATCTACGTCGGCGGCGCGTTCAAGGCGTTCTCGCTCGTCCGCGCCCTGCGCACACTCGGAATGAGCACCGCGCTCGTCGGCACGCAGACCGGCGACAAGGACGACTATGCGCTGCTGCGCGAGATGTGCGACCCGGGCACCGTCATCGTTGACGATTCGAACCCGCTCGAACTCGCGAAATTCTGTTTGGAGAAGGACGTTGATTTGTTCATCGGCGGCGTGAAGGAGCGTCCGATTGCCTACAAACTCGGCATCGGTTTCTGCGACCACAACCACGAGCGCAAGGAAGCCCTCGCCGGTTTCGCCGGCATGGTGAACTTTGCCAAGGAAGTCCGCGCCAGCGTGCTCTCGCCGGTGTGGAAATTTATGCCGCGCCGAGCGGAA
>JAISSQ010000212.1 GCA_031273045.1 Puniceicoccales bacterium
ACAATGCGGAAAGGATGGAACTTGCGCTACTCCGCCACGAGGGCGAGGCGGAAGCCGAGGCGGCTGCTGGAGAAGGATTTGTGGTGGGCGATGCGGCGGGCGGAACGGCTTTGGGCAGGCCAGAGTTCGGGAGGGCTGTGCATCCAGCCGCCGCTGCGGAGGCCGCGTTGGTTTTTGTCGGTGCCGACGGGGTCGGTGGCGTTGTCCTGCCGGTAGTCGGCCCAGTCGCGGCACCATTCCCAAATGTTTCCGTGCATATCAAAGAATCCCCAAGCGTTGGGTTTCTTTTCGGCGACGGGGTGGGTGGTTCGCGCCATATTGCCGGCGTCGTAACCCCAGTAGGCGTAGTCGTTTAATTTGGATTCGTCGTCGCCGAAACACCAGCGGGCGGTGTTGCCGGCGCGGCAGGCGTATTCCCATTGCGCTTCGGTCGGGAGGGCGAAGCGGAGGTTCGCGGGTTTGCCGGAGATTTTGCCGGCGGCGGCGGTGGAGTTGAGCCATTTGACAAAGGCGTCGCAGTCGTTCCACGAGACGTGGGCGACGGGGCGGTTGTCGGTGAGCGGCGGTTCGTCGCCGGTGTTTTTCCACGTGTAGCCCTTGACGTATTTGAAGTCGCCGCCGGTGGCTTTGGGATTGGAGAAGCCGAGGGAGCGTCCGCTGCGTTCCGGTTCGGTTTTGTAATTGGTGGCGGCGACGAATTCTTTCCACAAGCCGACGGTCGCTTCGGTCTCCGCGAGATAGAAACCCTTTGTGAGCGTGACTTTGTGCTGGCGTTCGTTTGCGTAGCGGCCGGGTTCGGTTGACGGGCTTCCGCAGAGGAACGCGCCGGGCGGGCAGTAGCGGAAGCGCAGTTTGTTTTGTCCGACGGTGACTTCGAGCGGGGCGCCGGCGGGGCTTTTTTCGTTCTCTTCATTCACACTGCCGGCGGCGATTGCGGCGTGGTTGGCGGCGCGGGTTTTTTCGACGTCAACCTTGAGTTTTTGGCGGTCGTAAGTGAACAGTCCGTTGGCTTCGGTTTCGACGTCGCTGACTTGTGTGTAAACGCCGGCGCTGACGTTATTCTTTGCGAGGCGGGCGAGTTGTTCGGAGTAACTGACGAATGTTTTTGTGAGTGCGTTCGGGTCGTTCCGGTCGGGCTGTCCCCAACCCCAGCCCTTTCCGCGTTCCCAAAGGTGGTTGTCCTCGCGCCAGCCGAGGCCGCCGAATTCGCCGATTGCAATGACGCGGTTCGGGTCGCCGTGTTTGGTTGTGCTGGGCGGCGGATAGGCGTGGTGGTCGTAGAAATCGCCGATGTTCCAATGGTTGCCGCCGCTGGCTGCGTTGACCAATCGGGAGATGTCGTAGCCCTGCGTCCACGAGGCGATTTCGACGGTGTCAAACTGTCCCCAACTTTCGTTGAATGGCACCCAGACGACGATGCTTGGATGGGCGCGGAGGGAATCAATGATTTCCTTCCATTCGCGTTTGAAGTTTTGTTTTGAGAGTTCGGTCCGCGCGCAGTCCTTTCCGGCGGCGATGTTTCCGCGCATATCGAGTTTGCCGCCGCCGCTGTCGCCGCCGCTTGGCATATCCTGCCAGACGAGGACGCCCTCCTTGTCGCAATGGTAATACCAGCGCGCGGGTTCGGTTTTGATGTGTTTGCGCAACATATTGAAACCGAGTGCTTTGGTCTGGCGGATGTCGAAGAGCAGGGCGTCGTCTGTTGGCGCGGTGTAAATGCCGTCAGGCCAGAAACCTTGGTCGAGCATTCCGTAGTGGAAATAGTTTTTGTTGTTGAGTTGCAAACGGACGACGCCCGCCTTGTCGCGCTTCACGGAAATCTTTCGGAACGCGGTGTATGACTTGACGGTTTCGGCGGCGGTTTTGCCGTCGTTGTAAAGTGTGATTTCGAGGTTATACAGCGTCGGTGTTTCGGGCGACCAGAGGCGCATTTTTTCTTTTTTGACGCGTAGTCGGTTTTCACCGGTGGCGGGTTGTTTCAACGCTTCGGCGACGAGGTTGTTTTGCGCGTCGAAGAGGCGGATGTCAACGCGGGCGGCGAGCGGTGCCGGCGCGGCGGTGTCGGCGATGACGGAGAGGAAACCGTCGTCAATGTCGCTGACGGTGCGGACGGCGGTGATGTGGTTTTGCTGCGGCACCGGTTCGAGCCAGACGGTTTGCCAAATGCCGGAGGAGGGCGTGTAGAAAATGCCGTCGGGGCGCGAGATTTGTTTTCCGCGCGGACCGATGCCGTGCTCGGTCGGGTCGAAGACGCGGACGACGAGCGTTTGCGTCGCGGCACCGGCGGCACTGGCGGCGGCGTCACCGGCAGTGCGTTTCAGCGCGTCGGTTATATCGAACGAGAACGGAGTGTATCCGCCTTTGTGCGTTCCGAGAAATTTGTTGTTGAGCCACACGTCCGCCTGCCAGTCAACGGCGCCGAAATTGAGTTTGACGCGCTTGTTTTTCCACCCGTCGCCGGCGGGGATTTGGAACTCTTTTTTATACCAGAGGAACTGTTCTTTTGTGAGTGATTTGCGGACGCCGGAGAGCGGCGCTTCGATTGGGAACGGGACGAGGATTCGGTCGCTGCCGGTGAACTTTTCGAGCGGCAATTTTGTGTTCGCGTCGCCGTCGCTGACAATCACCGGCACCGGCAGGATTGATTTCAGCAGTTCGATTTTCACCGGTGCCGCCGGCAGTGTTTTCGAGGCGTAAATTTGCGCGTTGTTCGCGAACACTTTCAGTCCCTTTCCGAGACCGTATCGCGAGCCGTCGCGGTCATAAACGATTGTGATTTTTTTGCCGTGATAGAAGAGGTTGTCCACGGCGAAGAACGGCACGTCGCGCGGCGTCAGCGGGAACAGCGTGAAGAATTCTCCGTTCGCCGGACGGAAGCCGATGAGACCGTTCAAAACATTGTCGCAAAACGTCGAGTGGTTGTAATCTTTTCCGCGTTCGACGCCGCCTTTTCCCTTTGACCAAGTTCCTCGCTGCCAAGTTTTTAGGCGTGTTCTGGAAATCCAGTCGCCGGTGTCTGGGTTGAGATTTTCGTCAATCCACGAGACCGTTTTTCCGTCTTCGCGTTTGCGGAAATGCGAGCGCGCGTAGCAGCAGAGCGTTTTCAGGAAAAGGTCGCGCAGGTCGCGCAGGTCGCCGGCGTTTTTCGCGCCGCCGGCGGCGTCACCGGCAGTGCTGTTTGCGAGGTTTGCGAGACCGGTGAGCGTGATTGCGGTCGAGTAGGGCCAACTCGGACCGTTCCACTGGCATTCGTGGCCGCTGTAATTGAGGCGGAACGCGGGCGAGCGGCGTTCGGTTGTGGAGGGTCCGTAGGGCGCGTAGAAGCCCTTCGGGTCGCCGAGTTGTTTCCACGCGACGGAGAATTTTTCCGGCGTTTTCAAACTTTCAAAATACCACGGCGTGAACCCGTGCAGTTCGCGCACCGGCGCGAGGCGCAGCGCGTCACCGGCGGCGCGGACACGCGGCGCGACCTTGAAGAATTTCGCGTCGTTGTCCCAGAGTTTCGCGAACATCAGCGAGCGGATTTTCTCCGCTTTTTCGGCGAACGTTTTGGCGGTCGCCTTGTCGCCGGAAAGTGTTGCGATTTGCGAAATGGCGAGCGCTTCCGCCGCCATATACGAGTTGATTGTGACGCGGTAGTGGTCGGCGGTTTTGAGGAGTGCGCTGGCGGCGGAGACCTCCATTCCGTCGTTGCCGTCGTGCTGCCAGAAGAGACCGTTTTTATCGAGCCGTTCGCGTTCCCAACCGGCGTAGTTTTTGACAAGTTCTGGGAGCAGTTTTTTCGCTGTTGTGTAATCGCCGGTGACCGCCGCCTGTTGCAAAATGCTTTCCGCCGCCCAGAAGGAATAGCCGCGCGGCGTGCCGCCTTTTTTGAACCAGAACTCGGCGTATTCGTCGAGCAGCGAGGCGTCGCGCAGCCAGCGTCCTTCGCGGAAATGGTGACCGGCGGCGCAGGAGATTGTGTTGTGTTTTCGCGCCCACGGCACGCTCGGCAGGAACTCGGAGAGGACGCGCCCGTCCGGCGTCTGTTTGATGTGTTTTCGGAACGTCCACCAGCGGAAGTAATAGGTGCGCTCGACCTGCTCGTTTGGATAGTCGAGCAGCGGGATGTTTTTGGAGAGGAAAGCGAGCGCGTTCGCGTTTGGAATGCTCTGCTTGTAGAGTTCGTTGTCGTCGGCGTTGAAGAGCGAGACGTAGGAGGAAAGTTTCTTTGGAAGCGCGGCGATTGCCGGCGCGATTTGCGGCTCGCCGGCGGCGTCACCGGTGGCGGTGATTGTGTATTCCCAGAGGCCGTTCAGGTTTTTCCAATCGGCGCGCAGGAGCGTCGGGCGCGGGTATTCGGGGAGCGGGTTTTTGTAGTCCACCTTGTCCGTCCACGGCGTTTTCAAACGCAGTCCGACCGGTTGCCATTCGGGGTCGGCGCCGTCGAGTTCGCGGATGACGGACTGGTTCGCGGCGCGGATTTTCTCCTCGTCCATTTTGACAACGGCGCGGTCGTAGGTGATGATTCCGTTTGTCTCGATTTCGACGTCGGTTGTCTGCGTGTAGATTGCGCCGGAGACGCCTTTTGCGACGAGCGATTGGAGTTGTTTCGCGTAGTCGCAATACTTCTTTGTGAGCGCGTCCTTGTCCTTCGCGCCGATGTATCCCCAATTGCCGCCGGCGCGCCAGACGTGTCCCTGCACCGGCCGGCTGATACCGCCGTATTCGCCGAGGACGTTGACCTTGTCCTTGAGCAGAAAGTTGATTTTCGGGTGCGGGTAGTTGTGCCAGTCGTGAATGTCGCCGTCGGCGCACTCGCGGAAGTTTCCACCGGAGGCGGAGTCCACGAGGCGAGTTGGGTCGTAATTCTTTGTGAACGAAGCAATTCTGGCTGTGTCAAACTGTCCCCACGCTTCGTTGAACGGCACCCAGACGATGACGCTTGGGTTGACGCGGCACAGGTTGATGATTTCGCGCCATTCGCGCAAAAAGTTGTCTTTGCTTTCCTGCGAGCGCTCGGTGTCGCGCCCGCCGTTCATTTTCATTTGTGGAATGTCGTAGTGCGTCCGATACATCTCCGGCGGCCAGTTTCCACTCGGCATATCCTGCCAGACGAGCATCCCCTCCTTGTCGCAATGATAATACCAGCGCGCCGGCTCGACTTTCACGTGTTTGCGAATCGTGTTAAAGCCCCATTGCTTTGTTTTTTTGATGTCGAAAAGCAACGCCTCGTCGGTGGGCGCGGTGTAGAGACCGTCGGGCCACCAACCTTGGTCGAGCGGACCGAATTGGAAGCGTGTTTTGTTGTTAAGTTGAAAGCGCATCACGCCGTTCTTGTCCTTCGCCTTCGCGATTTTTCGGAAGGCGACGTAGGAGCGCACCGTCTCCTGCTCTTTTCCGTTTTCGGAGAGCGTGACGGCGATGTCGTAAAGATAAGGGTTTTCGGGCGACCAAAGAATCGGGTTGTCAACAATGACCTTGATGCGGTTGTTGAGTTTTCCCCAACCGGAAACGACGACGTTGCCGGCGCGGTCAATGACATCGAACTTGACGCGCGTGCGCCGGTTGTTCCGCGCGGCGTCAACGTCAACATAAAGCGCGGAAGCATCAATGTCGCTCTCCGCGCGGACACCGGTGATGTGGTTCGCCGCCGGCACCGGTTCGAGCCAGACCGTTTGCCAAATTCCCGTGACCGGCGAATACCAAATCGTGCGCGGATTGGAGAGTTGTTTGCCAACCGGCTGGTAGCCGTTGCCGCGGTCGGTGCCGTCGAAAACACGCACGAGCAACGTGTGTTTTTTCGCGCCGGTCGCGCCGCCGGTGGCGTTGGAAACGGCACTGCCGGCGGGGTTCTTGAGCGCGTCGGTGATGTCGAGCGCAAACGGCGTGTAGCCGCCCTTGTGCCCGCCGACGTGCCTGCCGTTCACCCACACCTCCGCGTGCCAGTCCACCGCGCCGAAGTTGAGCATAATCCTTTGCCCCGCCCACTGCGCCGGCACCGCGAACTCGCGCCGCTCCCAAAGCAAATTCTTCTCGCCGACCCGCTTGCCGACCCCCGAAAGCGCGGACTCAACCGGAAACGGCACGAGAATTTTGCCGTCGAACCCCGCCGGTGCCGCCGCCGCGAGCGCGGCGAAATCCGCCGGCGCCTTCGCGTTGCGGGCAACCTTGGCGGCGTCGGGCGCGAGCGGCGTGATTGCGTAATCCCACAACCCGTTGAGATTGAGCCATTCGGCGCGGACGAGTTGCGGACGCGGGTATTCCGGCAACGGCGCCGCCGGCGACACGTCCTTCGCGAAAACCGACACGATGTGATTCCCCGCCGGCTTCCACGCCGCGACGTCCGCCGGCGCGGCACCGTTTTCCGCCAGCACGACCGCCTTCGCGCCCTTCGGCGCCAACGC
>JAISSQ010000237.1 GCA_031273045.1 Puniceicoccales bacterium
GCCGCCGGCGGCATCGAAGCCGCCGCCGCCGTCCTCTCCATCCGCGACGGACTCATCCCGCCCACCATCAACTACGAAACCCCCGACCCCGAGTGCGACCTCGACTACGTCCCGAACACCGCGCGCAAAACGCCCGTTCGCGTCGCCCTCTCGAACAACCTCGGCTTCGGCGGCCACAACGCCGTCCTCGCGTTCAAGAAATTCATCCCATGAGCAAACCGCCCCCGCCGGCAACGGCGCCGAAAACGCCGCCGGCGGCGGACGGCACCCCGCTGCGCCTCCAAAAATTCCTCTCCCAAGCCGGCGTGTGCTCGCGCCGCGCCGCCGAAACGCTCATCCGCGACGGCGCCGTCACCGTCAACGGACACCGCGCCGAAATCGGGCAAAGCGTCACCGCCGGCGACGACGTGCGCGTCGAAGGTCGCCGCATCACCGCCGGCGACACCGACCGCGTCGTCCTCATCCTCAACAAACCGCGCGGCTTCCTGTGCACCAACGACGACCCCAAGGGCGGCCGGACCGTCTTCGAGATGGTGCCGCCGGAGTTCGCCGACAGAAAACTCTTCTGCGTCGGACGCCTCGACAAGGACAGCGAGGGAATGCTGCTCATCACCGACGACGGCGACTTCGCCAACCGCGTCATGCACCCGTCCAACGGCGTCGAAAAACGCTACCGCGTCACCGTCAACCGCCCGTTCGACCCCGTGCTCATCCCCCGCCTGCTCAAAGGTGCCAAGGACGGCGACGACTTCCTGCGCTTCAAGCGCGTCCTCTGGAACGAGCGCGAACCGGAGCGGCTCGAAGTCCGCCTCGCCCAAGGGCGCAAACGCGAAATCCGCCGCCTGCTCGAAATTTTTGGCTTCTTCGTGAAGACGCTCTTCCGCTTCCAAATCGGCGCGCTCGAACTGCGCCGCATGCCGCCGGGCGACTGCCGGAAACTCTCCCAAAAGGAAATCGCCCTCGTCTTCGCGACCCCGAAAGCCGCCACCGGCGGTGCCACCGGCAACGCCCGCTCCGCCCGCTCCGCCCGCCCCCGCGCCGCCCGCGCTACTCCTGCTCCTTCCAACCGCCGCCGACGGCCTTGACCAGCAACGCGCTCGCCACGAGCCGCTGCCCGCGCACCTGAACGTCCAACCGCTCGTTCGCAATCGCCGTCCGCTCCGCGTTCAGCACGTCCATGTAACTGTCGTGCCCGCGAATGTAGCGCTCGTTCACAAGCGTCGCCGCCCGCCGCGACGCCACCACCGCCCGCGACATCGCCGCATTGCGCTCGGCGAGCCGCGCGAGGTCGGACAGGCACGCCTCCACCTCGCGAAACGCCTCCAAGACCCGCTGCCGGTATTGCGCGACCGCCTCCTCGCGCCGCGCCAGCGACCGCCGGTGGTCGGCACGCAACCGCCCGCCCTCGAAAAAGGGCAGCGTCAGCGACGGTCCGAAATTCCACTTCCACTGCGCCGGCGTGAACAGTTTCCCAACGTCCGCCGACGCATAGCCCGCGCCGGCGAAAAGCACCAACGTCGGAAAAAACGCCGCCTTCGCCGCGCCGACCTCCGCGTTCGCCGCCGCGACCGCGCGCTCCGCCGACGCGATGTCGGGACGCCGCTCCAACAGTGCCGAGGGCAACCCCGACGGCACCGGCGGCGGCTCCGCGAGCGCGGCGCGCGCGTCCTCCGCCAACGCGAACGCCGACGGGTTCTCGTCGCACAGCACCGCCAGCGCGAGGCGCAGTTGCGCGCGCCGCTGGTCAATGTCCGCGCGGTCGCTCTCCGACGAGGCGAGTTCCGCCTCCGCCAGCCGCGTGTCGAGTTCCGTCCCCGCGCCGAGTTCCTGCCGGCGCGCCACGAGCGCGAGCGATTTGCGCCTGCTCTCGATGTTGCGCACCACGAGCGCCCGCTCCGCATCCAACGCGCGTAGCGCGAAGTAATTCCGCGCCACCTCCGCCTGCACCGACAGCAGCGCGTTGTGGTAGTCCGCCAACGCCGCCTCCGCCCGCGCGTCCGCCGCCTCGGTCGTGCGCCGCACCCGCCCCCACAGGTCGAGTTCGTAGGACAGGTCGCCGCCGAGCGAGAAAGCGTTCTGCGTATAGGCGTCCGCCCCCGTGCGCCGGTTGCGCTCCGTGCGCGAGCGCGACGCCCCCGCGCGGCCCGTCAACTCCGGCCAGAGCGCCGCGCCTTCAATGCCGGCGGCGGCGCGCGCCTGCTCCAAGCGCGCCAGCGCCACGCGCGCGTCCGCCGAACGCTCCGTCGCCCGCGCCGCAAGTCGGTCCAGCGCGGCGTCCCCGTAAATCCGCCACCACTCGCCCTTCGGGACCGCGTCGCGCGGCCGCGCCGGCTTCCACAAATCGTCGCCGGCGAATTTTTTCGTCTCCTCGATGTCCTTGAACACCGGACGCTCGTAATCAGGACCCAGCGCGCAACCACCACCGGCGGCGGCGAGCGCGAGCAGACCGGACGCGAGGCGGGACAAGGAAGGACGAAGGGAAAAAGTGCGCATGATGTTTGCCGCCGGCAGTGCCGGCAGTGCCGCCAACGGACACCAAAACAAACAAGTTTGTTGCCTCCCTGAACCGCAACTGGGAGCGCCGACTTTCAAGTCGGCTCGGTAGAGATGCGGCGTAGCCGCCACTCGAAAGAGAGAAGAAAATGCAAGGCGGCTGCGCCGCATGGGCATGCGAGCCGACTTGAAAGTCGGCGCTCCATGTGCGGCGCTCCATGTGCGGCGCTCCATGTGTGTATCGGCTACGGGTTCTACCGAATTTCAAGCGTGAGCGCACCGGCAGCGGCGGCGGCACCGGCGGCACCGGCGGTGTTCACCAGAAACGTGATGCGGCGGAGGGTGCCGTCGCCCCAGTTGTTGCGGACGCCGGTGTCGGACTCGCCGCTCAAAACGATGGGTTCGATGCGCACGGTGACGGCACCGGCGGGTGCGCCGCGCAAGCGGATGACGACCGGCGCGGCAGGGCTACCGGCACCGCTGCCGTTGCCGGCGGGGTTGCGAATGTCGAGCGTGACTTCGGCGTCGCCGGTGATGCGCGCGGGGTGGCAAACCATGATGTGCTCGGCAAACACGGCACCGCCGCCGGCGGCGAGTTCGTATTCGTCGCGGATGTTGGCGCCGGTGCCGCGTTCGAGGGTGATGGTGCGGCGGAGGCGGCGCAGTCCGGCGGCGGGCGGGTAGGCGGCGGTGATGTCGAGGGAGAGGGTGGCGGAGCGGTCACCGGCGGTGTGGCGGGCGTCGCGGGCGCGGAAGGCGGCACCGGCGCTTTGTCCGACGCCGCTGGGGGCGGGGGTGTTGTGGTATTCGGAGCGGAGGTTCCAGATGGTGTAGCGGTCGGCGCTGAAGGTCTTGGCGGTGTATTTGCCGGAGCCGACGTCCACGATGACGGGCGCGCCGTCGCGATAGAGGATGAAGTTGCCGACGTCGTTGTGGTTGTGGCTTTCGTCGTTGTGCCCGCCTTTGGCGGCGAGGGTCCAGCCGCGCGCGCTGCCGGCGGTGTCGCGGGCGAGCATGACTTGGATTCCGGGGAGCCACACGTCGCGCGGGAGCGGGAGGGATTTCGGCTCGGCGTCCATCGCGGCGCGTTCGAAGAGGTAAAAGAAGGCGCGGGCGAAGTGGGTTCGGTTGAAGAGGTTGGCGAGCGGGTGGGCGTGTTTGTCGGGGAGGTAGAACGCGGCGAAGCGGCGCATGGCGGTGTCGCCGGCGGCGGCGCCGAAGCGCCACACGAGGGGCGCGTCGAGTCCGAGGTGGGGCGAGGCGTCGGCGAAGTTGAGGGAGTATTTTTCGCTGATTTGGGCGCGCCAGACGAAGGCCGCCATGTTGCGGATTTTAGGCGCGCGCAGGAGGGGGCGGGTGGCGCCGGCGGTGGCGAGGTCGAGCAGGGCGAGGTTGTCGTAGAGGGAGCCGGCGGCGGCGTTCCAGTAGCCCGGACCTTCGTCGCAGCCGCCGTCGTCGGGATAGTGGTCGAGGAAGTTGTCGAGGGTTTCGAGGACGGCGGCGGCGTGGCGCGCGCGTGCGTCCTCGTCGGGCGCGAGCAGGAGGGCGCAGGCGAGCCAGTTGGAGCAAATCCACGGGTTCCAGTTGTTGGGGGCTTCGGCGCCGCCCTTTTCGCCCATCCACCAGTGGTGGTGCGCGAGGACGGGTTCGAGGAGGCGGCGGTTGACCTCGTGGCGGATACGGCGGCGCACCACCGGCGAGACGGCGTCGAGTTTCTCGCCGAGGAAGTAGTCCGTCCACGCGAGGGTCTCGGCGGTGGTGGCGGTGAAGAGGTCAACGCGCGGGCGCGTGATGTCGTGCAGCCCGCGATATTCGGGACCGCGCGACAGGTGCGCGGGCGACCCCCACCACGACTCCTCGCAGATTGACCAGACGCCGTTGACGATGGCGTCGGTGAAGCGGCCGCGGTTCTCGGCGATTTCCGCGAGGACGAGGTGCGTGAGCGCGCGGCGCTTCTCGGTGTTGAGGCGGTCGAAATCGGAGCGGTTGCCGGTGCGCGCGATTGCGAGCGAGAGCGTCGCCGGCAGCGGCGGCCATTTGTAGTCGAGGAGGCGTTCGCCCTCGGCGACGCACGCGGCGAGGATTTCGGCGTCGGCGCGCGCCCACGCCTTGCGGTCTGCGACGGGCGGGAACGGCCGCCACCGGTCGCGCGGCACGAGGATTTTCCGCAGCGCGGCGGCGGAGTGTCCTTTCGACAACAGACGCTGCGGAAAGGATGAAGGTTGAAGGATGAAGGATGAAGGGGCGGCGGGAGCGGTGCCGGTGGTGGTGCCGATGGCGGTGGCGGCACTGGCGGCGGGACTTGCCTCGCTCGCGCCCGCCGTTCCCGCCCAGCCGCAGACGGCGTAAGCGAGCGTCAGCGCCGCCGCCGTGAGAATTCGCATGTGCCGCCGGTGGTGGTTCACAGTTTGGTCAGGTCGGCCTCCTTGACCTTCAGGTGCTTGTCAATCTCGGCGATTTGCCGGTCGGTCGCGTTCTGGATGTCTTTCTCGGCGCGCTTGAAGTCGTCTTCGGGAATCGCGTCCTTCGCCTTTTTCAAAACGTCGAGCGCGTCGCGCCGGGCGTTGCGCACGCCGACGCGCCCTTCCTCGGCGAGGCGGTGGGCGACCTTGACGAGTTCGGCGCGCCGCTCGCCGGTGAGTTCGGGGACGGGGCAGCGGATGAACGTGCCCTGCGGGACGGGGTTGAAGCCGAGGTTCGCCGCCTGAATGCCGCGCACGATGTCCGCCGAGACACCCTTGTCGAAGGGCTGAATCGTGATGGTGCGCGCGTCGGGAGTGCTGACGGTCGCGATGTCGCGCAGACGCATTTGCGAGCCGTAGGCCTCGACGACGACGTTCTCGACCATCGAGGGCTGCGCCTTGCCGGTGTTGATGCCGGCGAACTCGTGCAGAGTGTGCTCGACGGCTTTTTTCATGGCGGTTTCGCCGCCGGTGATGATGGCTTTGGTGTCCATGTTTCGGGGAATGGGAGTGAGTGCGGGAGGGAGAGAGAAGCACCGGCGGTGCCCCCGCCGGTGCCGCGCACACTAACCGCAGCGCGGCGCAAATCAACGGCGTTCACCGGCGGCGGCGCGCTCGGCGGCGTGCTCGGCGGCGGTGCGCACGAGGGGCGTCATCCCGCGACTCTCAAGGAGCGTTCCGACCGCCAGCGGGAAGCCCGCCAGAAAAGCACCGGCGGGAAGCATTTTCGCGGTCGGACGCTGGAGGTGCGTGACGCGCAGAACGCCGTCACCGGTGGAGATGCGAACGCCGTCGGCGTCGGCGGAAAGGACGGTGCCGGCGGGCGCGTCGGAAGCACCGGCGGAGCCGGCGTTCCCCGCCGGTTCCGCGACGGCGCCGCCGATTTTGATTTCGAGCGCGCCAAGCGGAAACGTGACGCCCGGCCAAGGCGCGAGGGCACGGGCGCGGGCGGCAAGTTCGCGGGCGGAAGCGCGGAAGTCCAGCGCGGCGTCCGCGCGCGCGATTTTGCGCGTGAAGGTCGCCAACGCCTCGTCCTGCGGGACGCCGGCGGCGGTGCCGGCGAGCGCGGCTGGCAGCGCGCCGACGGCGAGTTTTTCGGCGGCGGCGGCGATTTTCTCCCGCAGCGTCAGACGGGTCTCGTCGGGCGCGACGCCAACGCGCTCCGCGCCGAGAACGTCGCCGGCGTCGAGGCGGCGCACGACACGTTGCAGGGACGCGCCGGTCTCGCTCATGCCGGAGACGATTGCACCCTCGATGGGCGAGGCGCCGCGCAGCACCGGCAGCAGCGAGCCGTGCACATTGAGAAATCCGCGCGGCGGCACGGCGAGCAGGTCGGCGCGCAAGATGTGCCCGTAGGCCATGACGAGGGCGGCGTCGCACCGGTGCCCGCGCAGCGCCGCCGCCGTCTCCGCGTCGGGCTTCTCCGGTTGGATGACGGGGATTTGGCGGGCGCGCGCCCAAGCGACGACGGCGTTCGGCTCGACGCGCCGTCCGCGACCGGCGGGACGGTCGGGCTGGCTGCACACGAGGACGATTTCCGCCACACCGGCACCGGTGATGCGTTCCAGCATGGGCAGGGCGATTTCGTCGGAACCGAAAAAGGCAATGCGCGGCATGGGGCGGCATTGGGACGAAGGAAGACGAAAGGAGGAAGGCAAAAGAAAGGATGAAGGTTGAAGGTTGAAGGTTGAAGGATGAAGGTTGAAGGTTGAAGGCGGTGGGGAAGGGTGGGGGCTGGGAGCGCGGGTCTCCGCCCCAAAAAAATCTTGCTTCCGCGCGCTCTTGGACGCTTCCTGCGCGCAAGTCGGACGCGCCCCACCCTCCCGCTCAAAAACGGCGGCAACGCCAAGGCGGACGGTCGGCGTCCCGCCCGACCTTCCAACTCACCAACCAGCACTCAATCCTCCCTCACGCACAACACGCATGAAACCCGTTTTCAAAACCACCGGACTCGCGGCCCTTCTCCTCGCCGCCTCCACTCTCACCAGCGTCGCCGAAACCACGGTCACGACTTGGAACAACGAAAAAGGCATTTTCGCCGTTGACGGCTATCTCGCCGCCGCCGGTTCCGTCGGCAAAGTCGGCGGCGGTGACCGCACCTACTCCCTTTTTGACAGCCAGAACCAGTCCTTCGACGCCGTGAAACTCGGCATCAAGGGGCAATACGAGTTCTTCGAGGGCTACTTGAGCGCGATGTATATCCCCGAACTGACTTCGGGGCATTCCACGCGCAACGGCACCTATTCTTGGAACGGCGGTAGCCGCGCTCCGACCGACTCCGAAGCCGGCATCGTCGAGGCGTTCGTCAAAATCAACGTCCCCGGCACCGGTCTCTCCCTCACCGTCGGCAAATACATCACCCCGCTCGGCTACGAGGCATTCCACACGATTGACAACGCGCTCATCACCGGCGGCTACGACGGATATGGTCTCTACGACAGCCACATCCCCGCCGTCCACACGGGCGTCCGCCTCGACTTCGTCAACAAATACGTCGAAGCCGGTGCCGGTATCGTGGACTCGACCACGGCAGGTTATGGTTTCTGGGAAGGCGACGGCGACATCGGCAACGGCGTCGGCGTCGAGGCCTACGTAAAATACGTCGGCACTCAACGCCTGAAACTCTTCGCCGGTCTCGCCTACGACTACCGCAACAACAACACCAAGGTTCGCGACACGCTGTGCCTTGATTTCTGGGGCAGTTACGACATCTCCAAGAGCGTCTCCATCGGCGGCGAATTCGTCTTCGGCGACGACAAGGGCGTGAAGGGGGAATTTGAAGTGGATGGAACGCAGAAGAACCCGCGTCCGACCTACTCGTGGATTCTGTTCGCGAAGTTCACCACGCCCGGACACCTCTTCCTGAAAGAGGACAACCTCTCCATCGCCGCCCGCATCAGCGGAATCCACACGCAGAAAACTTACGCCGAGGACAGCAACGTGCCTTGCGACGTGAACGTGTTCAAATTCTCGCTCGCGCCGACCTACACCTTCAACAAATACCTGAGTTTCCGCGTGGAAGGGTCTGTCTTCAGCGGTGAAATCAAGAACAAATACGCTCACACGACGCACGACCTCAACGGTTGGTTCATCGGTGCGCAGGCACTCCTGAAGTTCTAATCTGAACGCCCGCGCCGCCCTGCAAAGGCGGCGGAAAGCCGCGAAGCGGCGGCATAGGGTAACGAGAGGCGCAAAGCCGCCCGTTGCTTTATGCCGCCGCTTCGCGGCTTCAATTTGCTGGGCTTGCCGTCAGAAGAGGCCGAGTTCGAGTTGACCGTCGTCAGGCGGCGGAGGCGGCGGACGCAGAGGCGCGGACCTCGGTGCCTTCGGCGGCTTGGGTGGCGGCGGCACCGGTGCCGGCGGAGGCGGCGGTGCTGGTGCCGGCACTGCCGGTTGCTCCGGCGGTTCTGAATCCACCGGAGCAACCGGCGGCAGGGCGGCAACGGCAACGTCCTCCTCGCCGCCGGCACTGGCTTCGGCAACGGCTTCGCCGGCTTCGGCGGCAGTGCCCTCCTCGCCGACGGTGGTAGTGCCGTTGCCTTCGTTTCCGCCGCCGGTGGTGTTCTGGCGGGTGGCGGCGAAGGTTTTTTCCATGTGCGCGCTTTTCATGAACGCGGCGCTGCCGCCTTCCATGTCGGCGAGAATTTCGTTGGCACGGGCGACGACCGCTGCCGGCATGCCGGCGAGGCGTGCGACGTGGATGCCGTAGGAGCGGTCGGCGGCACCGGGGACGACCTGTCGCACGAAGATGATTTCGTCGTTCCACTCCTTGACGACGACGCAGTAGTTGCGCAGGCGCGGGAGGGTTTCGGCGAGGCGGGTGAGTTCGTGGTAGTGGGTGGCGAAGAGTGTGCGCGGGCCGCGTTCGCCGGAGCCGTGGAGGTATTCGACAACGGCCCAGGCAATCGAGATGCCGTCGTAGGTGGAGGTGCCGCGACCGATTTCGTCGAGGATGACGAGCGAGTTGGCGGTGGCGTTGTTGAGGATGTTGGCGGCCTCGTTCATCTCGACCATGAAGGTGGAGTTGCCTCGGGTGAGTTCGTCGCTGGCGCCGACGCGGCAGAAGAGGCGGTCGGCGACGCCGATGCGGGCGCGTTTTGCGGGCACCCACGAGCCGAGTTGCGCCATGAGGGCGATGAGGGCGACTTGGCGGATGTAGGTGGACTTGCCCGCCATGTTGGGACCGGTGAGGAGGGCGACCTGCTCGCCGGAGCCGCTCAATCGGGCGTCGTTGGGGACGAAGGACTGACCGCCGCCGGCGGCGCGCAGCATGCGTTCGACGACGGGGTGGCGTCCCTGCTCGATTTCGAGCGCGTCGGAGTCGTCCACCTCCGGCCGGCAGTAGTCCCATTCGCGGGCGGTGGCTGCCCAGCCGCAATGGATGTCGAGTTCGGCGAGGGCGGCGGCGGTCGCGAGGAGGGGCTGCGAGCGGCCGCGGATTTCCTCGATGATTTGGTTGAAGACCTCGACCTCGCGGGCGATGGCGTATTCGTCGGCGTTGAGCAGTTCGCGCTCCTTGGCGCGCAGTTCGGTGGTGGTGTAGCGCTCGTAGCCGGTGAGGGTCTGGCGGCGCTCGTAGTTGGCGGGGACGAGCGGGACGTTGCCCTTGCTGACTTCGATGAGGTAGCCGAAGGCGCCGTTGTAGATGACGCGCAGGTTCTTGATGCCGGTGCGCTGCTGCTCGGTGCGCTCGAACTCTTGTAGCCACGCCTGATGACCGTCCTTGAGCCGGCGCAGACGGTCGAGTTCGGCGTCGTAGCCGTCGCGCACGACGCCGCCGGCGCGGATGTCGTTCGGGATTGTCGAGTTGAGGGCGCGCGCGAGCAGTTCGCGCAGTTCGTCGTTCGGGTCGAGGCGGGCGGCGAGCGCGGCGACGGCGGTGCCTTCGAGCGCGGCGTCTTCGAGTTCGCCGCACAGCACCGGCAGTTGGGCGAGCGTGTCGCGGATGCCGCCGAGGTCGCGCGGGTTGCGGATGCGGTTCTGGAGGCGCGAGAGGATGCGCGTCACGTCGTGCGTCTGCGCGAGGTGCTCCTGCAAGCGGGCGCGCAGGCCGGAGTGGCGCACGAGGTCGCCGGTGATGTTCTGGCGGGCGCGGGAGACGGCGGCGTCGGCGGGCGGCGCGGCGAGCCACTGTTCGAGCAAGCGGCCGCCGGCACCGGTGACGGTTCCGTCGAGCGCGGCGAAGAGCGACGAGTCGCGCCGCCCGTCGCTGCCCCGGAACAGTTCGAGGTTGCGCTGCGAGGCGGCGTCAATGACGAGCGCGCCCCCCTGCTTGTGCTCGGCGATTTGGTAGAGGTTCGCGGGGCGGGCGCAAAGCGTCTCGGTCGCGTAGGCGAGGACGGCGCCGGCGGCGCCCAGCGCGGGCGCGCCCGGCTCGATTCCGAACCCCTGCAGGTTGAGCACGCCGAGGGCGGCGGCGACGGCGCGCGCGCCGGTGTCGGCGGCGAACTCCCATTCGGGGCGGCGCGTGACGAGGCGTGTGTCGAGGAACGCGGCGACGGCGGGCATCTTTTCCAGCGCGCGGTCGGAGGCGTCGGCGTCGGGCACGAGCACCTCGCTGGCGTTGAGCGCGGCGAGCACCGGCAGCACCGTTTCGGGAGTGCCGGCGGCGATTTTGAACTCGGCGGTGGACAGTTCGAGCCACGCGGCGAGCACGGTGCCGGCGCGACCGGCGGCGACGGCGAGCAGGTAGTTGTTGTGGCGCGCCTCAAGGTGGGCGTCCTCGACGATTGTGCCCGGGGTGAGGATGCGCGACAGCACACGGTCGAACTTGTCCTTCCCCCGCTCGACCTGCTCGCAAATCGCGACGCGCAGACCGGCGGCGAGCAGCCGCGGCACGTAGGTGTTGAGTGCTTGGAACGGCACGCCCGCGAGCGGCATTCCGGCGCGGCGCGTGAGCGTGATGGTGAGTGCCTTGGCGCCGACCTCGGCGTCGCGCCCGAACATCTCGTAGAAGTCGCCGACGCGGAACAGGAGGACGACGTCCGGCGGGAGTTTGTCGCGCACCCCGTAGTATTGCTTCATCAGGGGCGTGGTCTTCGGGTCGGATGCTGCCATGGGATTTTTGAGAAAAAAAAGGGTTTTGCTGCACGATAGTCACCGGCGCGTTTTTTCACAGGCGGAAAACGGGAAAACCCGAAAAAAGGGTGAATTTGCTGAAAATCCCCGCTTGCCAGCGTCGTTGCCGGCGGCACTCTGCGCGCTCCCGCCGGCGGCGTTTCTTTGCGGCGTTGCCGGTGTTGGGGGCCTTTAGCTCAGCGGTTAGAGCAGGCGACTCATAATCGCTTGGTCGCAGGTTCAAATCCTGCAAGGCCTACCATCCCCCAAGCGCAAAACTCTCATCCTCACCAACCTCACACACACTCACACAACAATGCCACGTCCAGTCACAATCTTCACCGGCCAGTGGGCTGACCTGCCCCTCGAAACACTCGCCAAAAAAGTCAAGTCGTTCGGATACGACGGCGTCGAACTCGCCTGCTGGGGCGACCA
>JAISSQ010000031.1 GCA_031273045.1 Puniceicoccales bacterium
CGTTCAACAGCCCCTCGTGGCTCTACAAAAACACCCCGTTGCGCGGCGGCAAAATCACCGTCCTCGCGTGGGGCAAGAACCCCGGCGTCGCCGACGAGCCGGTGCTCTGGGTCAACGACTACAAAACCGTCTATACCTCCCTCGGCCACTGGGACGACTGGAAGAACCCCAACTTCAAAAAACTCGCCCACAACACGATTGATTTTCTGCTGTGGGTGGACCGGAACAACCGCGGGAAGTAAGCACCGGCAGCGGTCTGTTTCGCCCCGCCTCCGTTCCCGTCCCCGCCTCCGTCCCCGTCTCCCTTCTTCCCGTCTTCCCCGCGCATGAACCTTTCCCCTGAAAACCTGCTCTGGCTGCTGCTGGGCGCGCCGCTGGCGTCGGCGGTGCTCGGCGCGCTGTTCCTGCGCAAAAGCCGCGTGCTCGCGCCGGTGCTGTCGGTCGCCGCCGCCGGCGTCGCGCTCGCCGCCGCGCTGGGTATCCTGTTGCAACTCGACCCCGCCGCGCCGGCGTTGCGCGTCTCGCAGCCGTGGCTCGCGCTGGGCGACTTCCGCGTCAGCATCGGCTTCTTGATAGACGCGAACGCCGCCGCGCTGCTGTTCACGGTCACGTTCGTCGCGTTCTGGATTCATCTGTTCAGCGTCGGCTACATGGACGACGACCCCGCGCGCGGCCGCTTCTTCGCGGGCTTGAGCGTGTTCATGTTTTCCATCCTCGGCATCGTCGTCGCGGACAATCTCTACATGCTGTTCGTGTTCTGGGAACTCGTCGGCTTCTCCTCCTACCTGCTCATCGCGCATTACTTCACGCGCCCCGACGCCGTCGCCGCCTCCAAGAAGGCGTTCATCGTGAACCGCGTCGGCGACCTCGGTCTGCTGCTCGGCATCGTGCTGTGCAACGCGCGTTTCGGCACGGTGAACCTCGACGCGCTCGCCGGCGCCGTCAACGCCGCCGGTGGTGCCGCCGCGCTCGCGAACGAGCCGTGCGTCGCGCTCATCGCCGCGCTGCTCGCGTGCGGATTCATCGGCAAGTCCGCGCAGTTCCCGTTGCACGTCTGGCTGACGGATGCGATGGCGGGGCCGACGCCCGTCTCCGCGCTCATCCACGCCGCCACGATGGTCGCCGCCGGCGTCTATTTCCTCGCCCGAATCTTCTTCCTGCTCGCCGGCGCGCCGGTGGTGCTCGACGGCCTGCTGTGGGGATGCGCGGCGATGGCGGCGGCGGCGGCGTTCTGCGCTCTCGCGCAGACCGACATCAAAAAATCCCTCGCCTACTCGACGCTCTCGCACCTCGGCTTCATGGGCGCGGCCGTCGGACTGCGCCTGCCCGAAATCGCGCTCCTGCACCTCGTCATGCACGCCTTCTTCAAAGCCGCGCTCTTCCTGTGCGCCGGCAGCGTCATCCACGCCTGCCATCACGAGCAGGACATGACGAAGATGGGCGGCCTCGCGCGGCGCATGCCGGTGACGCACCTCGCGTTCGTCCTCGCCGGTCTCTCCCTGTGCGCCCTGCCGCCGCTCGCCGGTTGGTTCTCGAAAGACAGCATCCTCGCCGGCGCGTGGCTCGACGGACGCGCCGGCGCCTTCGCACTGCTCGCCGCCGCCGCCCTCGGCTCCGCGCTCTACATCGGCCGCATGTGGCTCCTCGTTTTCATCGGCAAAAACGCCAAATGGCACCGCCTGCGCCTCACGCCGACGCTCGCGTTGCCGCTGCCGGCGCTCGCCGGCGAGCCGAACTCCGACGCCGCCGCGCACGCCCGCGAAAGTTCCCTCTGGCTCACCGTCCCGCTGATAGTCCTCGGCATCGCGTTCGCCTTCGCCGGCGTGTTCTCCGCCGTCGGCGCCGGCGACACGTGGCTGTGGCTCGGCGGCAAGTTCAACGGCCTGTTCCCCGCCGCCGCGACGCTCGTCCCCGCGCACGGCTACCACGCCCTCCACGAACACCTCGCCGCCACCGGTGCCGCCACGCCACTCGCCGCCTTCTCGCTCGCGCTCACCCTCGGCGGCCTCGCCGCCGCCGTGTGGTTCTACCGGCGGGGCGCCGGCAGTTCCGGAACGTGGGACGACGCCCTCCGTGCCCGTTGCCCGCTGCTCTACCGCGCGTTGGAGTTCCGCTATTTCGACACCGCCTACGATTGGTGGGTCGCGAAAGTCCAGCAGCCCTTCGCGAACATGCTCGGCTTCCTCGACACGTTGCTCATCAACGGCCTCGCCGTCCGCGGTGTCGGAGCCGGACTGCCGGCGCTCGCCGGTCTCGCGAGCCGCCGGTTGCTGCACTCCGGCAAACTCCGCCCCGCGCTCATCTGGCTCGTCGCCGGCGCGTTCGGTGCCGCCGCCGCGCTGATGCTGCTCTCCGGCGCACGGTGAGGTTTTTGACCGCCGGTGGCGGGAACCGGCGGGCGGCGGGGCGGTTTTTGAGGAGCGTATGCTCATCTCGCTTTCCACCCCTTTCGCAAAAATCAAGGAATGGTCGCGCGGCGTGTTCGCCGGCGGCGGTGCCGCGCTACTCGCCGGCGCCGCGCTCGCGTTCGCGCCGGCGGTGTCCGACGCCAACGCCGCCGCCGGCACCGTCGCAGCGCTCGCAACGCCGGCGGTGAATTGGGAACAGTTCCTCTCGCGTAGCGACCCGGTTTGGACGGCGTTGCCGCGTAAGTTCGACCACGGCGCGTTCCTCGGAAACGGGTTGCTGGGGACGACCATCTTCGTGGAGGGCAAGCGTGCGCTGCGCTTCGAAATCGGCCGTTCCGACGTGACTGACCACCGGCGCGACAACGGGCGGCTCCCCATCGGCGGGCTGCTGTTGCGCACTGCCGGCGACATCACCGGCGGCTCGCTGCGCACGTCGCTGTTCAACGCAGAAGTCACCGGCACCATCACGACGACCGCTGGCGAAATCCGTTTCCGCGCCTTCACGCACGCGGACGAAATCGCGCTGCTCGCGGAGTTCGACGCCACCGGCGGTGAGGCGTTCTCCACCGGCACCGGCGGCGGGGTGTCGTTCGCGTGGGACGCGGCGACGGCGTCCGTTTTTCGCGACGAGTCGAAGCGCGCCAAAATCACGCCCAACCCGCAACCCGTCTCCGGCGGCGACGCCTCCTCCGCCGCCGGCGCGTGGTGCGAGCAAGGGCGCGTCGCCGGCGGCGGCTACGCGACCGCGTGGCGCGTTCAGAGTGACGCGGAATTCCCCAACCGCCGGCGGCTCACGTTGACGGTCGCGGATGTGTTTTCCCGCGCCGGCGACGTCCGCCAAGAAGCCCGCGCCGCGCGCGAGGTCGCGCTTGCGGAAATCGCCCGCATCTCCGCCGTGCCGCTCGACGTCCTCACCGCCTCGCACCGCCGGTGGTGGAGCAACTACTACCCCGCGAGTTTCGTCACCATCCCCGACGCCCAAATCGAGGGTTTTTATTGGAATCAAATCTACAAACTCGCCTCCGCCACGCGCCGCGACCGGCAGTTGATTGACCTGCTCGGACCGTGGTATCGCCGCACCGGCTGGCCGCGCGTCTGGTGGAACCTCAACATCCAACTCGCCTACTCGCCCGTCTATGCCGCGAACCGCCTCGAACTCGGCGAATCCTTCACGCGGTTCGTTGACGCCAAGCGCGCCAACTTTTTCAAAAACGCGAAGGATATGTGGGGCTTCGACGACTGCGCCACCGTCCCGCACACCACCGACTACGAAGGGCTGCGCGGCGACGGCACCTGCGCCCCAGCGCACTACGTCAACCCGGGCGACTTCACCTGGGCACTCCACCTCTACTGGCAGCAATACCGCTACTCGATGAACCACGAGTTCATCACCGACACCCGCCGCCACGCCTTCGTCCCGCTCCTCAAAGCAAGCGTCAACCTCTACCTCAAACTCCTCAAACCCGCCGGCAGCCCCGAAGTCAAAGTCCCCGCCGACGGCCCGCGCAACCTCCGCTATCCCGCGCGCACCGGCAACGCCGCGCTCGACGACAAACTCCACCTCCCGATTCTCCACTCGCCCGAATACGGCAACGACTCCGACAACAACTACAACCTCGCCCTCCTGCGCTGGGGCTGCGAAACCCTCATCGCCCTCGACAAACGCTACAACCTCCGCGACCCGCAACGCGCCGAGTGGGAGCGCGTCCTGCGCGACCTCACACCCGCGCCCGTTGACGCCAACGGCCTGCGCATCGGCGCCACCATCCCCTTCACCCGCTCGCACCGGCACTGGTCGCACATCCTCGGCTGCTGGCCCCTGCACACCCTCACCACCGACCAGCCCGCGAACCGCGAACTCGTCGAAAAATCCATCCGCCACTGGCTCACCGTCGGCAAAGCCCGCGAGGTCTTCGGCTGGTCGCGCGCCGCCGCCTGCGCCCTCTACTCGACCCTCGGCGACGCCGACGCCGCGCTCGCCCAACTCCGCGGCCACCACAACACCAAGGTCTCCGTGATGCCCAACACCCAATACATCGAAGGTTCCCCCGTGATTGAGTGCTCCATCGCCGCCGCCCAATCACTGCACTATATGCTCCTGCAAAGTTGGGGCGACACCCTGCGCATCCTCCCCGCAGCACCCGCCGTCTGGCGCGACCTCGCCTTCCACAACCTCCGCGCCGAAGGCGCCTTCCTCGTCTCCGCCCAACGCCGCGACGGCAAATTGCGCTGGGTGCGCATCCGCTCCCTCGCCGGCGAACCCTGCGTCGTCCGCGCCGATTTCGGCGACGGAAAAACCGGTGTAGCCGGTGCTACCGGTGATGCGAACGAAAACAAATTCCACGTCAGTAACCCCGCCGTCCGCCCCGTCCGCCGCGCCGACGGTGCTTGGGAACTTCGCGGCCTCACCGCCGGCACCGAAGTCGTCCTCTACCGCGACCCCGCCGACCTCTCCCCCGCCGCCCCCGTCGCCCTCCCCGCCGGCAACGCCCCGAACTTCTGGGGACTGAAAAAAACTCCCACCACCGCCGCCGACAAAAAGGGCACCACCGGCAAAAAGAAGAAATAAGGACGCCTCTCCTGTTCGACGCCAAAACCCGCCGGTTGCTTTCAGCGTTTTTTCGGAAAGCGAGGCGGCTGCGCCGCATGGGTGGCGAGCCGACTTGAAAGTCGGCGCTCCATGTGTGTGGCGCTCCATGTGCGGCGCTCCATGTGTGTGCCGCTTGGCGTGTCCGGCGTGTGGTGGTGGGGAGCGCGGTGCTGGCGTACACATCTGGGTGCGCCCGTTGAAAACGCGTCACCGTGAACCGCCACCGTGCGGTGACTTATCACCGCTTTCTGCCCAAGCGCGACCTGTCGCGCACTGCCAGCGAGAAGGCACCGCTGGGCGCGCGGGTCTCCATTCTCGCGCAACGTATCTTTGCCTCGTTGTCAGGCGGCCACACTCATGGAGCGCCGCACATGGAGCGCCGACTTTCAAGTCGGCTCGGTGGTGATGCGGCGTAGCCGCCTTGCTTCTTTTTTTAGAGTGGCGGCTGCGCCGCATGGGTGGACGAGCCGACTTGAAAGTCGGCGCTCCATGTGTGGCGTTCCATGTGCGTGTGGTGGTCGGGTTCACTCCACGAGGGCGAGGGCGGTGTTGGCGGTGCCGCCGGCGCGGTTGGTGACGGTGACGCGGTATAGGCCGGGGGTGGTTGCGCGGTAGGTGGGGGAGACGGCGTTGGGGATGGGTTGCCAAACGGCGGCGGCGTTCGCGGCGGCGGTGCCGGTGAGAGGGGCGCCGGTGGTGGGATCGGTGGCGCGTTCCCATTGGTAGTAGAGTTGGCCGTCGCCGAGGGCTTTGACCCAGAGTTGGACGCCGGTGCCGGCTGTGGCGGCAAGGGAACTGCGGGGGGCGGGGGGGATGGCGATGGTGGCGGGGGCGACGACGCCGACGGTGGGGGCGGTGGCTTCGAGGCGGCCTTTGGTGTTGGTGATGAGGACGCTGATGCGGTCGCCGTCGGCGAGGGTGGTGGTTTCGTAGGTGGGGTCGGTGGCGCCGGCGATGGGGGTGCCGTTGCGTCGCCATTGGTAGGCGAGGGCGCCGCCGGTGGCGGTGACGCGGTAGGTGACGGGGGCGCCGGCGACGACTTCAAAGGTGGGGGCGGCGGCGCCGGTGGTGTTCTTGCCGCGGATGGCGTTGATGGCGTGTTCGAGGGCGGTGGGTGGGGCGAGGACGAGGAGGGCGTCGGGCGCGCTGGCTTCAATGGGGAGGGCGAGGGCGGGGGCGGTGGTGGCGACGCCAACGCCGCCGCTTCCGCTGCCGGTGCCGGTGCCGCTTCCGTCATCAACGCCGCCGCTTCCGCTTCCGCTCGTGCCGCCGCCGCTCGCGCCGCTCGCGTTCGCGTTGCCGGCGCCGGCGCTGTCGTTGTCGGGGAGGCCGTCGTTGTCGAGGTCGGCTTCGGCGGGGAGGTTGGGGTAGAGGGGGTGGGTGGGGGAATAGACGCGGAGCCAGGCGCGGGCGGTGTAGTTGAGGCCTTGGGCGCCGGTGACGGTGAGGGAGAACTCGGCGCCGTCGTCGGCGTCGGTGAGGATGTCGGTGGTGTAGGCGAGGGTGTTGGCGCCGGCGATGATGGTGGTGTGGGCGGCGCCGGTGGCGGAGTCGGTGAGGGTTTTGCGCCAGACGTATTCGAAGGGGCCGTCGCCGGCGGTGGTGAGGTAGGCGCGGAAGGTGGCGCGTGTGCCGGCGGCGGCTTTGTCGGGTCGGGCGAGCCAGACGAGGGCGGGGGCGGTGGGGGAGATGCCTTCGAGGGTGGTGATGCCGCCGGCGGTGCTGCCTTCGGTGTTGGTGGCGACGCAGCGGTATTGGCGGCCGTTGTCGGAGTAGCGCAGGCCGGCGAGGGCGAGCGTGTCGGTGTCCGCGCCGGGGATGTCAACCCAGCCGCTGCCGTCGTCGTAGAGGGCGTCTTCCGTTTCGGAAGAGCCGCCGCTGCTGCCGCTACCGGTGGTGGTCGCGGTTCGTGCGGCGGCGGCGCTGCGGGTCTGCCATTGGAGGGTGAACGCGGCGTCTTGCGCGGCGAGGGTCGCGGTGAGGAGCGCGTCGCCGCCGGCGGGGGTGAGGGTGGCGTCGGCGGCGCTCGTGTCGTCGAAGCGCGGCGCCATGGGGCGGACGGTGAGGACGCACGCGCCGCTCAAAACGTTTTGGCCGTAGGCGTCGGCGACGATGCACGTGTAGCGGCCGGCGTCGGCGAGGCGCGCCGCCGGCAGCGTGAGCGCGGCGCGGGTGGCGCCGGGGACGGGCGCGTTGTCCTTGAGCCATTGGTAGAACGCGGTGTCGTGCGCGCGCGCGGCGAGGCGGATTTCGACGGCGGCGCCTTCGGCGGCGTCGAGCGCGGCGGGCGGTTGCGTGGTGATGACGAGCGGGTCGAGCGTGACGGCGAGGCGCACGGCGACGCTCTCAATCACGCCGCCGGGGAACTCGACGCGCAGCCGGTATTCGCCGGCGTCGGCGGGGACGAGGTGCGCGATGTTGAGCGCGACCGACGTGGTGCCGGTGACGCCGCCGGCGGGGTCCTCCGCGAGCGCGACCCACTCGGTGGCGCCGCCGCTGTTGCCGGTGCCGTTTTCGCCGCCGTCGCCGTCGTCAACCGTCTCCGCCGGCTTGAACCACCACTGCATTCGGGTGACGCCGGCGGCGTTGTTGAGCGCGACCGCGAGCGTGAGCGCCTCGCCCGCGCGCAACGCGCCGCTCGTCCCCGCGCCCGCCGGCAACGCCGGTTGCGAGGCGAACTCGGGCACCACCACGACGAGCGTCGCCGTCGCCGACACCGCGCTCGTCTTGTAGTTGTCCGTCACCACCACCGCGTAGTCCCCCGCGTCCGCCGCGGACACGGCGGCGATTTCGAGTTCCGGCGCCGTCGCCCCCTCCAACGCCACCCCGTCCTTGAACCACTGGAACGCGAACACCGTCGCCGGCGCCGCGTCACCGGCGGCGCGGCTCGACACCGCCGCCGCCAACGTGAACCGCGTGTTCACCCCCAACGTCGCGCTCTGCGGCTGCCGGTCGAAAACGATTTGCGGCAAGTTCACCGACAACGCCGCCGACGCGCTCCGCGCCCACGCCCCGTGCTCGCCGGTGACGACGCAGAAGTATTCCCCCGTCGCGTCCCCGAGCAGATTCGACAACGTCAACTCCGCCGACGCCGCCCCGCTCACCGCCGGCCCCTCCGCCGGATTCGCCACGTCCACCAACGCCACCGCCGCCCCGCCCGCCACCGGCGACGCCTTGAACCACGCGAACCGCAACGCCCCCGCCTCCGGCGCGCCCGACGCCCCCACGCTGAACCGCTCCGACGACCCCGCCGGCGCCAACAACACATCCGCCGGCTGCGCCGTCAGCACAATCTCCGGCGCCAACACCGACAGCACCGCCGGTGCCGACGCCACCGACCGCCCGTAAGCGTCCGACACCACCACCCGATAAACCCCCGCGTCCCCCGCCAACGCCCCCGCGAACGCCAACACCGCCGACTGCGCCCCCGACACCCCACCACTCGCCCCCGCGTCCGGATTGGACGCGCCACCGCCGGTGGTGCCACCGGTGGTGCCGGAGCCGCCGGTGGTGCCACCGGTGCCGCTGCCGGAGCCGCCGCCGCTGCCGGTGCCACCGGACGCCCCCGCGTTTTCGACATTCACCCAATTCTCCGCCAACGCGAGAGCCGCCGCGTCCCCCGCGTCCACCCCCTCGCGCAACCGCTGCCACTGGAACCCCACCCCCGCCCCCGACACCTCCGCCGTCAACGACGCCGCATTCGTCGCCACCACCGCCACCGACGCCGGCGGCGCCACCACCTCCAACGCGAACGCCGCCAAAATCACATCCCCCGCCACACTGCCGGTGCCCGCCGCGCCATCGGCGACCACCTCCACGAACGCCGCCCCAGCCGGCGCATTCAACACCGCCGCCCCCAGCAACGCCTCCCGCGCCGCCCCGCTCAACCCCCGGAACGTCACCCCGCCGAACCGCGGCGCGCTCACCGCATCCGACGCGAACGCCGCCGGAAACACCACCGACAACCCGCCCCCCTCCGGCAGCACCACACTTGCCCCCTCCG
>JAISSQ010000037.1 GCA_031273045.1 Puniceicoccales bacterium
ATCAAACTCTTCCCCGTCATTTCCGCTGGTTTATCGAGTCCCATCAAATCGAGAAGTGTGGGGGCGATGTCGGCGAGGCGGCCGGTGTGGAGTGGGGACATCTTCTTGGTTTGCAAGGAGTTGCCGGCGGCGTCGTGACCGTAGATGACGACTTCGACGGGGTTGAGCGTGTGGCGCGTGTGGGGGCTGTTTGTTTCGGGTTCCCACATTTGGTCAACGTTGCCGTGGTCGGCGCAGATGAGCGCGTTGCCGCCCATTTTGTCAATGGCGGGGAGCAGTTCGGCGAGGGCGCGGTCAACGGCTTCGCACGCTTTGATTGCCGCGGGCAAACTGCCGGTGTGCCCGACCATATCGGGGTTCGCGTAATTGATGACAATGAGCGAGTATTTGCCGGACAAAATCGCGTGCTTTGCGGCGATGGTTTTCGCCGGCGTGTCGTCGCCCTCGTTCACTTCTTCGAGAATCGCTTCCTTTGCGAATTTGGTGACGCCGGCGGCGTTCATTTCGGGTTTCAAATCGTAGGTGGCGACGTCCTTCGGCGAGGGCGGGCACTCGCGGTCTTCGCCGGTGAACGGCTCGTCGCGATAATCGTTAAAGAAGAACGTGACGTGCGGGTATTTTTCGGTCTCGGCAGTGCGGAATTGGTGCAGTCCTTTTTTGGAAACCCATTCGCCAAGAATGTTCACCATTTTGGGCGGTTTGCGGAAGAGAATGTTCGGGCAAAGTCCCTTTTGATAATCGGTGAGCGTGGCATAGAAAATGTCCAACTTCTTCGGACGCGCGAAGGCGTGGACGACCGCGCCGTTTTTGTCCTTCTCAACGAGTTCGCCAAGACGGGCGTCGTCGAAAATAAAACAGCGCGTGATTTCGCGCGGACGGTCGCCTCGGAAGTTGAAGAAAATAACGGCGTCGCCGTCGGCAATCACGCCCACCGGTTTGGCGTCGGCACCGGCACCGGTGACAATGCGCGTCGGCAGCACAAACTCGTCGCCCTTTTGCGAATCGCTCAACGGCTTGTCATAGTAATTTTGCACGGCTGTCTCGGCGGACGGCGCGGTGAGGGCGTCGCCGCCGGTGAGCGCGTCATACGCTTTCTGGACGCGCGAGAAACGGTTGTCGCGGTCCATCGCCCAGAAACGTCCCGCGACGGAGGCGATTTTGCCGGCGCCGATTTCGGCGAGTTTCTGTTCGATTTGGCGAATGAACCCCAGCCCGCTGGTCGGCGGCGAGTCGCGCCCGTCCATAAACGCGTGCACCAAAATCGGTGTGCCCGCCGGCAGCGCGTCCTTTGCGAAACGCAGCAGCGCGTAGAGGTGCGACAGTTCGGAGTGCACACCGGCGGCACTCGCCAGCCCGAAGAGGTGCAGTTTGCCGCCGTGTTTTTTGACGAACTCGACCGCCCCGCGGAAGTCCGCGTTCTGCGCGAACGCCGGGTCGGCGAGACCCTTGTTGAGGCGCAGGATTTCCTGGTCAACAATGCGTCCCGCGCCGATGTTCTGGTGCCCGACCTCGCTGTTGCCCATCACCCCGTCGGGCAGCCCGACGTCGGGGCCGTGGGCGGCGATTTCGGTTCGCGGCCACTCGGCGGACAATTTGCGCGAGACGGGAATGTTCGCGAGTTTGACGGCGTTGAATTTGTCGTGGGCGGGATTGTGATTTTCCCCCCAGCCGTCGCGGATGATGAGAACGGTTGGCTTTGCCATACGCGGGCGAAGTTAGCGCGGATGCGCCGGCGCGGAAGACAAAAGAAAAATGCGGGAAATTGGCGTTTGAGACGCGGCGCGCCGGTGCCTAACCTCCGCCGCCAGAAATGGACTTCCTTTACGAGAAAATTCTCCGCCCCCTTTTTTTCCGCCAGTCCGCCGAAGCCGCGCACGACAACATCATCAAACTCCTGCGCGTCTTCGACGCCTTTCCGCCGCTCGTGCGCCTTTTTGAGCGGCACAACCTGCGTCCGCCGCACACCGAACCGGTTGAACTTTTCGGACTTCGCTTTCCGAACCGCGTCGGTCTCGCCGCTGGTTTTGACAAGCATGCGCAGGTCTGGACGACCTTCGGCGCGCTGGGCTTCGGGCACGTCGAAATCGGCACCTTCACGCTTCACAAGCAGGACGGGAACCCCAAGCCGCGCGTCTTCCGCCATCCCGAATACGAGGCGGTCGTGAACAGTTACGGTTTCCCGAATCCCGGCGCGGAAATCGTCGCGCGCCGCCTCGCGCACGCCCCGGGCAAGGAGACCCGCCGCTACCCGCTCGGAATCAACATCGGCAAATCCAAGGTCACGCCCCTCGAACAGGCCGCCGACGACTACCTCGGCTCGTTCCGCCGGCTCGCCGACTACGCCGACTTCATCGTCATCAACGTCAGCAGCCCGAACACGCCCGGTCTGCGCGAACTGCAAACGCGCTCGCACCTCGTCCAACTCCTCGCCGCCCTCCAGCGCGCCAACAAGGAGCGCGCCGTCCGCCGCGCCGACCCCGCGCCGCTGCCGGTGCTGCTCAAAATCGCCCCCGACCTCACGCCCGCGCAACTCGACGAAATCCTTGAAATCGCCGACGCCACCGGCATCGCTGGCATCGTCGCCACAAACACCACCATCGAGCGTCCGTCCGGGCTGCGCGGTTTGGAGACCGCCGGCGGCTTGAGCGGACGCCCGTTGCTCGAAAAGTCCCTCGGCGTCGTCCGCTACCTCGCGCGCGCCGCCGGTGGCAAATTTCCCATCATCGGCTGCGGCGGAATCTGCGCCGTCGAGGACGCCGGCCGCTTCATGGACGAGGGTGCCTCGCTGGTGCAAATCTACACCGGCATGATTTTCCGCGGACCGTTCTTCGCCGCGAAAATCGCCCGCTCCCTCGCATGGCACCAGCGGAAGTGGGTATGACGGAGGAAGGATGAAGGAGGAAGGATGAGGGATGAAGGTTGAAGGATGAGGGATGAAGTAACCACCGGTAGCACTGCCGGTGGCACTGGTGGTGAAATTCGCCGCCGGCGGTGCTACTCCGCCCGCAGTTCGGGGCGCATTTTAATCGCGCCGCCGGACGCCTCGACGCACGCCTGCCAAATCGGTCCCGGCGGCTTTTCAATCGAGAACAGGTAGAGGCGCGGTCCCGTGCTGCCGCTGTATCGCCGCCGGCTGAACTGCTTCACCCAGCGGTCCTTCCACGGCGTCTCGCCCACCGGCACCGGTCCGCTCTCGTGCTCGCCGTCCTGAAAATCCGAAAACACCACCAACGCGCCGTAATTCTCATACATCATGATGTCCGCCCACGCCCCGACGCTCCCGTCCATGAAGTTCTTCGCATACAACTCCTGAATTTTGCGCCCGCGCGCCGACATGCGTTTCAGCCGCTCGTCAACATCCCCCTTCCCATAGCCAATCGTCTTCGTCTGGGTGCCGCCGCCGGCGCTCAAAATCTTGTTCGACGCCGACACCGCCGAGACGCGCACCCCGTTCGTCCCGCCCATCACCTTGTTGTTGCGCACAATCGTCCGAATGCCGTCCACCTCGAAAACGTCCGCCGTCGGAAACTGCTCGTAGATGACCCGCTTCACGTTTTCGAGGAACGGCGTCATCGAGCCGGAGTTGTCTAAATAGACCGCTATGTTGCGCGCCTCGATGTTCATCCCGAACACCATGCGCCCAACGAAATTTTTGCCGCCGGAACCAATGCCTCCGTTGCCGATTCCGCCGCCGCCGCCCGCCCCGAACAGCCCGGACGCCGCCCCGCCGCGCAGCAAACTGTGGCTCACCTCCTCGACCTCCGGCGCGATGTTCGACGACACGCCCTTCGCCGTCAGTTTCGTGCGCGACGGGTCTGCCACCGCCGGCTTGCTGAAGTTCACCTTGTGCTCGTGGAACGACGACCGGAAATGCTTCATCCCGCCGCCCTCGCCGGTCGGAAAATTCAGGATATCAACCTCAATCACCGGCGGTCGGTTCAGGTAGGTCGTCACCACCCAGAAAACCGCCGCCACGAGCATCACCACGTGCAGCGCGACGCTCACAATCAGCCCCTCCTTGCCCAGCGACGCCACCCAACGGCTCAACCGCTGCCGCGCCCGCTCCGAAAGCCAGCCCTGCTTCGGCGCGCCGACAACCTGCGTCACGCCATCGCCCTCGAACCCCGAATCGCCGCCGCCGGCGGTGATTTCCGAAACCGTCGCCGGTGCCGCGAACGCCCGCGACGCCGCTCCGGAACCCGCCGGCACCGAGCGCCGGACGCCCGCGCCCGCCGACGACCGCGACGCCGAAGACGACGCCGCCGACGGAGACGGTGCCGCCAGCGGTCGCAAAGTCGGACGTCCCGCCGCCGCCGCCGGCTGCCCGTGCGGCACCGGCTCCACATACGCTCCCGTGCGCGTGCGCAAACGCGGCTTCGCCACCGAAGCCCGCAACAACGCGCTCGGCGGCGGCGGCAACGCGACACCGCCGCCGCCGGTGCTTTCCGGCAACTCGGCATTCGGGGCGCTCTCGGCGGCGCGCTCGTTCGGGTCGCTCATGGGGACGCCTGTTTTGCACGTTTTGCTCGCTTGGGAAACTTTCATTTTTCCACGCCGTTTCCGGCGCCGCCGCGCCTCGGCGACGCCCCCGCCTTGCGCCTTGCTCCACGAAGCGCAGCAGCGTTTCGTGGCACGAAAGACGAGGAGCGATTGCGGCAATGAGCGGAGCGAACGAAAGCACCACCGGCGACACCACCGGCACCGCCGCCGAAGGAACCGGTGGCACCGGTGGCGCGGAGTTTTTCAACGGACGCCTCGTCCGCGCCGTGTGCGGCGCACCGGCGTCCGCAACCGCCCTCGCCGTCACCGAAATCCTCCGCGCCGAAAACCCGCGCGTCGCCCTGCTCGTCTCCGAAAACCTCGGCCGCGCCGAAATGCTCGCCGAAGAAACCGCGTTCTTCTGGAGAAACGCCGCCGGCGGTGGCGTCGGCGGTGGCACTGCCGGTGACGCCGCCGCCGCTGCCGCCGGTGCGAATTTGCGTCTGCGGGCGTTGCCGCCGCCGGCGATGCAGGACGCCGAGGGCGGCGGCTTCGAGGCGATGTGCGACCTGCTCGCGACCCTCACCGCGCTGCGCCACGACGAAAACACCGCCGCCGTCAACACCGGCACCACCGTCACCGGCAGTGCCCCGCCCCGCTCCGCCCCGTTGCTCATCGCCGTCTCGCCGGAGGCGTTGCGCCAACCGTGCCCCGCGCCGGAGGCGTTGAAGGGGCGCGAAATCGTCGTCCGGCGCGGCGCGCCGCTGCCGATGGCGGCGTTCGTCGAAACGCTCGCCAACGACTTCGGCTACTCGAACGAGGCGGTCTGCGAGGCACCCGGTCAGTTCGCCGTGCGCGGCGGTCTCGTGGACGTCTATCCGCTCAACGCGGCGGCACCGGCGCGCATTGACTTCTTCGGCGACGACGTGGACGAAATCCGCCGCTTCGACCCGACGACCCAGCGCAGCGAGGACGCGCTCGACACGCTCGTCATCAGCGCGCCCTTCGCCGGCGACGCCCCGCTGCAGCCCGCCGCGTTCCTCCAATTCCTGCCCCCGCAAACGCTCTGGATTTGGACCGAGCCGGAAAAAATGGGCGTGCGCGAAATCCCAACTGCCCCGCCCGCCGACGCCCGTCACGCAGTCATCACCGAGTTCGACGCGCCGCCGGAATGGCTCGCCGCCGGCACCGGTGGTGACACCGCCGGCACCGCCGCCGCCGAGCGTTGGAGCGGGCGCGAACTCGACTTGTTTTCGGCAGGGGACGCCGAGGCGCGGCTCGGCGTTGACCGCCTCTCGGCGGAGGAGAACGCGCGCGCCGAACTGCTCGACGCCATCGCGAACTGGCGCGCCGCCGGCACCGACGTCCTCGTCGTCTCCGAGACCGAGGGCGGAATGGCGCGCATAAAAACCCTCCTCGCCGAACGCGCCGCAATCACCGCCGGTGCCACCGGAGTCACCGCCGGTGCCGGCAGCGGCGACAAGTCGCCGCAGCCCAAAGCGGCGAGAACTCGCCGCACTCCAAACCGCGAAGCGGCGTCCTCCTTAAATCAAGACACCCCGCTCCTTCGGAACTCTCCTTCCCCGCCCGCCGCGCCGCACCGCGCTATGGAGTGCGGTGACTTGTCACCGCTTTCCGCCACCGGCGCGACTTGTCGCGCCACCGGTGCCACCATCGCCACCGGCACCGCCGCCGGTGCCCTTCGCCACGTTCTCGGCATCCTTGCCGCCGGCTTCTTTCTCGAACGCGCCCCGCAACTCGCGCGCCCGCTCGCGGTCGTCACCGAGCGCGAGTTCTTCGGACGCCACCGGCGGCGTCCGCCCACCGTCCGAGGCCGCCTTCTGCCGCACCGCTCGCAGGTCGAGCAGTTGCTCGACTTCAACGAAATCGCCGACGGTGACCTGCTCGTGCACCTCGCGCACGGCGTGTGCATTTTTCGCGGCGTGAACCGCATTGCCGGCGCCGCCGGCGCGCCCGCCGAGGAGATGATTTCGCTCGAGTTCGCCGACAAAATCACGACCCACCTCCCGCTGCGCGAGGCGCACCTGCTCTCGCGCTACATCGGGCTGCGCAAGGCCGTCCCCAAACTCGGCAAAATCGGCTCCGCAGCGTGGCGCAAGACCCGCGCCGCCGCCGCCGCCGCCACCGCCGACTTCGCCGCCGAACTGCTCTCGCTCCACGCCGAGCGCCACGCCCGCCCGGGAATCGCGTTCCCGCCCGACGCCGGTCAGCCGTGGCTGCACGAGTTCGAGCGCGCGTTCCCGTGGCGCGAGACGCCCGACCAGTCCCGCGCCATCGCCGACGCCAAGCGCGACATGGAGCGCCCCTCGCCGATGGACCGCCTCGTGTGCGGCGACGTCGGCTACGGCAAGACCGAGGTCGCCCTGCGCGCCGCGTTCAAGTGCGTCCTCGGCGGCTTTCAGGCGGCGGTGCTCGCGCCCACGACCGTCCTCGCGCAGCAGCACTTCAACACCTTCCGCGAACGCTTCGCCAAGTATCCCGTGAGCGTCGAAATGCTCAGCCGCTTCCGGCCGCCGGCGCAGCGCGCGCGCATCACCGAGCAACTCAACGCCGGCCGCATTGACATCATCGTCGGCACCCACGCCCTGCTCGCCAAGAGCGTCAAAATCCCCCGCCTCGGCCTGCTCGTCATTGACGAGGAGCACCGCTTCGGCGTCCGCCAGAAAGAGGCCGTCAAACGGCTCAAGACCGACGTTGACGTGTTGAGCATGAGCGCCACGCCCATCCCGCGCACACTGCACCTCGCGCTCATGGGCGCGCGCGACCTGAGCGTCATCGAGACCCCGCCGCGCGAACGCCTCCCCATCCGCACACTCGTCCGCGCCTACGACCCCGACCTCGTCCGCGCCGCCATCCGGCACGAAATCGGGCGCGGCGGACAAGTGTTCTACCTGCACAACCGCGTCGAGACCATCGGCGCCGTCGCCGCGCGGCTGCGCGAACTCGTCCCCGAAGCGCGATTCGGCGTCGGGCACGGACAAATGGCGGACGGCGAGTTGGAAGGCGTCATGACCGCGTTCGTCGCCGGCGCCTTCGACGTCCTCGTCTGCACCACCATCATCGAGACCGGCCTCGACATCCCCAACTGCAACACCCTCATCATCGAAGGCGCGGACCGCTTCGGACTGGCGCAACTCTACCAGTTGCGCGGGCGCGTCGGCCGCTTCAACCGCCAGGCCTACGCCTACCTGCTCCTGCACCGCCACGCCGCCCTCCTCGACCCCGCCCGCAAACGCCTCGCCGCCATCCGCCAGCACAACCAACTCGGCGCCGGACTGCGCCTCGCCATGCGCGACCTCGAACTGCGCGGCGCCGGCAACATCCTCGGCCGCGAGCAAAGCGGCCACATCGCCGGCGTCGGCTTCGACCTCTACTGCCAACTCCTGCGCCAAAGCATCGCCCGCCTCAAAGGCGAACCCGCCGCCGCCCTCACCCGCGCCGAAACCCACCTCGACTTCATCCGCTACGGCGAACCCGGAACCCTCGGCGCGGAAACAACGGACGAGGACGCCGGCGATGCCGCCGCCGCCGGCACCGCCCCGCCCTGCGCCACGCTGCCGGCGACCTACATCGCCGACACCCGCCTGCGTATCGAGTTCTACCGCAAGTTCGCCCTCGCCGCCACCCCGCGCGACGTCCGCGACACCGCCGCCGCCCTCGAAGACCGCTTCGGCAAAATGCCTCCGCCCGCCGCCGCCTTCGCCGCCATCGCCGAAATCCGCGCCCTCGCCGAAGAGCGCGGCTTCGTCTCCGTCGAGACCGAAGGCAACCTCCTCAAATGCCGCCGCGCCCGCCCCGACGCCGCCGGCGCCCTCTTTCTTCAAACCGGCAACCACTTCCCGCGCCTCTCCGCGCCGCCGGCGGCCGTCCTCCGCCGCCTTGCCGAAATCCGCTCCCTGCTCCTGCGCCAACCCGCCCTCGCCGCCACCACCGGCGGCGGCAAGTCCATCACCACCACCGGCGGCAGCGGCAAAACCCGACATTGACTTTTCCGCCGGCGACGGTTCCCTCGCTCTCGTTCCCGCAGAAGGCGGAACAACAGCAAAAAACGCTCAGGTGGTGAAATTGGCAGACACGCAAGATTCAGGTTCTTGTGCCGAAAGGTGTGCGGGTTCAAGTCCCGCCCTGAGCACCACTTTGGAAGGATGAAGGAGGAAGGATGAAGGCAAAGGGATAAGGGATGAGGGATGAGGGATTACACACATGGAGCGCCGCATCCATGGAGCACCGCCACATGGAGCGCCGCCACATGGAGCGCCGACTTTCAAGTCGGCTCGTCCCCGCTATGCGGCGCAGCCGCCCCTCTTTTAAAAGAAGCAAGGCGGCTGCGCCGCATCTCTGCCGAGCCGACTTGAAAGTCGGCGCTCCCATTCGGCGCTCCCATTCGTGCGCTCCCCCTCCCCCGCCACATTCCGTCGCCGCCCAAAGCCCCAAAGGGGCGACATAACATAGGCAGGGGCGTCAGCCCCTGTTATGGGAATATCCCCCTCCAACAACGAACCGCGAAGCGGTGGCATATAGCAACGAGGGCACATGCCCTCGACACCGCATCCTTCCCCCACCCTCCAACCTTCCTCCTTCAACCTTCATCCTTTCCTGTATGCCACCGCTTCGCGGTTCACGGTTTTGTTTGCGCTATTACAGGGGTTCCGTCGCTTCGCGACTTCACCCCTGCCTATGTTATGTCGCCCCTTCGGGGCTGGGCGGCGCGTTCCTACCGCCACAAGCCAAGCCGATACGCACATGGAGCGCCGCATCCATGGAGCGCCGACTTTCAAGTCGGCTCGTCCCCTCCATGCGGCGCAGCCGCCACTCTTTAAAAGAAGCAAGGCGGCTGCGCCGCATCTCTGCCGAGCCGACTTGAAAGTCGGCGCTCCCATTCGCGCGCTCCCTCGCCCGCCGCACCGCCCCCGCCCCGTGCCAAAAAAAACCGGCGGTGGTCTTGCGACCTCCGCCGGCGGGGTAAGGAGTTTGTGAACAGTGGTTGGTGGTCAGTGGTCAGTGGCCAGTGGTCAGTGGTCAGTGGCCAGTGGCCCAGCCCCGTTTAGAACTTCTTCGTGAAGCCGAGGTTGAAGCCCCAGGGGCTGGTGGTTTTGTCGCCGATGCTGCCGGTGTAGTCAAGGCGGAGCGAGGTGGTGGTGTTGAGGCGCCAGGTGACGCCGGCACCGAAGTTCACCTGCCACGAGTTGACCGAGGGGTCGAACGCGGCGCCGTCGAGGGTCGCGGCGGCTTCGCCGGTGCGGCCTTCAACGCCGACGTTCACGGACGGTGTGAGCGAGCCGGCATTAACATCCGCGCCAGTGGCGAACGTTTTTCCGGCGCGGACGTTGGCGGCGTAGCGGAGCCAATCGGCGTCGTGGTTGGCGATGTGGGCGCCGGCTTTGGTGGTGTAGCGGGAGCCGTCGAGGCGGGCGTAGTCGAGGCGGACTTCGGGGGTCACGAACCACGAGTTGTCGTCGCCGAGGCCGAGTCGCCAACCGGCGGCGATGCCGGCGCCGAGGCCGAGCGTGTCGAACTCGCCCTTGTCGCCTTCGGCCGAGAACTCGGTCGAGAAGGACTGGGCGCGGACGGTGCCGTTGATGTAGGCGCCGTTTTTGTGCGACCACTGGGCGTAGAGGCCGCCGCCGACGCCGTCGCTCTTGCCTTTGCCGCCGGTGGTGCCGCGGAAGGCGTCGAAGTGGCGTTCGGTGTGCTGGTAGCCGATGAAGGCGCCGAGCAGGAACGCGGTGGTGTCGCTCTTGCCGAGGACGCGGTCGAGGCCGACGTCGGCGCCGTAAACGGTGCTGCGGAAGTCGGCGAGGCCGCCTTCGAAGCCCGTGTTGCGCCGCTCGGCGTAACCTTGGAGCCAGACGTCGTTGAGCGGGTCGGAGTCCTTGACGAGCAGCGCGTTGAAGCCGCGTGCGCCGAGGTCGGCGAAGCGTTTGTTCAGGTTGTCGGTCGCGGAGAACCAGTTGCCGGCGGTGTCGGCGTTGGAGTTGATGGCGGCGTTGCCGGAGGCGAACAGCACGCTGTCGAACCCGTAGCCGTGCGCC
>JAISSQ010000045.1 GCA_031273045.1 Puniceicoccales bacterium
GGCACCACGCAGGTTCTCCGCACGTTGACCACCGCCGCCGGCACAGTCGTCAAACTCGGCGACACCACGCCGGGCAAACTCACCGTCACCGACTTCACCAACGGCGAAGGCATCACCGGCGCAATCGCCCTCGGTGCCGGCGGCGAATTCAACTACGGCGGCGGAACTCTCGGCGACCAGACCAACACCAACGACGCCTTCTTCACCGTCATCGCCGACGGCACCGGCAACCCCATCCGCGCCAAAATCAACTTCACCGGCTCCGCCACCGCCGCGAACCCCGCCGCCCAAGCCGTCCGCCTCCAACAAGGCAGCCCGACGCCGACCGCCGGCGTCCCGCTCGCCGCCGACATCACAATCGCCGCCGGCGTCACCCTCCTCGTCACCGCCGCGAACGCCCTCGGCGACACCGCCGCCGTCACCGTCCTCAACGACGGCGCGCTCACCCTCGCCGCCTCCGACACCGTCAACGCCGCCATCAAGACCATCTCCCTCCCGAAGGCGGAACTCTCCATCTCGCGCTCGCTCACCGACACCACCACCGTCGCCGCGAACCACACCGCCGTCACGCTCACCAACACCGCGAACGACCTCCGCCTCGTCCGCATCACCCCGAACGCCGAACTGCTCATCTCCGACCCCGCGCAACTCGGCGACCGCGCCAGCGTCGAAATCGCCGGCGCCGCCACCGCCACAATCGCCGGCGACTCCAGCACCGTCGTCCCCGCCGCCGCCCTCGTCTTCGACACCGCCGGCAACGACTTCACCGCCGCCACCGGCACCGCCTTCAAGACCGCCGTCAACGGAATGACCGACAGCAACGGCGCCTACACCGCCGGCGAGTTCGTCAAACGCGGTGCCGGCGCGCTCGAAGTCACGCGCGTCAACATCGCCCGCGTCCGCCTCGAAGACGGCACGCTCATCGCCGCCACCGCCGGCGCCCTCGGCACCGCACCGGTCGTCATCGGCAACGCCACCGCCACCGGCAACACCGCCGCCGACGGCGCCCCCGTCCTCGAAATCGCAAACGCCACTTTCGCCAACCGCCTCGAAATCGCCGGCGCCGGCGGCTCCGTCTCCATCACCGGAAGCACCGCCGCCGGCTCAACACTCTACTTCGACAGCCCAATCATCGCCCACGCGCCAGCCGCCGGTGACGACGGCCGCGACGCCACCGACAACGGTCTCCTCGACGACGGCGGCCGCCAGCCCGCCGCGAACGTCGCCGGCTCCCTCGCCGTCCACATCGCCGCCGGCAGCGTCACGCTCGGCACGGTCATCACCGACACCGGCACCACCGGCGGCGTCCCGACCGCCGCCGTCGAATGGCTCATCGGCGCGAGTGCCACCGGCGGAACCGCCGCCGCCGCCACGCTCATTGCCAACGACGACTCCAACGGCGCCGCCGCCGTCCTCGCCAAACTCGGCACCGGCGCAATCACCTTCGCCCCGACCGCCGCCGGCGATGCCTCCGCGCTCCACATCAACGCCACCTCCGCGCTCGCCCTCGACAACCTCATCGCCGGCGCCGGCACCGTCGCCATTGACCTCGGCTCCACCGCCCGCGCCCTCACCTTCAAGACCGCCGGTGCCTTCACCGGCACCCTCTCGCTCACAAACGCCACCCTTTCTCTTGGCGCCACAAGTTCTGTGCCCGCCATTTATGGCGGGTCCGCCCGCCTCGTCCTCAACTCCGGCGCCTTCCTCGATGCCAGCGCCGGCGCCCACTCCATCCGCGCCCTCACCTTCGACGGCGGTGCGCTCGCGCTCACGCTCGGCTCCCCGCTCACGCTCACCGACACCGCCGCCGGCACCGCGACCGTCGTCCCGCCAACCACCGCCGCCACCGCCGCCGGCACCATTCGCCTCGCCAACGCCGCCGCCCTCACCGCCACGCCGCCGCTCACAACCACCCCACTCGTCTCCCAAGACGACGGCGCCGCCGCCATCACCTTGATTGACGCGCAAAACGCCGCCGCCGGCTTCACCGCCGCCGACGTCGCCCACCTCGCCCTGCGCGACGCCGCCGGCAACGCCCTCCCAACCGTCACCGCCGACCTCCAACTCGCCGGCGCGTCAAACACCCCCGCCGCCCGCGGCACCTACGCCATCACCCTCGCCGCCGGCACCGCCGCCACCGGCACCGCCGGCGACCTCCTCGCCGCCGTCACCCTCACCGAACTCCACCTCCTCAAAACCATCGCCACAAACGGCACCGCCGAAACCACCGTCCTCGAATTCACCGGCAGCGATGACTTCAAAGCCAAGATTACCGGCACCGGCGATTTGCGCATCAACGACAATGGTGCCAGCGGCACTCTCGTGCTCACCAACTCCGCCAGCGACTACACCGGCCGCACCGTCGTCGAGAGCGGCTTCGTGCGTGCCGGCATCTCTCACGCCTTCGGAAACACTTCCTCCCTCGAAATTGGCGACGGTGGCAGTGCTTGGCTTGACGACGACGTCTCTCAAACCATCGGTGCCGGTGGCATTACGATAAGTGCGATAAATGAGAGTTCCGAACTTGCCCTTCAAGAAGGTGCCTCCCTCATTTCTGCTGGTCCGCTTACCATCTCCGGCACAGCCGCATTCGTTTCTGTAATCGGACTTGCTGCCAACACCTCCCTCTACGTCGCCGGCAATGCCACCCTCGACGAGCACTCACGCATTTATCCAGAACCCGGCTCCACGCTCACCCTCGCCGGTCTTACTAACACGCTCGCCGGCGAAATCACCGGCACCGGTTCCGATCACCTCGCCCTCACCAATCCCGCCTTCGACCCCGCGAACGCTGCCGCGACGACCGCCACCACCGTCATCACCGGTGCCGGCAACCTCGTCTCCACTTCCCTGCTGACCGTCGCCAACGGCGTCACCGCCACGTTCACCGGCGCGGGCACGCTCGGTAGCCCGCGCGTCGTCAACGCCGGCGTCATCACCGTCGCGAACGACACCGGCGCGTTCACCGCCAGCACCATTTCCAACTCCGGCACGCTCAACCTCCGCCCGCCGGCGACCGGCACCGCAATCACCTACTCCGGCGCGCTCACCGGCACCGGCGATGTCGTCATCGGCGACGCCGCCACCGGCGCGTTCAGCAAGGTCGCGTTCACCAACACCGCGAACGACCTCGCCCAAGTGACCATCGCCGCCGGCGCGTCGCTCGCCATCACCACGCCCGCGAACCTCGGCGCCAACGCGACCGTCACGCTCGACGCCCCGCTCACCGCCGGCGCACCCGCCGCGTTCGGCGCACTGCTCGCGCTCGAAACCGCCGGCACCCACGCCACGCCGTCCGTCATGTGGGCAATCCCCGTCAACGGCGGCGGCACCTTCCGAAAGACCGGCGGCGGAACCATCGAACTCGCCGACGCCACCGGCGCCGCGCCCTACACGCTCGCCACCGGCGCCCTCGAACTCATCAACGGCACCGTCATCGCCGAAGAGCCGCGCGCGCTCTCGCCCGCCACCGCCATTGTCATCGGCAACGACAACGCCGCCATCAACGCCCGCCCCGAACTCCACCTCGCCAACGCCACCATCGCCAGCCCCATCACCATCGCCGGCCACGGCGGCAACCTCGTCATCACCGGCACCGCCGCTTCCGCCGCGCTTCCGCTCTACTTCGACAGCGCAATCGCCAACCGCACCGCCGTCGAAGCCGCCGCCCTCCCCGCCGAAACCGCCACCCTCCAGCCCGAAGCCACCGGCGACGCCGCCCTCTACGTCTATATCCCCGAAGGCCGCGTCACACTCGGAACGACCATCGCCGCCGGCACCACCGTCAACTGGATACTCGGTATCGACAATTTGGGAAACTTCAGCACCGCCACGCTCACCGCCGATGACGAAGGCGCCGGCGCCGCCGCGCTCCTCACCAAAATCGGCACCGGCTACATTGATACCGGTTTCACCGCCCCCAGTGGCCGCTCCGCCGTCAATCTCTCCGCCACCGGCGACCTCGCCATCCCGAACCGCATCTATGGCGAAGGCATCGTCTCCATCGCCCTCCACGGCGCGACCACGCCCTCGCTCACCTTCACCAACAGCACCCAAGTCGCCGGCGATTTCTACGGCACGCTCGCCCTCGAAAACGCCGCCCTCGACCTCGGCACCGCCACGACTTCCGTGTCCGCCATTTATGGCCGGTCCGCCCGCATCTCCCTCGGTGCCTCCGCCTTCCTCGATTCCAGCGGCACCGAGCACACCATTCGCAGCATCACCTTCGACGGCGGTTCGCTCGCACTCACCCTCGGCTCCCCGCTGACGCTCACCGGCGAAGGGGTTGGACTTTCCTCCGTTGACAACGGTGCCGCCGTCGTCCCGCAGACCTCCGCCGCCGCCGGCGTCTATGCCGGCACCATTCACCTCGCCGGCGCCGAGAACCTCGCCTCCACCCTCGCCAACCCGCCGCTCAATCTCTCCCTGCTCGAACAGGACGACGCCTCCGGCGGA
>JAISSQ010000077.1 GCA_031273045.1 Puniceicoccales bacterium
CACATCACCTACATCGAAATGGACGGCGACCCGACCCACAACCTCGACGCCTTCGAAAGCATCATCCGCAAAATGAAAGAAAGCGGCATCGGCTACGGCAGCGTCAACCACCCCGTTGACCGCGACCCCGCCTGCGGCTTCACCGGCATCATCCACGACCACTGCCCCAAATGCGGCCGCACCGACACCGACGGCGGTCCGCCCTTTGAACGCATCCGCCGCATCACCGGCTACCTCGTCGGCACCCTCGACCGCTGGAACTCCGCCAAACAAGCCGAAGAACACGACCGCGTGAAACACCGGTAGCGGGGGCGGGGGGACGCACGCGCCGGCAGTATCGCGCCGGCAGGTTGCCTGTCTTGACTTTCACGTTGCCGGCGGCATTTTGTGCGGTCTTCCCAAACGAATTCTCCACGCCGCCGCCAATGAACCGCTACTTCACCGAGACCCGCGAGACGCTTCGCCGCCTGAAGCCGGAACTACGCCGGCGTTTCCACGTCGCCGACATCGGTCTCTTTGGCTCGATTGTGCGCGATGATTTCTCGCCCCAGAAGAGTGACGTGGATGTTCTGGTCACTTTTTCGCAACCGGTCGGAATGGAGTTCCTCGACTTGGCGGAAACCCTCGAAAAAGCATTCGCCCGCAAGACCGACCTTGTCTCCCGCAACGGTATTCGCCCGCCTTACCTCGCTCAAATTGAAAAGGAGGTCGTTTATGTCTGAAAGAAACAACGACCTGCTCGTCGCCGACATCGTCGAGAGTTGCCGCAAAATTTTTCGTTACACAGACGGTCTCTCGTTCGAGCAATTTCAGAGCGACGACAAAACGCTCGACGCCGTGATGCGTAATTTTGAAATCATCGGCGAAGCCGCAAGCCGCTTGCCAGATTCGTTCAGAGCAGCGCATCCCGAAATTGAATGGCAACGTCTTCGCGGCTTTCGAAATCGCATCGTTCACGCCTATTTCGGCGTGGACTGCTCAATTTTGTGGCAGATTAAGGAGACCTATCTACCGCAACTCTTGGCGGCGTTAGAAGAAGCACCGCCGGCTCCCTCTATCGCCGAAACTCCGCCAAGGACGCCGAAGAATCCTTGAAAAGAAGGAATACCCCGCCACCGGTGCCACCGGCACTGTCGTCCCGACCATCGCCCTTGGTGCTCCCGCCGCTCCGATTGCCGTGGTCGCATAAAGCACGCATGAAGTCCCAGCACCGGACGCAACAGGTCTCCATTCTCCCCCAAGACACCATTGCCTTGTTGTCAGGCGGTTACACACATGGAGTGCCACACACATGGAGTGCCGACTTTCAAGTCGGCTTGGGGGGGATGCGGCGATAGCCGCCTTGCTTTTCTTTTTTTTGAAGCGGCGGCTACGCCGCATAGGGTGTGCGAGCCGACTTGAAAGTCGGTGCTCCGTAGGGGCGAAAGAGGTTAGCCGTGTGTGACGGAGCGCGGCGGCGGAACCCGCGTAAGCATTTTTCCGAAAACGATAATCCGCCAGCCGTCGTTCCGAATGCGGATGCTCAAAAGATAAGTTGAAGTTTGGGAGCGGCGGTATTGTTTACCGCAACGTCACCGGTCCGAAGAGGCCGACGGGGGTTGGGGTGCGGCCGGCCCAGCGGCGGCCGACGGGGTAGTCGGGGTTGTTGCGGAAGAGGTTGCCGAGGGTGGTGGTGATTTTGATTTTAAGTTTGAGGGGCTTGCCGGCGGTGTTGCCGGCACCGGCGGTGGCACCGGCGGTGGCGTTGGCGGGGAGGCGGTAGATGTGGCGGCCATACCAGTGTTCGCCGAGTTTTTTGTCGTCGAGCCAGACCTCGGAGATGCCGGCGACGCGACCGAGGTCGAGGTAGTTTTTGCCGGCGGTGGCGGTGGCGGGGAGGGTTTGCTCGTAGAAGACGGCGCCGGCGAAGTCGGCGGTCTCTTTGTCGCGCGAGATGTCGAAGAGGGGCGAGGCGTGGCGGCGGAGGGTTTTGCCGCCTTCGTAGAGACCGGAGATGTCGGTGCCGGTGATTTTGCCGTTGATGTATTTGAGGGTGATTTGCCACTTGTCGGGCAGGGGTGCCGGTGTGGGGTTTTCGGCGGGACGGGCGGGGAGTTTGGGGCCGTTGGCGTGTTTGTCGAAAACGATGATTTTTGATGTTGCCGGCGGCAGGTCGAGGAGGAGGGAACCGTCAGCGTTCGGGGTTAGGACGAAACGGCGGCCGGTCTCGGCGTCCCACTCCCACGGGATGCCTTTTGTTTGTGTGAAGCGGGCGTTGATGAGGTGGCGGTTCGCGGTGCTTTTATTGCTGAAAAAGAAGATGTCTTTGCCGTCGGCGGCGCGTTGGCGGATTTGGCTGACTTCGGGGCTTGTTTTGTCGAGCGCGACGTAGGGTTCGATGCCGGTGGCGCGCATTACGTTTGCGAACCACGCGACGTGGTCGTCGCCGCACGCGGGGACGATGAAAACGTTCTTCGCGCAGTCGCGTTTGAGTGCGTCAAAGATGGCGGCAACGCGCGTGTTGTTTTGTTTGTAATCAACCAATCCCGGCGCTTTGTGCGGGGTCTTTGCGACGAGGATGAGTTTGCCGCCGGCGCGGACGAATGCGGCGATTTTTTCCGCTGTCGCCGGTGCCATTGTTTCGACTTCGACGAGGATGAGTGTTTTGTATTTTCGCGGTCCGTATTTGAGTTCGCCGCCGGCGGTGTCGCTGTCCTGCAAAATGCGTTCGCTTGTGTAGTCGCAGGCGGCGCCGTTCATGTGAATTCCGCGCCAGACGCGGTGGACGTATTTTGGATAAGCGAGGCGCGGGAACGGGTCGCGTTGCGGACCGTGGATTGTCCACAAATCGGCGAGCGGATGCATGACCGCGATGTCCGCGAACGGCGTTGTGTTTTGCAGCAGCGCGGAGAGGCGCGTTTTGTATTCCGCCCATTTTTTGAACCACGGCCACCACGTGTTTCGTTCGTTAAAAAAAGTGCCGTAGCGCACCCAGCCGGGGAACGGGACGGCGAGCGGAGAGTAGTTGTAACCATGGAGGATTGAATGGGTTACGCCGGACAGGTTGCTCTCGTCGCCGATGATTTTCACTTGTTCGAGCGTGGTGTTGAAGACGCGGTTAGTGTTCGTGATTTCCTCGCAACTGACGATGTTTTTTCCGGTGTAGCGCGCGGCGGAGGCGACGAATTTGTTGACCATTGTGTCGCCCCACGGACCGTGCGCGACCCATGTTTCGCATTCGGGAATGTCAACGTTGAGCGACCCTTCGAGCGGGTGGAATTCGTTGCCGTAAGTTTGGACGCGCGACTTGTATCCGTGCGCGTTGCACCACTTTGTATAGACCTTCAAAAAGCGGTCGGTGATGATTTCCATGCACGTGATTGTGAAGTCATAATTCGCGCGCGCCGCCTCGTCCTTCGCGTCGCCGGTGAGTTTGCATTCGATGCCGCTTGTGCGGTGTCCCATGTGGCCGGATTTTTTGATGATGTAGGGCAGGTATGGAGTGATGTCGTAGCCGCGCCGTTTTTTGAACTCTTCGGCGAAGTCCGGCGACCAGTTTGAACCCTCCAATTCCATGCTGTCGCAGAACAGTCCGCGGAACGACGGTTTGATGTCTTTGATTTTTGGAAACAGGTTGTCGGAAAGACGGTTCAAAAAGCGCAGCGCCGCCGGTTCGTAATAGTGGTTCAGAACGGGACCGGCGGCGCCGGGCGCACCGTTGATGACGCTCATAAAACCGGTGTATTCGACGAGCGCGGAGAGAATGAAATCGCCTTCGGGAACGTTGACTTTCACGGTCTTCGCGGAGGGCGAAAACGCGATGTTTTGCGGCGGCACAAGTTTGTCCAACTCCGCCGGCGCAAGCGTTAACGAATACAGGCGCGACGTGCGCCCGTCGTAACCGTGACCGGGACGCGGCGCCGCGTCTTTGACGAGGTCGGCGACCTTGATTTCGACGGTCGTCGGACCGCGCAGTTTGCGTCCGGCGCGCGAGAGAATTTGCGAACGTTCCGCCCCCTGCAACGTCTCCGTCCCGAACGGCCAGCCGGAGCCGACAATCATGTCGCAGACAATGCCGCGCTCGGCCGCGCCCTTGAGCGCGACGCGCACCATCTCAATCCACTCCGGCGAGAGCCACGTGAGCGACGGAATGCCGAGGTCGTCCCCGCCGCGCGGGAACGCGATTGGGTTGATTTCGACGCCGCCGATACCGTTGGCGCGCATCACGTCGAGTTCGCGCAGGATTTCCTTGGCGTCGAGTTTGTCGCCGTTCCACCACCAGCGCACGAACGGCTTCGCGGACACCGGCGGCGCGCGGAACGTGTCGAACAAGGCGTCGCCGGTGGCGGGCAAAACGGCGTCCGGCGCAAGCGAGCAGACCCCGCCGGCGCATTCGGAAGCGGCGGCGGCGGTGTTGCCGGCGGACAGCGCGGTAGCACCGGCGGCGGCGGAGAATGCGGCGAGCGCGAACGTGGCGAGTGCGGTTTTCAGCCCTTTGAGCGCGCGGGGCGTTTTTGACGGGGATGTCGGATGCGTCGGAGCGGACGGGGAGCGGGTCATGTCGCAACCGGAGACAGCCGAAGGAGCGGCGGGTTGCACTGCCGGTGCGCTGCTGGTGCGCTGCCGGTGCGCCGCCGCCTTCGCAACACTCCCCTGAAATCCACTTGTCCACCCATTTTCGGGCGGTAAGGTGCGCGCCGCTGGAATTTACCGGCGTGAGCGTTCCGGTTCATTTTCAGAGCGACCCCTATCAATCATGAGCAGTGCCAGCGTTTCCAGCGCCTCCGCCGAAAACGGTTCTGACAGCGCCCTTGGGCGTTTGCTTGCCCGTCTCGCGCCGCGTGCGCGGTTGCCGTTGCTCGACGAGGTCGCGCACTACTCGCGCGCGAAGTTTCGCCACGACATTGCCGCCGGTGCCGCGCTCGCGCTCGTCGGACTGCCGCAGGCAATCGGCTTCTCGCTGATTCTGGGTGTGCCGGCGGCGCAGGTTGTGCTCGCGTTCATCGTCGGCGGGTTGGCGGGCGGGTTCCTGTTCTCGTCGCACCAGCACGTTTTCGGGCCGACGAGTTCGGGCACGCTCATCGCGGCGGCGGCGCTCGGCTCAATCGCCGCCGGTGCCGGTGCCGCCGCCCCGTCCGCCGCGCAACTCGCCGCCTTTCTCGCGTTGCTCATCGGCGGGGCGCAACTGCTGGCTGGGCTGCTGCGCTTCGGCGAAATCACGAAGTTCATCTCGCGCTCGGTCATCGTCGCCTACGGTGCCGCCATCGGGCTGACGCTTTTCGCGTGCCAGTTGCGCTACTTTCTGGGCGTGCCCGACGGCGTCGCCGGCGGCTCCGGCGGTTTTGCGGGCGGGCTGCGGACGGCGGTGCGCGCGCTCTGGACGGGCGCGTTCTCGTGGGGCGACGCGGCGTTCGGCGCGGCGGCGTTCGCGCTCTTCGCGCTCATCCACCGGTGGCGCCGGCGGTGGCCGGAGACGCTGCTGACGCTCGCGCTGCTGGGCGCGGCGGCGGCGGGGTTCGAGTGGCTGTGGGAGCGGGGCGGGGCGGAGTTTTTCGGTGCCGCCGCCGGCGCGGACGGCTCGCCGCCGCCGGTGCCGTTCGTCCTCGCGGGGGAAAAACTGCGCCTCTCGGCGGGGCTGCCGGACTTCCACCTCGCGGCGTTCTCGCCCGCGTGCTGGGAACTGCTGCCCTCGATGGTCGGTGCCGCCGTCGCCATCGCGATTATCGGAATGCTCGAAGCGTCGGCGGTGACGCGCTCGCTCGCGGCGAAGACCGGTCAGCGGGGCGTCGAGACGAACCAGGAACTGCTCGGCATGGGTGCCGGCAACGTCGTGAGCGCGCTCTTCGGCGGCGTGCCGTGCTCGTCGTCGTTCACGCGCTCGGAGGTGAATTACGAGTGCGGCGCGAAGACGCAGTTCGCGGCGATGTTCGGGTGCGCGGCGGTTCTGGCGGCGCTGCTGTTCGTGCTGCCGGTGTTCAAGCACATCCCGCTCGCCGCGCTTGCCGCGCTGCTCATGCGCGTCGGCTGGAAGATGGTCGTCCCCGCGCAAATCCGCGTCGCGTGCCGCTCGACGCGCTCGGACGCGGCGGTGTTCGCGGTGACGCTGCTGGCGGCGCTTTTCCTGCGGCTCGACATCGCGATTTACGCCGGCATCGGGCTGTCGCTGGCGCTGTTCCTGCAAAAGACAAGTTCGCCCATGCTCGTCGAATACGCCTTCGACGACAGCGGCTCGCTCGCGCAGATGTCGGACAAGGCGCGCCGCGTGAACCCGCAAATCGCCATCATCCACGTCGAGGGCGAATTGTTCTTCGGCGCCTCGGACGTGATTTTGTCGCAGGTCGAGCGGCAGGCGGCGGAGGAGGACATCGCCGTCTTCATCCTGCGCCTGAAGAACGCCCGCCACCTCGACGCCTCGACCGTCATGGCGCTCCACTCGCTGCACGACTTCATGCGCAAGCGCGGTCGGCACCTGCTCATGAGCGGCTGCTCGGCGGACATCCTGCGCGTGCTGCGCAACAGCGGACTGCTACGCGTCCTCGGCGCCGGCAACGTCTTCGCCGGCGACCCCGAGAACCCGAACGTCTCGACCAAGAAGGCGCTCGTGCGCGCGCTGGAACTTTTGGAGGCGGGCAAGCCCGACGTGCGCCCCGACCCCGAAATCCGCATCTTCTACGACCGGCGCAAATCCGCCCGCCGCGCCGCTGCCGGCGGCGGTGCTGGCACCGGTGGTGGCGACCGCGACGTCATCACGACCGAACCGGGAACGCACCTGCTCGATTACCAGATTTGACGCCGCCCCGCCGGGGCTTCCCTACCGCCGCGAGCCGCCGCCGGACGCGCCGCCGCGCACGCCGCCGGAACTCCCGCCGGAGCGGATGAGCGTGGTGGCATTGTTGGCACCGCTGCCGGTACCTCCGCCGGAATTGCCGGTGGTGACGCCGCCGCCGGTTTGAACGTCCGAGCGACCGGCGGACTGGACGGCTCCGTTGCCGTAGGAACTCGTCCCCAGTCCCTGCTGAACGGGGGCGGCCGCGCCTCCCGCGCTTCCCGCGCTTCCGGGACCGTTGCCGCCGGCGCGCATTTCGCGCAACTGCTCGAAGACCATCTGGCGCTGCTCCGGCGCGAGCGAGCGCATCTCCTCGCCGATTGTCATCATCTGCGCGCGCGAGGCGGGATTGCCCGGATCGAACGACAGCATGCGCGTCGCCATGAGGCGCGCGCTGTCGGAGTTGAACCCGCCGTCCGGCGAGGCGTCGCCGGCGGAGAGCGCGGACGGCTGCGGGCGGATGCTCATCGGCTCGCCGGTGCTGGTAATCATTTCGAGTTTCAGCGACATGCCCTGCATGGTCACCACCGCGCTGCGCGCGCGCGGGTTCACGCTCTCGACATACCACTTCGCGCGCGGGTCGCGCACGCGCACCCACTGCGACTCGCCGGTCTCAATGTTCGTGATGCTCACGAGCGCGTCCGCCCCGCGCCCAATCATTCCGTGCAGTTCGAGCGAGATGCTTGCGGCGCGCTCCGTCGGTTGCTGCCGGCGCCCGAAACCGCCGCGCCCGCCGCCGAATCGCCCGCTACCGCCGCCGCCGAAGCGGTTCCCGCCGCCGAAGCGTCCGCCGCCCTCGGGGCCGTCGCCGCCGCGGTAACGCCGCCCGCCGCCCTGATAATCGCCCGCGCCGCCGCCGGGCGGTCCGAACCCCGGCGGTCCGCCGGGGAAACCGCCGGGACCGCCGCCGCCTCCGAAGTCCTGCGCGGACATTTGCGTCGGCGGCGGCAGCAGGAACGCGGCGGCGAGCGCGGCGTAAAAAAGTGACGAAAACAGGCGGGTCGGTTTCGTGCGCATGGCGGGAAAAACGGAGGGTTGGCGGTGGACGGGCGACGGGCGCGAGGGAAGGCGGCGCGAACGAAAATGCAACACCGCCTTTCGCGCGAAGTGGCGACGGCGTTGCGCCGCCGGCGGCGCGAATTTCGCTCCCAGCGCAGAAAAAACTTTCGCCGCCGGCGCGTTTCCGCGCAAAACATGCGCCGCGTTTCCTCCCGCCTTCCTCACGCATGTTCATGCCGAAACACACGTCCCTGCGCGCGCTCCTTTTCGCCGTCCTCGCCGTCCTCCTCGCCGCCGCCGCTCTGTCCGAACGGACGCCGGCGTTGCCGGTGTTGCCGGCCCTCTCCGCCCAAAGCGTCCGCTGGGAGCCGGCGTCGGGAACGCTCGCCGCCGGCCGTCCCGCGCGCCTCTCGCTCGTCTTCGAGGACTGCGCGCCGGACACCGACCCCGTGCTGCCCGCCGTCGCCGGTGCCTCCTTCGCCGGCCCGCAAGTCAGCATGATGTCGTCCTCCATCAACGGCTCCGCCTCCACGAGGCGCACCTACATCTACGCCGTCACCGTGAGCGCGAAACCGGGCGAGACGCTGCGCATCCCCGCCGTCGAGTTTGCCACCGACAAGGGCAAAGTCGGCGCGCCCGCCGCCGAGTTCCGCGTCGCCGCCGGCAGCGCCGCCGCCGGTTCGAACAACGCCGCCGCCGGTGCCAGCGACATCACCGCCTACGCCCGCGCCGCAGTCGAAGCGCCGTCCCGCACCGTCTGGGCGGGCGAGGTCTTCACGCTCGCCCACACGCTCACGCTCGACGAGCGGCTACGCGTGCGCGAACTCGCCGCGCCGCGCTGGGACGAGCCGCCCGCGCCCGCCGTCGAGGAATGGCGCGGCAAGCCCTCGCGCACCTCCGAATTCATCAACGGCAACCCCGCCGCGCTCCTGCGCCGCGAGACCCGCGTGTGCGCGCCGGCAACGCCCGCCGCCGGCGCCGGCACCGCCGCCTCCGCGCAGTTCGAGGTCACGCTGCCCGGCTCGACGCAGGAACTGCACGTGCTCACGCAACGCCGCCCCGACCCGCTCGACCCGTTCGGCGGTCTCGGCGGCTCGTTCTTCAACCAGTCCTTCACCCGCGTCGAAATCCCCGCCGCGCCCGCCAAGTTCACCGTCAAGCCGCTGCCGGTGCCCGCGCCCGCCGGGTTCGCCGGCGCCGTCGGCGAGTTCAAGTTGGAGCAGAAGGTCGTCCCGCGCCGCGCCGCCGTCGGCGACCCCGTCACGTGGACGCTCAAACTCGCCGGCACCGGCAACTGGCCGGCAATCGCCGCGCTGCCGCCGCGCGAGGTCTCGCGGGACTTCCGCGCCATCTCGCCGCGCGCCGAAAAGACCCTGCGCGACGGCAAACTCTTCGAGGGCGCGCTCACCGAGGACATCGTGCTCATCCCCGGCAAGGCCGGCCGCTACACGCTCGGTCCCGTCTCGATGAGCGTCTTCAACCCCGCGCGCGGCGAATACGAGACCCTCACCGCCCCCGCCGTCACCATCGAGATTTCGCCCGCCGCCGCCGGTGCCGCCACCGGTGGTGCCGCCGGCGGCGAAAACAGCGGCTCCGGCGAAGGTGCCGGTTCCGGGCGGAGCACCGGTGCCAACGCCGCCACCGGCAACGCCACCGCGCTCCCGCCCCTCGCCGCGCCGCCCCCGCCCGCGCAACCCATTCCGCTCGACGCCCTCAACACCGCCGCCGGCGACGCCGCCCCCGCCGGCACCGGCGGACTTCTCGCCGCCGGCGCGTTCCCCGCGCCCCTCGTCCGCCGCCCGTGGCTCCTGCTCGCGCTGCCGGCGCTGCTCTGGCCCGCGCTCGCCTACATCCGCGCCCGACGCGACGACCCCGCCCGCCCGCGCCGCGAAGCCCGCAAACGCCTCGTCCAAACCCTCGCCAAAATCGCCGCCACCACCGGCGGCACCGGCACCGCCGGCACCGGCAGCAGTTCCGCAGGGAAAGGTTCCAGTCGTGCCGCCGGCGTTCACGCCGGCACCGCCGTCCACCCGCTCCTCCTCGCGTGGCAGCGCGACACCGCCGTCCTCCTCGGCATGGACACCCTCGCGCCCGACCCGCGCCGCCTCGGCGACGAAGAGCACGAGGCACTCTGGCGCGAAGCCGACCGCACACTCTACAAGCGCGACCACGCCCTCTCCGCGAAATGGCTGCCGGCGGCGCGCCGCGTCCTCGCGCAAACCCCCGCGCCGCGCGTCTGGTTCTGGCGCGCCCTCTCGCCCCGCAACCTCCTCCCCAACCTCCGCCGCTTCCAGCGCCCCGCCGCCACCGGTGCCGCCGGCACCGCCGTTGCCGCCGCCCAATCCAGTCGCAGCGGCGGCGTTCACGCCGCCACCACCGCCGCCATCGCCGCGCTCCTGCTCGCCCTCGCGCCAAATGCCGCCGCCGCCGCTGCCGGCACCGGCACTGACGCCGCCCTCGCCGCCTACTCGCGCGCCGACTTCGCCGCCGCCGAAACCGCGTGGCGCAAACTCCCGCGCACCGCCGCCGGCGACTACAACCTCTCGCTCGCCCTCGCCCAACAGGAACGCTGGGACGAAGCCGCCGCCCGCGCCGCCGCCGCCTTCCTCGCCGCCCCGCGCGACGCCCGCCTGCGCTGGCAACTCCGCCTCGCCCTCGGAAAAGCCGGCTTCACCCCCGAACCCCTCGCCCCCTTCCTCGCCGCAATCACGCCCGACACCACCGGCGCCACCACCGGCGGCGACGCTTCCGCCACCGGCACCGGCACCACCGGTGGCGCAACCACGTCCGCCACCGCCGACACCGCCGGCGTTGTCGCCCCGCTCGTCTCGTGGTGGACCCGCCAGACCCACTGCGCCGCCGCGCTGCTCGCCGCGCCCGCGTGGGAAAACCTCCGCCTGCTCGCCGCCGCCGCCATCGCCCTCGCGCTCGTCCTCCTTCTTCTCGCGCTCTACCGCGCCCTCCCGCCGCGCGCCGCCAAACGCGCAGCCGCCGCTCTGCTCGCCACCGGCGCCGCTGCCGGTGCCGCCGCGCAACTCGCCCTCGCCTGCTACGGCCCCGTCCTGCGCAACCCGCGCGCCGCGCTCGTCTGGCGCGAGACGAAACTCTTTTCCGTTCCCACCGAGGCCGACGCCGCCCAGCAGACCGCCACCCTTCCCGCCGGCACCGTGATTTTGCGCGACGCGAAAACCTTCCTTGGCTGGCGCCGCGTCGAACTCCCCGCCGGTCAAACCGGCTGGCTCCGCGACGACTCCGCCCTCTCGCTGCGCCACGGGAGCGCCGACTTTCAAGTCGGCACGGCGCAGATGCGGCGATAGCCGCCTTGCTAAAAAAGAAAAGCATGGCGGCTGCGCCGCACCACCGCCGAGCCGACTTGAAAGTCGGCGCTCCATGTGCGGCGCTCCATGTGTGTATCGGCTTGGCGTGTGGTGATTGGGAATGCGGTGTCGGTGGTGCCACCGCCGGCGGTGCTATGCCGCGTCAATGGCGTCAACGTCGAGGATGTCGGCGATGTCGGGGTCGAAGGTGAATTCGCGGCGCAGTTGCACGATGCGGGCGACGGCGGCGGTGACGCGGCGCGTGAAGTAGCAGGCGTGCCAGCGGAACTGGTCTTGGAGGCGTTCGAGGGCGCACGGGACGGGGCCGCGGATTTCGAGCAGGGGTTCGGCGGCGGGGGCATTGTTGCTGCCGGTGGCGGTGTTCGCTTTGGCACCGGCGGCGGCGTTGTCGGCGGCGATGGATTCGGCGAGGCGGCGGGTCCACGTTTCGGCGTAGAGGCGCACCTTGTCTTGGTTGCGTCCGCGGAAGAGGTGGCGGATGAGGCGGCGTTCGGGCGGGTAGCCGAACTCGCGGCGCTGGGCGAGTTCGTCGGCGGCGAAGTCGTCGTAGTCGGCGCGCTTGGCGAACTGGATTGGCGCGGCTTCGGGGGTGAAGGTTTGGACGAAGACCTCGCCGGCGCGGTCGCCGCGTCCGGCGCGTCCGGCGACCTGCACGAGCAGTTGGAAGGTGCGCTCGGCGGCGCGGAAGTCGGGGATGTGCAGCGAGAGGTCGGCGTCCACGATTCCGACGAGGGTGACGTTCGGGAAGTCGAGTCCTTTGGCGAGCATCTGGGTGCCCAGCAGGATGTCGAGTTTGCCGCGCCGGAAGTCGCCGAGGACTTCGCGGAAGAGGTTCTTGCGCTGCATGGTGTCGGCGTCGAGGCGCATGAGGCGCGCCGTTGGCAGCAGTGCGCGCAGGACGTCCTCCAAGCGTTGCGTGCCGGTGCCGCGACCGAGGATTTTGGGCGAGAAGCATTGCGGGCACGACGCCGGCGCCGGCTCGGTGTGGCCGCAGCCGTGGCAACGCAGGGTGTTGTCGGTGCGGTGCAGGGTGAGCGCGAGCGAGCAGTGCGGGCAGCCGGCGACGAAGCCGCATTCGGGGCAGACGACCTGCCGCGAGAAGCCGCGCCGGTTGAGGAAGAGGATGCTTTGCTCGCGGCGTTCGAGGCGTTCGCGCAGTGCTTCGGCGAGGTCGCGCGAGAGCACGCCGGCGGGACCGCCGCGCAGCGACTCGCGCCGCATGTCCACGATGCGGAACGCCGGCGGCGCGCGGTCGTCAACGCGCGCGTCGAGCCGGCTCATGGCGTATTTGCCGGAGAGGGCGTTCGCGTAGGTTTCCAGCGAGGGCGTCGCCGAGCCGAGGATGACGGCGGCGTTGTTGAGCCGCGCGCGCGCCACGGCGGCGTCCCGCCCGTGGTAGAGCGGCGTCTCGCCCTGCTTGTAGGACGGCTCGTGCTCCTCGTCCACGACGATGAGGCGCAGCGCCGGCACCGGCGCGAAGACGGCGCTGCGGGCGCCGACGACGAGCCGCGCCTCGCCCCGCGCGAGCGCGAGCCAAGCGTCGTGCCGCTCGCCCGCCGAGAGGTGGCTGTGCCAGACGACGCACGCGCCCAACCGCGCCCGCAGCCGCCCGACGGTCTGCGGCGTGAGCGCGACTTCGGGGACGAGGAAGATGGCGCCGCCGCCGGCGTCGAGCGCGCGCTGAATCGCGCCGATATACACCTCCGTTTTGCCGCTGCCGGTGACGCCCAGCAGGAGGCGCGGCGCGAAGCGGCGCGAGGCGATGTCGGCGGCGGCGGCGTCAAGCGCGGCTTGCTGCTGCGCGTTGAGCGCGGGCGGCGCGGACGCCACCACCTCCGCTTCGGCGAGGTCGTCCGCGTAGGCCTCGCGGCGGACGGCGTCGGAGGTCTCGGCGACGACGCCGGCGGCGATGAGCGCGTCGCATGCGGCGGCGCCGATGTTCAGCCCCTTGAGCGCGGAGCCGCGCTCGACGGGCGCGAGTTGCGCGGCGAGGAAGTCGTGCAGCGCCGCCTGCTTGGGCGCGCGGCGGCGCAACTTCGCGAGCGCGTCGTCGTCGAGCCGGCGCACGAGCGCGAGGCGTCGCGCGACCGTCGGGCGGACGCCGTTTCGCACCGCCGCCGGCAGCACTGTTTCGAGCACGGAGTTGAGCGGCGCGGCGTAGTAGGACGCGAGCCAGCGCGCGAGCGCGGGCAGGTCCGGCGAGAGCACTGGCGTTTCGCCGCACAGTTGCAGCAGCGGCTTGAGGCGGCGCGGCGCGGCGGGGCGCGGCGGGGCAATCGTTTCGGGGAAAAGGTCGTCGGCGGGCGCGGGCGCGGCGGGGGCGGGGACGGCGGCGGTTGCGGCGGTGGCACCGGCGGTGTCAGTTGTCGGTTTGTCCCAGACGACGCCGAGGCGCGTGTCGCGTCCGAGCGGCACACGGACGAGTTGCCCGGGGCGGATTTTGCCGCGCAACGCGAACGGCACCGCGTAGGTGTAAGCGCGACCGCCGGCGTCGAACGGCACCACCTCGCAGGTCTCGCCGCCCGTGAATCCGCCGCCGGTGGCATTGCCGATGGTGCCGCCGATGGCACCGCCGGTGACGCCGCCGGTGGTGGCGGAGTCGGGGCGGGGCGGAGCAATGCTGCGTTTTCGGGGCATGACGCGCCGACACTACGCGCCCCCGCCGCCGGCGCAACCTTGGCGGCGGCGGGAGTAGCGCGGCGGGGCAGGAGCCCCGCGCTCCCAGCGCCACACACATGGAGCGCCGACTTTCAAGTCGGCTCGGCACTTCCATGCGGCGCAGCCGCCATGCTTTTCTTTTTTAGCAAGGCGGCTATCGCCGCATCTGCGCCGAGCCGACTTGAAAGTCGGCGCTCCATGTGCGGCGCTCCATGTGTGCGGCGCTCCATGTGTGGCACTCCATGCCTCCTCCTTTTGCCTTCATCCTTCAACCTTCATCCTTTCTCCGGCGGCGGCGCAGGAGGAGGAGGGCGGGGAGGAGGAGGGCGGCGGCGGTGGCGTAGGTGGAGGGTTCGGGGATGTTGCTGATGGGGGTGGCACCGGTGAGGTAAAGGTCGCCGGCACCGGAGACGGTGCCGTCGGAGTTCATGGTGGTGGCGTTCCAGCGGACGGTGAATTCGTAGCCGGCGCTGACGACTTTCGCGCCGTCAAGGTAAGCGGTGGCACCGGTGGCGATGGAGACGGCGCCAAAGTCGCCTATCCAGAAGACGTCGTTGTAGGCGGGGGTGAAGCCGCGGATGTCTATGATGAGTTGGGCACCGCCGTAGGCGTTGAAAGTGCCGGCGGCGAGGCGGGTGTTGACGCCGTTGGCGACGTCGCGGGTGACGGTTGTGGAGAGGTCGGCGTAGTTGCCGGTGGCGGAGTTGTTGGTGCCGGTGGCGGTGCGGTTGAGGGTGATGACGAGGGCGGCGCCGGCGGAGAGGGTGACGGTGCGGTTGGAGGGGAGGGCGAGGAGGCCTTCGCGGTCGGCGGAGGCACCGGCGCTGGGGAAGTAGGTGAGGTCGGTGCTGGCGATGATGTCTGTGGGGGCGAGGCCGGGGATGATGAAGCCGCCGGCGGCGACGTTGACGTTGGCGTTGATGACGCCTTGGCCGGAGAGGATGCCGCCGTCTTTGACGACGATGGCGTTGGTGGCGGCGATGCCGTTGGCGGCTGGGTTGGCGACGTTGATGGCGGTGGCGATGGTGCCGCCGCCGGCGGACTGGGTGTAGTCGGGGTAGGAGCCGGTGGTGGACGCGCCGGCGGCGTAGTTCCAGCCGTCTCCGCTGGCGTTGTTCGGAGTGTAGCCGTTGCCGTTGTAGCCGTTGCCGGTGGCGTCGGCGGTGCCGTAGTAGGAGCGGCCGGTGACGGAGTCGCGCCAAGCGCCGATGGCGGTGTTCACATAGACGGCGCCGCCGTTCTTGATGACGAGCGGGGCGCCGTCGGCAAAGGTCATTCCGTTGGTGTAGTTGGTGACGGCGGTGAAGCCGTAGCGGGCGGCGATGGTTTGGGTGGGGCTGAAGGCGGAGTTGAGCGTGTTGCCGGCGCCGATGTTGAGTTGGCCGTAGAACTTGTTGACGCCGTCCTGAGTGGTGCCGATGAAGATTTTGCCGCCGCCGGCGGCGGTGCCGTCAACGACGACGTCGCCGGTGGTGTTGAACTGGGGCGTCCAGATGGCGAGGGTGGCGTTGTTGGTGACGGTGATTTTGTGGAGGGCGGTGACGCTGCCGAGGTCGTGGTGGGTGAGGGCGTAGTTGCCGGTGAGGGCGTAGGTGGCGCCGGGCTGGGTGGAACTGCCCGGGTTGCCGACGATGTCTTGCGCGGCGTCGAACTGCTGGACGGCGGTGTAGTTTCGGACGGCGAGGACGCCGGCAACGGCGGATGGGGTGAAGCCGTTGGGGGTGCCGGTGGCGAGGGCGTTGGCGGGGGCGGCGATTTTGTCGTCGTAGGTGTAGGCGCGGGAGTCGTGCGTGGTGTAGAAGCCGCCGCCGGTATCTTCGGTGTAGGTCTTCCAGCCCTGGTCGAGGGTGAGTGTGGCGTTGGCGCCGATGACGATGTTGCCGGTGTATTTGTAGCGCGTGGCTTTGAGCCAGCCGCCGGCGGCGGGGAATTCGATGGTGGCGTTGAGGGAGCCGAGGGAACCTTCGACGCGGACTTCGCCGCCGTTGTCGAGGATGACGGTGTCGCCGGAGTAGCGGTGGTCGAAGAGGAGGCGGAGCAGTCCGTAGCCGCTTTTGATGAGGGTGGTGCTGGGAGCGCTGATGCCGGCGGTGGAGGAGACGTCCGCGATGGGGACGACGAGGACGGCGGTGGTGTTGGGGTCGGTGGCGGCGACGGGCGACGCGCTGCCGACGTCCACGCGCAGGTCGCCGGCGGCGACGGCGGCGCCGGTGACGCTGCTGGTGAATCCGGCGAGTGCGCCGCGCAGGGCGTCGTTGCGCCCCGCGTCGTGGTCGCTGCCGATGAGGGTGTAGGTGCGGCCGGCGCCGCCGCTGGGGCGGAAGAGGATTTCGCCGACGTAGATGGGGGCGTCGCCGGCATCGGTGCCCGTCGTGAAGCCGCTGGTATTGGAGGCGTCGAGCAGGCGGGTGTTGACGTAAACGGTGACGCGCTCGGGGACGTTGCCGCCGGTGCTGCTCATTCCGCTGCCGGCGGTGGTGGTGATTGAGGAGTGACCGAAGACGGCGGTCTTGCCGCTCCACGTGTGGTTGGTGCCGGTGGGGTCGGAGAGGTCGAGCCAGTTGGAGATGTCGCCGCCGCCGCCGTCAACGGTGGCACCGGAGGCGTGCCACGAGCCGAACGTTTTCATCATTTCGGTGGAGGCGCCGTCGGTGGTGCCCGTGCCGTCAACGGCGTGGTTGCCGTGCACGGAGGAGTTGCCGTCCCAGAGGAAGTATTCGCCGGAGGAGACGGGGGCGTTGACGCCGAAGAGGAGGTAGAGGTCGGTTTCGGTGCCGATGAAGCCGACGTAGAGGTTGGGCTGGTAGTTGGCTTTGTAGGCGAGGATGTCGGCGCCGGCGGTGAGCGTGGCGATTTCAGCGGTGGTGAGGAGGCGGTTCCAGACGGCGTCGTCGAAGCCGTTGTAGGTGGTGCCGGCGGAGTTGACGGCGGCGCCGATGAGGTCGGTGGCTTCGCCGGCGACGAGTTTATAGACGCCGGTGTTCTGGCCGTAGTTGAGCAGGTCAACGAGCAGGGCGGTGTTGGCGGCGGTGGTGTAGTTGGAGGCGCCGTGGGCGAGGAGGACTTTGCCGGTGTTGGCGCCGTTGTCGTTGGCGTCAACGGTGAGCAGGCCTTTGAGGTTGGTGATGCTCGTGGGGAGGTGCTCTGGGTCAACGTCGGCGAACGACTGCCAGTTCGACGGCAGCGTTGCGTAGGAGGAGGCGGCGGGGGAGGAGGAGACGGGTGCGCCGAGCAGGTCGAAGTCGAGCGTGAGGCCGTAGGTCGTGGATGTGTCGCGACCGAGGCCGATGTTGTAGGCGGCGATGGTGTTTCCGCCGCCGACGCTGAGGTGGGTGTTCGTGGTGTTGCCGGCGGCGAAACTCGAGGTGGCGTTGTTCAAGGAGCCGGCACCGGCGGTGGTGCCGAGGTAGATGTTGCCGGCGGTGGTGTTGGCGGCGGCGGCGCGGGTTGAGCCGTAGAGGTGCAGCGTGCCGCTGATGACGTTGAAGCCGTTCTGGTCGCCGAAGACGCCGGCACCGCCGGCGGGGGTCTGAAGTCCGAGCACGCTGTCGCCGCCGAGCGACCAAGTGCCGGCGCCGATTTTGGAGACGACGGCGGCGTTGGCGCCGCTGATTGGGTCGCGGAAATCAATGAGCATTCCGGCGGCGGGGGCGACGTAGAGCGCGGCGCCGGTGGCGAGGTGGACGGCGTTGCGCTTCTCGCTCGCGGTGCCGGTGTAAGCGGTGTTGCCCTCGAAGAGGCCGCCGCCGGTGAGTTCGATTTGGGCGTAGTTGCCGGCGTAAATCGCGCCGCCGGCACCGGTGGCGGCGTTGCGCTTGAAGTTGCCGTGCGAGAGGATGAGTTCGGTGGGCGCGGCGGCGGTGCCGTCGGCGAGGTGGATGGCACCGCCGGTGGTCGCCTTGTTGTCGAGGAACCAGTAGCCGGCGGTGACGTCGGTGCGCTCCATACTGAGTTTGCCGGCGGCGGCGATGCCGATGGCGCCGCCGTTGACGGTGCCGGTGGCGGCGATGTTCTGGAAGGAAACGGTGCCGGAAGTGGAAATGACGCCGCCTTTGCCGGCTCCGATGAGCAGACGCTCGTTCTCGTGCCCGTATTCCGTGCCGTCGAAAACGAAGTTGGTGCCGAGTTTGACGACGTCGGTAGCAGCGGCGGTGAGTTTGTGCGTGGCGGAGGGGGCGAGGGTGTCGAGGATGAGTTCCGCAAAGGCGTCGGTGCCACCGGCGGTGACGACGCCCTGCGAGTTGATGAGCGGCGTGGCGGCGGCGGAACTGGCGAACGTGAGGCCTTTGAGGCCGGTGCCGAGTTGGGCGTGGTTGGCGACGCGGAGTTGCGAGTAGGCGCCGAGTTCAACGCCGTTCTGAAAATCGTTGCGGCCGCTCAACGCGGTGAAGTCAACAACGGCGTAAGAAGACGCGGTGCCGGCGTTGATGATGACTCTGCCGGTGGCGTCGGTGAGCGTCGTGGTGCCGGTGGCCTTGCTGACAATGAAGGCGTCGCCGCCGAGGTTGCTCCAAGTAACGTCGCCGGGGGCAGAATTCGCAGTTGCCGAACTTACTGTTGAAATGTGCTTTCGACCGTCGTCGGCAAACGTGTATTGCCCCGGTTCAAAAACGATGTCGGAGGCGACGACGCCGCCGGCGTTGAGAAGGATGTAATCGGTGGAGGAACCGGTGACGAAGTGCAGTCGGTCGCCGTGCAGGAAGGTGGTTGGGGCGCCACCGCTGGCGTCCCGCCAAATGCCGGTGGTTGTGACGCCGATGAGGTAGCCGTTGCGGTTCGTGAAGTGTCCGCTCACTCCGACCGTTCCAGATGTGGCAACGGTGAAGGTCGGATTGAATTCGATTTCCTTGTTCGCGAACGTGCCGACGGTGACGAATTGGGAGAGGGCTCTGATGTTAGTGGGGACGTTGGCATCGTAGAGGTCGGTCTGCGTTAGTTGAACGCGACCAAGCCCGAAATCCACAATTTGGCTCGCGCCGTAGCCGGATGTGATAGCGGTAACAGTGCCGGCAGTTCCGCGTTCTCCGCGTATGAGAACGCCGTTTTGGGGAGACCCTGTTATCCCAACTCCTGTTTGCGCAATTCCGCTGCTCGCCGTGTAGAGCGACAACCAGTAGGTGGTCGTGGTGGTGTTGCGTGTCCCAAGGGACAGCAGATTGAGGAACGTTCTGTTGGTGTAGCCATTGGTGCTGGAAGCAAAACCTGTCCCGACAGTGACTCCCAGCATTGGGCGAACGGATGACGAGATAAAACTCCCCGCCTGCGAAGTGCTGCTGTTGATGGCGGTTGTTAGAATGTGCTCTGTTCGTGCCTCATCGAGGCGATAACCCATAACGGTTGTCGTGGGTATGCTAACTGTTTCCGCCGTAACCTGCGTGGTCGCCCACGTGGTTTTGTCGGAGGTGACAACCGACGTGCTCGTCGCTCCTTTGCCAACAATGAATCCGGCGCCGCCCCAAGAATTAAAGGCAATCTCGGAATATGCTCCGCCGGTGATTTCCGGTCGGTCGCCGGCGGCGTTGGCGATGAGTTCAATGGAGCCGGCGTTGATGGAGAGAAGGGGGCGGTCGGTTGCTCCGGTTCCGCTTCCCAAACTGATGCCGCCGGTGACTTTCCACGTGCCGTAGATGTTGGCGCTAAAGGATGACGTCGCCGCTGTGCTCGATGAGGCGATGGCGTATTTGAAGTTGTCGAGCATTTGCAGCACGCCGCCGAGACCGACGTTGATGTTTATGTTTCCGCCGGCGGTGCGGTAGATGTCGGAGGTCGTCGCGGAACTGCCGCCGGTATTGCCGGCGAAGGTCATCGTCTCCGCTTGCGAAGTGACGAGTTCGAGCGTCGTGCCGGAGTTTATCGCAACCAACGTGCTGTAAGTGCCGCTGGTGGGGGCGGCGAGCGTGTTGGAGAGAAAATTCGTGTCGTGCAGAACAATGTGGGAACCGGTCGCGACGCCGGAAATAAGCGTGGGATTTGCCGCGCCGGTGGTGACGTGGTTGCCGATGAAGTCGCCGTTCGTCACCTCAAAGCCGGTGGCAAAACTGTATGCCGCTTTCATCCACGGAGACACAGAGGCGGCGATGACCGGTCCCGCGCCCAAAGTGCTGCCGGCGGTTGAACTCACGGTGACAAGCGGCTGTTGCGTGGAGATGTTCAGGAAGTCGGCGTTGGTCAGCGCGAGGCGGGCGTTCGTGCTGATGTCGATGTATTTGGCGGCACCGGTGAGCGTGGCACCGGTGAAGACAACGCTCGTGGTCGGGTCGGTGCGGATGTCGGCGGCGGCGGGTTTCGACGCTGCGGAGGCGAGGTAAGCGAGCCGCGTATTCGCGTCCACCGGCGTAATGCTGAACGAGGCGACGGCGCTGTTTGAAAACGTGAACGGTGCCGTGTTGCCCTCGAAGAGCAGCCGCGCGCCGTCCTCCTGCGTGATGACACCGTCGGCGGCGATGTTGAGCGTGCCGCCGAGCGTGTTGGCGGCGGCACTGCCGGTGCCGGCGACGCGGTGAAAATCGTCCGCAAGACGCAGTTCGGGGACGACCGCGCTGCCGCCGGTGCCGTTGGGACCGAACGTGAGATTGGCGAGCGACGCGACGCCGAGTTGCGCCACGTTCGCCACGCGCAGCGAACCGCTCTCCAGCGCGACGCCCGTGAACGTGTTCGTCCCCCAGATGCCGGTGAAGTCAACGGTGCCGTTAAAATTATTCGCGCCGAACGAGGAACCGCTACGCTGCAAAATCAGTTTACCCGTAGCACTCCACAGCGCACTGCCGGCGGTGCCGCTGTAAGTGGTGACGCCCGTGATGCCGCCGCCGAAGAACCGCCGCGTCGTCGCGGTGGGCGAATTCGCCGTCTGGAAGAAACTCAACGACGACACCGTCACGCCGCCCGGACTGATGAACACGCCGGCGGTCGGCACGAGTTGCTCGCGGACGCCGCTGCCGGCGAGCGCGGGCGTGTCAAAAAGCGGGTCGCCGGTGGCGAAGTAGAAATTCTCGTTTTCCTCGAAGCGGAAAATCGCGTCGTCGCCATTGGAGAACAAGAACCCGTAGTCGTCCGCCGGGTCCGCCGCCGCCGCCGAGTAAGTTCCGCCGGACATCCAGTTCCGCGCATCCGTGTCGAACCACGACACCCCCGACGTATCCCAGAGCAACCCCGCGCCATTGTCCCAGACGCCCGTGTTCAGCACGCCCGTGTAAGACCCCGTCGG
>JAISSQ010000146.1 GCA_031273045.1 Puniceicoccales bacterium
GTCTCGAACGTGCTGCCGGTGCCGTCGGGGCGGGCGAGTGTGATTGTGAGCGGCGCGCTGCCGGCGGTCTCGGCGGCGAGTTTGCGATACTCGCGGTTCCAGAGGACGGCGGGGACGAAACCGGAGTCGATTTCGGGGATGAATTTGGGTTTCGGGGCGATTTTCGCGGCACCGGCAGTGCCCGAATTTGCGCCGGCGGTGCCGGCGGAGGAGGGAGGAGGCGTGGCGGACATGGACAGCGCGTCAAAGTAGGAGAAGACCGCTGTTGCGCGAGGAAAACCTTGGCGAACGCGCGCGAAAAAAGCCCGTCCCTTGGCGGGGCGGGCTTCTCACCACCGGTGGTGTCACCGGTTTCGGTTAGGCGACGGTGATTTCTTTGTCGAGATACACGTCCTGGATGATGTTGAGCAGTTTCGCGCCCTCATCAATCGCCTTGTTGATGTTGCCGTCGGCGGGCAGGCGTTGGAACGCCTTGCGGCCGGAGATGAGGCCTTGGCCGCCGGCGCGCTTGTTGATGACGGCGGTCTTGACGGCGTCCTCGAAGTCCTTGCTGCCGGAGGCGCCGCCGGAGTTGATGAGGCCGGCGCGACCGAGGTAGCAGTTCGCGACTTGGTAGCGGGCGAGGTCAATCGGGTGGTCGCCGGCGGTGAGTTCGTCATAGACGCGCTTGTCGGTCTTGCCGAAGCCCTTGTCCTTGCTCTGGACGTAGAGGTAGCCGCCGTTGTTTTCGGGGAGTTTCTGCTTGATGATGTCGGCCTGAATGGTGACGCCGAGGTGGTTGGCTTGGCCGGTGAGGTCGGCGGAGACGTGGTAGTCCTTCTTGTTGTCCTTGTCGTTGAAGGCGGGGTTGCGCAGGTAGCACCACAGGACAGTCGCGAGGCCGTATTCGTGGGCGATTGCGAAGGCGCGGGAGACCTCTTGGATTTGGCGGTTCGACTCCGGGGAGCCGAAGTAGATGGTCGCGCCAATGGCGGCGGCGCCCATGTCGTAGGCCTGCTTGACGGTTCCGAAGAGCACCTCGTCGAACTGGTTGGGGTAGGTGAGGAGTTGGTTGTGGTTAATCTTCACCATGAACGGAATCTTGTGCGCGTATTTGCGCGCGAGGATGCCGAGCACGCCGAAGGTGGAGCACACCGCGTTGCAACCGCCCTCGATGGCGAGGTTGATGATGTTTTCGGGGTCGAAGAACACCTTGTTCTTGGCGAACGAGGCGCCGGCGGAGTGCTCGATGCCTTGGTCAACGGGCAGGATGGACAGGTAGCCGGTGTTTTTGAGGCGGCCGGTGCCGTAAAGGCGCTGCAGGTTGACGAGGACGCGGGGGTTGCGGTCGGAGTCCGCGAAGGCGCGATAGACCCAGTCCCGGTGGGGGAGGTGAATCAGGTCCTTCGAGATTTTCGGGTCCTTGAAGTTAAGAAGCGAATCGGCGTCGGCGCCGAGCAACTTCACGATTTCGTTGTGTTCAGGCATTTGTGTGCTGTTTTGGAGGAAAGCGGGAGAAAACCGCACCATGCGGGCGCGGCGCAAGGATTTTCTTGGGTTCTGACGCGGCAAGGAACCCCGCCGGCGGCGCGCTGTCCAACGCCGGCAGCATGAACGCTACCTCACCCTCATCCCAAATCACCGCCGCCGGCGCCGTTGCCGGTGACACCGCCGGCCTCTCCCGCCGGCGTTTTCTGCGCAACGCCGGTGCCGCCGCCATCGCCGCCGCCGCGTTCCCCACGCTCATTCCCGCACGCGCGCTCGGTCGCGACGCCGGCGTTGCCGCGCCCTCGAACCGCACCGCCCTCGGCGTCATCGGCATGCAGCAGGGCTGGGACGGCTTCTGGAAGTGCGTTGACCGGCGCAAGGAAGTCGTCGAAGCGGTCGCGCTGTGCGACGTTGACGCGCAGAAACTCAACGGCCGCCTCAACGAGACCCGCAAGCGTCCCAACGGCAAGAGCGCGAAGGGCTGGCGCGACTTCCGCGAGATGTTCGAGAAGGCGGGGTTGGACGCCGTCGTGCTCGGCGCACCCGACCACTGGCACGGCATCATGGGCGTCGCCGCCGCGCGCAAAGGCATTCACATTTACGGCGAGAAACCGCTCGCGCACACGCTCAAGGAAGGGCGCGCGATTGTTGATGCGGTCGCGCAGCACGGCGTCACGTGGCAGACCGGCAGTTGGCAACGCTCGGTACCGAATTTCCGCCGCGCCGTCGAACTCGTCCGCAACGGCCGCATCGGCAAACTTGTTCGCATGGAAGTCGGCACGCTGGGCGACTTCGGCACGCCCAAGCGGGGCGTCCCCGCCGACTACGGCAAGCCGCCGGCGCACCTTGACTACGACATGTGGGTCGGACCGGCGCAGTTCACCCCCTACGACTCGCGCCGGTTGCACTGGAACTGGCGCTGGGTGCTCAACACCGGCGGCGGCAACCTGATGGACTGGGTCGGGCACCACGTGGACATCGCCCAGTGGGGCGCGAACAAGGACCACACCGGTCCCGTGAAAATCCGCCCAATCAAGGCGCAGTTCGGCGAGACGATTTACGACGCCGAGCGCACCTACGAATACGAGTGCGTTTACGCCGACGGCTTGGTGATGCGCGTCAACAGCGGCAACGGCACCAAGTTCATCGGCGACACCGGCAAGTGGATTTTCGTCACCCGCGGCAAACTCTCCGCCTCCGACCCCGCGATTTTGAACGAGGTCATCGGCGCCGAGGAGTTTCACCTGCCGCCGTTCTCGAACCACTGGACGGCGTTCATTGACTGCCTGCGCACCGGCGGCAAAACCATTGCGCCGGCGGCGACCGCCCACCGCAGCGCAAGCGTCGGCCACCTCGGCCATATCGCGCTCACGCGCAACAAAACCATCGAGTGGGACCCCGAAAAGGAAGTCATCACGAACGACGAGCAGGGCAACGCCATGCTCTACCCGTCCTTCCGCGCCCCTTGGACGCTGTAAGGCACACCACCGGCGGCGCGCCCAACCCAAACGGGATGCCCGCCGGTGCCGGTGCCGGTGGCAGTGCCGGTGGCGGCGTCGGTGCCAGTCCGCAATTCTCATTCCATCTAATTTTGGTCTGAAAATGCGGGCTGTTTTTAGACCAAACTCCCCTCGGTTGACAGTTTTGGTCTAAAACGAGACACCACGAGACGCCAGCGCAACATTCACAACTGGCTTCTCGAAACCGAGAGCGCATCCGCCGCATAAGCGACTGTCTCGCCGGCGCGCTCGACACCGCCGCCGCGCTCGACACCCCCGCCGCTTTGCGCATAACTCCCCGTCATGCCCGCCACCGCCGCCGCAGACGACTCCGCCACCGCTTTGCCCGCCGGCACCTCCGCCGCCCAATCCAGTTTCAGCACCGGCGTTCACGCCGGTTCCCACGACTCCGCCGCCGCGCCCATTCTCTCCATCCGCGATTTGAGCGTCGCGTTCGACACCGGCGAGGGCGGTGTCCTGACCGCCGTTGACGGCGTGTCGCTGGACGTGCCGCGCGGCGGCGTGCTGGGCGTCGTCGGCGAGTCCGGCTCCGGCAAAAGCGTCACCGCGCTTTCCATCACGCGCCTGCTGCCGCAGCCGTCGGGGCGCGTCACCGGCGGCGAGATTTGGTTCGAGGGCGAGGACCTCGCCCGCGTTCCGTTGGAGCGGCTGCGCGAGATTCGCGGCAACCGCATCGGCATGGTTTTTCAGGAGCCGATGACCGCGCTCAATCCCTCGCACCGCGTCGGGCGGCAACTTGCTGAGGCGGTGCTGCTGCACCGGCGGTGCGGCGCGGCGGCGGCGCGGGAGCGCGCGCTCGAACTGCTCGCGCAGGTCGGCATTCCGGCACCGGCGGAGCGGCTCGATGCCTACCCGCACCAGTTGAGCGGCGGAATGCGGCAGCGGGTCGTCATCGCCATCGCGCTCGCGTGCGACCCGGACCTGCTCATCTGCGACGAGCCGACCACGGCGCTCGACGTGACGATTCAGGCGCAGATTCTCGACCTGCTGCGCGAACTGCGCCGCCGGCGCAACCTCTCCGTCGTGCTCATCACGCACGACCTCGGCGTCATCGCCGAGAACGCCACCGACGTCGCCGTGATGTATGCCGGCCGCGTCGTCGAGCGCGCGCCGGCGCCGGAGTTGTTCGCGCGTCCGCTGCACGCCTACACGCGGGCGCTGCTGCGCGCGGTGCCGAAACTCGACGGCGTCCCGAAGACGCCGCTCTTCTCGATTGAGGGGCGTGTGCCGCCGCTTTCCGAACTGCGCGCCGGCTGCCGTTTCGCGCCGCGGAGCGGGCTGGCGCACACGGAGGCGCAACTCGTCGCGCGCCCACCGTGGGTCGAGGTCGCGCCGGCGCACTGGGTCGAGCAATGCCCCGTGTGCGCGCCGGTGCCGGCTATTTCCCCAGCACCGCCGGCAGGTCGGCGAGGGCGGTGATGTAGGCACCGGCGGCGGCGCGGATTTTCTCGCGCGCGGCGTAGCGTCCGAAGCCGACGAAGAGGTCAACGTCGGGCGTGGTTTCGAGGTCGCTGGCGCCGTCGCCGACCATGACGGTTCGCGCGGGGCGCAGTTCTTCGCGCAGGGCGGCGATGACGGTGTTCTTGCCGCGGGCGCGCGCGGTCGGGCTGGCGCGGTCGAAGTCGAGGTAGTCGCCGCCGGCGGTGAAGCGGATGTCCACCGCCTCGACGCGCCCGATGCCGAGGTGCGCGGCGAGCGGCTCGATGGCTTGGCGGAAGCCGCCGCTGACCACCACCGGCGTCCAGCCGTCGCGTTTGAGCGCGGCGATGACGCGGGCGGCGTCCGGCTCGACGCGCTCGATGTAGAGTTGGGCGACGCGGGCGGTTTCGGCGGCGGTGGGGCGGATGAGCGCGAGGCGTCGCGCGAAGACCTCTTCGAGGGGCACGCCGCCGTCCATCGCCTCGCGCGTCATGCGTTCGACGGCGGCGAAGGTTTCGGGGCCGCGCAGACGGGCGAGTTCGTCAATGCCCTCGATGGCGGAGAGCGTGGAGTCACAGTCGAAGCAGAGGAGGTTCACCGGTGGTGGTTTCTAACGGAACGAACTCCGGGAACAACGAAAACCGCCGTAAGGTGCCAAAAGGTGGTTTGTAAAATGCGCTGCCGGTGGTGAAAATCCTTGCAACCCTTTGCTAATCACGGCGGCGCGCAGGGTGGATTTTTGCGCGCAAAAATTGGCGAAATACTTGTTCGCCATGCGATGTGAATAAGTTGGGAATGACTTCCCCTTGCTGGCGCGCCGGCGGTCTGCATTTTGCCTGTTTCGCGCGGCGGAAACCCGCCCGCGCGTCCCCTTTCCCGCGAAACCACTTTTTTCACCTTCCATGTCCCGTTTTCCCGACACGATACAAGTTACTATTTTGCAAAAGGTTATGTTTGCACAAGTTCCGGTTGCGTCCGCATGGCGCGCGGCTGGGCTGAAAGTGCTGCCGGCGACCGACGCCGGTGGTGCTTTCGGCGCGCCGGCAACGCGCCCCGCCGTTTTTTGCACCCGTTGTTGTGAATAATTTTCGGCAGATTCGCGATTATCCCCCGCATTAGCCCCGCTTCTTTCCGACCCAGCATCCGCCCACCGGCGGCGCGGCGCAAGCCGTCCGCCAGCCCTTCCACCGACCTCTTCCTCCGCCACCTTCCGCCCTCCCCTTTCAAAATGAATTTCCTCGAAGAAAACAAAGCCATCTGGAACGCCGCGCGCAACGAATTGCGCGCCGCCGTCCCCGACTCCGCCTTCTCCACTTGGTTCGCCGGCATCACGTGCACCGGCGGTGACGACGCGCGCGTTGACCTCTCGGCACCGAGCGCGTTCGTCGAGTTGTGGGTGAGCCGCAACTACCACGACCTGCTTGAGCGCAACCTGACTCTCGCCGCCGGTCGGCGCATGACCTACCGCCTGACCGCGCCGGAGGAGGTGCCGCAGCCGGAGCCGCCGCCGGTGACGCGCGCCGAGCCGGAACCGCAACGCCCCGCGCCGTTGCCGACGTCCATCAAGAGCGACAACACGTTCGAGAACTTCGTCCGCGGGCCGGAGAACGAGATGGCGCTGGCGGCGGCACTGGCGGTCTCGAAAGACCCGGGGCGCGTCTATAACCCGCTGTTCATCTACGGCGGTCCCGGACTGGGCAAGACGCACCTGCTGCACGCCATCGCCCAAGCGGTCCTCGCGAACTCGCCGCGCACACGCCTGCTCTACATCACCTGCGAGGCGTTCACGAACCACTACATCCGAACCGTCGCCGACGGCTCGTGGACGGACTTCCGCAAGCACTACCGGCAGACGGACGTGCTGTTGCTCGACGACGTGCAGTTCCTCGCCGAGCGCGAGCGCACGCAGGAGGAGTTCTTCCACACCTTCAACGAACTGCACAACGACCTGCGCCAAATCGTGCTCACGTGCGACCGCCCGCCGGAGGAACTGCGCACGCTCGAAGACCGCCTCAAATCGCGCTTCAAGTGGGGACTGATTACCGACGTCGGCACGCCCTCGCTCGAAACGCGCACCGCCATCCTGCGCAAGAAGGCCGCCGCCGCCGGCATGACGCTGCCGCCGGAAGTCGAGACCTTCCTCGCCGAACGCATCACCGTGGACGTGCGCAACCTCGAAGGCGCCGTGCTGCGTCTGCGCGCCCACCTCGAAGCCACCGGTGCCGCGCCGAGCGCGCTCACCGTCGAGCACGTCGCCCGCCTGCTCGCCCCGCTGCTCACCGAAGAGGCACGCTCGAAACTCACGCCCGAAGTCGTCCAGCGCGAAGTCGCCGCGCACTACCGCATTCCGGTCTCCGACATGACCAGCAAGAAGCGCACCGCCGACGTCGCCTTCGCGCGCCAAGTGGCGATGTATCTGTGCGGGAAACTCACCGACATGTCCCTGACCGCCATCGCCGCCGCCTTCGGCAAGAGCGACCACGGCACCGCCATCCACGCCCGCCGAACCGTCGAAGCCCGCTGCGACACCGAGGAGCACACCCGCAGCGAAATCCAATTCCTGACGGAGAAAATCACGCGCCTGCGCCGGTAGTGGACAGCCGCTCGCGGCTCTCGCTTCAAGGGGAGCGGGGAGCGGGGAGCAGGGAGCGGGGAGGAAGTGCGGCGGCTACGCCGCTGGATGAGGACGAAGCGACGTAAACGCCGCCAGCCCGACTGGAATCTTGTGCCCCAGCACCACCGGTGCCCGCCCTCCCTCTGCCCTTTGCCCTTTGCCCTTATCCCTTGCCCGTTGCTCTTCTTCCCCGCTCCCCGCTCCCTCTTACCCATCTTCCCGCCTTGCCATGTTACCTTCGGGGCGTTTTCATTTGCGGCACTGTTCCCGCCCGACGACGGGCGAAAGCACGCACACAAACACTCAACACACACACCTCACACCCACTCCCGCATCATGCGCAAACTCCTCTCACTGCTCATTGTCGGCGCCGCCGGCACGCTCTTTGCCGGCACTCCCGCCCACGCCGCGCCGACCTCCTCGGAAATCATCGCCAAGGCGCGCTCGCGCGTCGCCTCCGAGAAGGCGCTCAACGCCGTTCAAGCGATTACCTTCGAGGGAAAAATCACGCTCTTTGGCGAGAAACTTCCCGCCGAAGGCAAGTCCGGATACGTCCAGATTGACTACAAGAAACCGGGCAAGCGCCGCGAATACCGCCTCGACGCCGCCGCCGGTGTCGAGTCCGTCACCGCCTTCAACGGCTTGGAGGGCTTCACGCAAGTCACCCAGTTGCGCAGCGGACGCAAGCAACTCGGCGGCATCCAGCCCGCCGTGAAGAACTCGTTCTCCGACCTCTACGACATTGACACCGGCTTCTTCGCCGAACCGCCCAAGGGGTCGGTCCGCACCGCCGGCGAGGCGCTGCAAAAGCAGACCAACAAGCCCGCCTACGTCCTCGAATACACTTACCGCAACGGCACCATCGCGCGCCGCTTCTTCGACAAGTCCACCGGCGTCCTCCTCGCGCAGGAACTCTACCGCAAGGACGCCGAAGGGAAGGAGCCCGACGAGAGCAAGCGCGCCGTCCTCGTTGACGAGGGCGAAATCAAGACCACGGCGCGCATCCTCAAGCCCGCCGCCCCCGGCGCCCCCAAGGACGCCAAGCCGGAGTTCGAGAACGTCGAGTTCACTTTCCCCAAGACCACCACCACCTACGTCGGCGGCAAGAAGGTCTCCGTCCTCGAATACTCCGCCGTGCGCGTCAACGGTCTCGTCCTCGACGTCTCCTTCAACTACCCGATGCCCTGAACGCCATGACGCACATCGAGCACAGGCAGAAGGATTTCCGCCAGCGGCTGGACAAAATCTGCGCCACCTCCGCGCTGCCGCCGCCGGAGGTCTCGCGGGCGGTCGCCGAAATCATCGCCGCCGTGCGCGAGCAGGGCGACGCCGCCGTCCTCCACTACACGGCGCTCCACGACCACGCGCGGCTCTCCTCGAAGCAAATGCGCGTGCCGCCGGCGACGCTCGACAAGGCGGTCGCCGCGTTGCCGGCGGACTTCCGCAAGGCGCTCGACGAGGCGCGCGCCAACGTGCGCGACTACTACGCCGGCACCGTCCCCAAGTCGTGGGAGCGGCGCAACTCGCACGGCGCGCGCGTCGGCGAGGTCTTCCATCCCATCCGCCGCTGCGGGCTTTACATCCCGGGCGGACAAGCGCCGCTGGTCTCCACCGTGCTCATGACCGCCGTGCCCGCCGCCCTCGCCGGCGTGCCCCAAATCGTCGCCTGCACGCCGCCGCGCCCCGACGGACTGCCGGCGGCGCCCGTCCTCGCCGCCCTGCGCCTGTGCGGGGTCGAGGAGGTCTATGCCATCGGCGGCGCCCAAGCCATCGCCGCCCTCGCCATCGGCACCGAGTCCATCGCCGGCGTTGACAAGGTCTTCGGTCCCGGCAACGCCTACGTCTGCGAGGCGAAACGTCAGGTCTTCGGCGAGGCGGGCGTGGACCTGCTTCCCGGACCGAGCGAAGTCATGGTCATCTCCGACGGCTCCACGCCGGCGGAATGGGCGGCGGCGAGCATTCTCGCCCAAGCCGAGCACGGCACCGGTCGCGAACGCACCTTCCTCATCGCCCCGCCGGAGTTCATCCGCGAAGTGCTCAAGGCGGTCGAAATCCAACTCGTCCCGCTCCCGCGCAAAGAGCAAATCCGCCGCGCGCTCGACCTGCTCGTCACCATCGTCACCGCCGGTGCCGCGCAGACCATCGAAATCGCCAACCGCATCGCGCCCGAACACCTCGAACTGCACACCGCGCCCGAAGCCGCCGCCGAGTTCGCCGCCAAAATCGTCACCGCCGGCGCAATCTTCATCGGACCGCACTCGCCGACCGTCCTCGGCGATTTCGTCGCCGGCCCCAGCCACACCCTGCCCACCGCGCGCACCGGACGCTTCCTGAGCGGACTGCAAGTCGGCGACTTCATGCGCCGCACCAGCATCGTCGAATACACGCCGGACGCCCTGCGCAAAGCGGCCTCCGCCGTCGAAGCGTTCGCCAAGATGGAGCAGTTGGAGGCGCACGGCCGCTCGCTCACCATCCGCCTCGAAACGGAGTGACCCTCAACACCGGAACGATGCCCGCCGAACCGTTCGAGAAACTCCATTCTCCCGAAATCACCGCGCGGGCGCGCAAAATCGTCGCGCGCTACCCGCACGCCCGCAGCGCCGCGTTGCCCCTGCTCCACCTCGCGCAGGAAATCGCCGGATTCGTCGGCGACGACGCCGTCGAATGGGTCGCCGCCCAAACCGGTGCCACCCCCGCCGAAATTCTGGGCACGGTGTCCTTCTACCCCATGTTCCGCCGCGCCCCAGCCGGACGGCGCACCATCCGCGTCTGCCGAGGTCTCTCGTGCGAACTGTGCGGCTCCGCCGAAACCATGCGCGCCCTCGAAACCGAATTCGGACTCGGCGGAAACAACGGCGACGGCAGTGCCGGCGGAAGTGGCAGTGCCACCGACGGCGAACATGCCTCCCATGGCGGCACCACCGCCGACGGCGCGGTCACGCTCGAATACGTCGAATGCTTGGCGGCATGCGGCGCCGCACCGGTCGTCCAAGTGGACGCATCCATCCACGAAAACCTCACCGCCGACCGCGTTCCCGCCCTCGCCGCCGAAATCCGCACCACCGCCGGCATCCGCGTAGCCGACACGTCACCGCCCAGCCCCGAAGGGGCGACATAGCCCCTCAAAAACACAACCCGAACCATATCAAAATCATGTCAAATCATGTTAATCATGTCAGAAAAACTCTGCCCCTTCATTCCCCGCCTCGTCCTACCCCGCCCCGCCCCCGCGCCTTTTTAGACATGATTAACATGACTTGACATGATTTTCCGGATTTAACATGAAACACGTCATCACTCAAAGATGACCAGAATTGTATTGCGGTTTTCGCTCTGACCGCCATCGGCAATGCTCAAAAGATACCATTTCCGTCCGGGTGAATACAGATTAACTGTCGGTTTCCGCAATGCTTCCGCCCGTTGCTTCGCTTTGTCCCGTATAGGGGTAAGAAATCCAATTTCTGCGTCCGTTTTTGCGAACGATTTTCCGGCATTCTTCTTTCTATTCGTTATTCGCTTAATCTGGGCATCAAGTTGGTTGGCAAATTTCTCGCAATTTGCCGCAATTGCTTCTGCATTCATGGAATTAGAATAGTTTGGTCTTTCACAAAGGATTGTTCTTTTCCCTTGAAAAAAGGGAAACACACCTTTGTGACCAGCACGTTCAGATACTCCTATTTTGAGGACCTCGTAATCTTCGTCTGAAACAAGAACAACCTTTTTCCCGCCTTTGGGTCGTTTGCCCAAATTTAGGTTTGTTGGGAACCCAACTGTATCATCACGTTTTTGTTTCCTCAACAATTGTATAGGGGCGCAAATAGGTTTGACCGTCGGATTTTTGTCCTGTAACTTCTTCCGAAGTTCACCAGCCAACTTCTCCCACTCTTTGTCAATCTTGAATGGGTCCATTGGCGGTCGCGGAGGAGGAACAGGTTTAACCGCCGCCGGTGGTGCGGGCGGTTTTCTTTTGGGAGTTGTCTTCCCAGAGGGAGGAGAAGTGTTTGGCTTATCTTTGTTCGCGGTCACTGCCGACGCGCCCCCATTCTCCGCTACCTGCGTATTTGGTTTCGGTGCTGACGGTGTTCCTGTTGACTTCTGCGTCTCCGCTCTCGTTGTTTTCTTGTTATTGTCCGTTTGGGTTGCAGTTTCCGCCTGTTTTTCCCCATCTCTTCCGTCTCTGGGCGGATTTCCCAGCGATTGCTTCGTTTCTTTCTTCGCCGATGCAGGGTTTTTTTCCGGTTTTTTAGCAGGAGAGGGAGGAGGAGGGACGGGGGTTTTTTGCGGGGGTTGGGTTTCGGCGCGGGTTTCGGATTGGTGGTGGTCGCTTTGGAGGTAAGCGAAGACGCCGCCGCCGGCGACGGCAAGGAGGAGCAGGACGACGGCGGAGATAATCGCCCAGCGTTTCGCGCCGGAGCCGACATCGTCGTCGCCGTCATTGTTGCCATCGCCGTTACCGGTGTTGTTACCGAATTCGTTGCCGCCAGCACCGTCGCCGGCGTCGTCGCCCTCGCCGCCGGAGCCGAAACCGTTTGGTTGGCGCAGGCGCGGTTTTTGTCCGGGGAAGTTGCCGTAGTTCACCGCCGGTGTGACCGGCAAGCCCGCGCCGCCCATCGTAACCACCGCGCCTTGGCGATTGAGAGAGGAGGCGGCACCCGTGTTCGCCGCGCCGCCGGCAGTGCTGGCACCGGCAGCGTCGCCGCCGGCAGCGTTCGCACCGGTCGCCGGTGGTTTGAGTGCCGGTGGCGGGGCACCGTGCAAGCGCGGCTTCAACGCGCCCGGCGACGGAGGGACGACCCGCCCGCGTCGGGCGCGACCGGCGGCGGGAGTGTTGTCGGGCGAGGGACCGAGTTCGCGCACCTTCAAGATGTTTCGCGCATTGGCGGGCGGGGCGGCACCACCGGTGGCGCGCCAAGGGGTCTGCGTAACGACGTCGGTGTGTTGCAGACCGGTCGAGAACCCCGCCGACCATGCGCCGCCCTTGACGAAGAGCGACGCTTCGGCGAAGAGGCGCAGGGCGGTTTCCGGCGAGGTGTCGTCGGCGATGTCGAGCAACGTTTCGACGGCTGTTCCGCCGGTGCCGCCGGAGCCGGAACTCAACCGCAGCCCGTTCGCGCCGTCGCCGGACAAGTCCGACCAAGTGGCGAGCGGCGTGACGGTCTGCGCCTCGCCGAGATTGAGCACCGGCGCGTCCGCCTCCTCGAACCAGCGCGGCTGCCCCGTCCATTCGGAGCGCCAGCCCGTCCAGCGCAGGGCGACTTCCGCCGGCGGCGGCAGATTGCGGAACTCCGCCGGCGAGAAGACGAGGTGGTGCGCGAGCGCGTTTCGCCGGCGCGTGTAGTCAAGCCCGGCGTCGCAGTAGCGCGTGAGCACGCCGAAGGTTTCGGCACCGGTGGACAGCGAGCGGTAGGTGAAGATGACGGGGCGACCGGAAAGTGGCTCGTAGGAACTGACCCGTTCGAGGGCGATGGCAAGGCGTTCCGGCATTTTCCGGTCACGGGCGACCGCGCAAAAGCCGGAGCGACCGGGGGTGAGACCGTTCGGTGCGGAGGTGTAAATAAACTGCCAAGGCATTGACGGGCGTTTTCGGGCAAGAAAAGAAAAATCCGCAGGGTGGAAAGCAATAATTTCGGAGCGAGATTGAGGGCGGGCAGCGATATGGTCGCAACTCCGCCGGTGGCGGCGTGTCGCAGGGGAGCGATGCCGTTTTTGTCCCGTGAGTTTTGGGGGAAGAGTGCCGCAATCGGCGCGTCCGCCGCGTTTCTTTTCGCAGCCGGCAGCGCGTCCGGCGGTTTCTTCTTTGCGCCGGTAGCGCGCGCGGCGGAGCCGGTTGCGCCGGAGGATTTGCGCCAGCGGTTTTTCATGCTCGATGTCGGCGAGGAACGCGACCTGCCCGCGCCCGCCGCCGGCGCGCGCCACATTTCCACGAACCCCGCCGTCGTGAGCGTCGAGGGGACGCGCCTCCGCGCCGTCGGCAAGGGGACGGCGCACGTTCTCGCCGTCGGCGTCGGCAACCGCGCCACCACCGGTGACGCCGCCGCCGCCGGTGGTGCCGGCGTTCCCGCCGCGACCGTCACCGTCGGCGCGCCGGTTCGCAACCCCGTGCTGCCGTTCGAGTGGGACCTGTATTTTCCCGACGACGAGGCGCACAACATCGGCGGGACGGTTTATCTCTTCGGTTCGCTCGACGCCCACGCGCGCGCCTTCTGCTCGCCGTTCTACGTGTCGCTTTTCACGCGCGACATGCGCCGCTGGGAAAGCACCGGCGTCACCATCACGAACAAGGACACGCCGCCGCGCCCGGGCGTCCCGAAACGCCGCGCGAACAGCGACATGCTGTGGGACTCGGACGGGTTCTTCGACCGCGTCACGGGGCGTTTCCACCACTACGGTTTTTACGCCGACCACCTCAACGGGCGGAACAACCACATGTTCGTCGCCGACGGCGCGTCGCCGACCGGTCCGTTCACAAATTTCCGCTGGCTCACCGGCGACAAGTCGGGCGCGAAAATAGACGGCATCTCGGCGCAGGTTTTTCAGGACGACGACGGCGCGCGCTACATCACCTACGCGCCGACGGCGCACGTCTCGCCCGCGCGGAATTACCCCGTCATCGCCCGTCTGCGCGACCCCGCGACCGTCGAGGAGGCGAGCGTCGTGAACATCGGCGCGTCGCTGAAGGACTTCTACGAAGGTCCCTCGCTGCGCAAGCGCGCCGGCACCTACTACTTCGTCTATGCCGAGAACACCGGTGCCATCACGCCCCGCAACCGCCGCCCCGTGCGCCTCGCCCACGCAACCGCCAAAAACATCCTCGGTCCCTACACCTACCGAGGCGTCTTCCTCACCATCGAGGACATGCCCGGCGAGGGCAACATTCAGGGTTCAATCGAGCAGCACAACGGACAGTGGTTCGTGTTCTACCACCGCTCGCCCTTCGGCGTCTTCAACCGGCGCGCGCTGTGCGTGGAGAAAATTTCCTTCGACGCCGACGGCCGCATCCGCCCCGTCAAGCCCACGAGCAGCGGCGCCGCCGACGCCCTCGACGCCACCGGCGGCGACCCCATCCACGTCGGCAGCGCGGTGATTTTCGCAAACGTCCGGCGCGGCGAATACGGCTCCGCCAAGGACGCCGGCACCGGCGGCGCGGCGGGCGTTCGCGGGGGCATCGAAGCGGCAAGCGACGCGCCGGCGACGGTCGGCTTCCGCTACGTGAAATTCACCGGCACCGAACGCCGCGCCATCATCACCGGCGACAACCTCCACGCACTCAAAACCGTGAAAATCTTCGCCGACGGAAAACGGATTGCGGAAAGTGCCGGCGATGGCGGTGGTGCAAGTGCCGGCGGTGACGGTGATAACGCCGCCGGCGGTGCCGGTGCCGGTGGAAATTCCAGCGCGGTCATCACGCTGCCGGTGGCCTCCTTCGCGGCACCGGCGGCGACGCTCACGCTCACCTTCGAGCGCGCCACCGGCAAGCAACCGCCGGTGCTACGCACCGTGCGCTTCGAGTGAGCATTGCGGGGCAGGGACCCGCGCTCCCAGCGCGATACGCCAAGCCGCCACACATGGAGCGCCGCACACATGGAGCGCCACACACATGGAGCGCCGCACACATGGAGCGCCGACTTTCAAGTCGGCTCGGCGGCGATGCGGCGCAGCCGCCTTGCTTCTCTTTTTATGGGAGCGCCGACTTTCAAGTCGGCTCGGCAGTGATGCGGCGCAGCCGCCTTGCTTCTCTTTTTATGAATGGCGGCTACGCCGCATGGAGGGGGCGAGCCGACTTGAAAGTCGGCGCTCCATGTGTGGCGCTCCATGTGTAGCGACCCGCCCCGTCACCGGCGGCGCAAAAAGCGGAGGAGCGAGAGCAGGAATTGCAGCAGCATTCCGCCGCCGATGAGCCACATCGCGGCGTAGGGAAGCCACCAGCCGGCGTTGCGCACGACCTGCAAAATCGTGATTTGCCGCCCGTCCGCTTCCGTGCGCCAACTGCTCTGATAAAACGTGTAGCCGCCGTGGTAGAGCGGCCGGTTCATCGAAATCTCAAACGGAACGCCGCCGGCGGTGACGCCACTGCCGGTGCCGCTGCCGGTGGCACCATCACCACCGGCACCGCCGCCGGCGTTGTCGAGCACGACGACCCGGCTTGCGAAGCGACTCGGAATGTCCGTTCCCGGATGACGCTCGTGGATGAACTTTTCGAGCCGCAGTTCGAAGCCGAGTTTGCGCGTCAGCCCGCGCGCGCGCGCCGCCGCCGTGACTTTTGCGAACGCCTCCGCGTAGGACTGCGCGCCCTGCTGCGCCGCGATGTAGGCGTCCTTGTCGCGCTCAAAAGCGTCGCTGACAAGTTCACCACCGGTGCCGCCCTCGGCGATGGAAAGCGTGAACTCCTCGCGCGTTTTCGACGTGACGAAGCCGCCGGCGAGCAGCACGACGACGCCGAGGTGGACGAGCGCGACGCCGGCGTTGCGCCAGCGCGCGCGGAAATAACGCCCGAACGCGAACACGAGGTTCGCGAGCAGCGCGACGCCCAGCAGCAGTCCGCCCGGCAACGGCAGTCGCGCCCACGCCGGCGCGCCGGACGCTTCGGGCGACATCGGAAACAGCGCGCCCCACGCTTCGAAGTAGTGCCGCTGCGCGCGGTGGATTTCGTTCCAATGCATGTCGAGCGTCGCAAGTGTCACGAGGACGCACGAGAGCGCGAGCAGCGCGACCGTCAACCTCAGCGAGGCGAGCGCGCGCAACGCGCGCCGAAACACACCGCCACCGGTGGTGCCGCCGGTGGTGCCGGTGCCGCCGCTGGAAGCGGGTCCGTTAAAAATCCAGCCCTGCCAATTCATCCCCGTTTTGGACAGCCGCCGGTGCCAAACGTGCCAAATTTTTGGTGCACAGCGGCGCGCCGAGCGGGTTTCATGCGTGCCTCGCCGCAAGGCGCGTCTCCAACCCAAAACACGCACGCAACATGTCCTCCTCTCAACGCACGCGGTTCCGCAAATACCACGCTCTCGGAAACGACTACCTTGTGCTCGACCCCGCCGACTGGCGGGACGGCACGGCACCGGCGCCGGACGAAATCAAACGCATCTGCCACCGACACTACGGTCTCGGCTCGGACGGCATTCTGTGGGGACCCTTGCCGGCAACGAACGCGACCACCGGCAACGCCGCCGCCGCCGCTGCCGGTGCCGCCGCTGCCGGTGGCGCGGCGTTCGGATTGCGCATCTTCAATCCTGACGGTTCGGAGGCGGAAAAGAGCGGCAACGGGCTGCGCATTTTCTCGCGCCACCTGTTCGACCGAAAACTCGTGGACGCTGACGCGCCGTTCCGCATTTCGACGCCCGGCGGCGTCGTCGAGAGCACCATTCTTGACGGCGGGGCGCGGGTGCGCGTCGAGATGGGACGCGTGAGTTTCGACAGCGCGCGAGTGCCGGTGCTGCTCGACGGCGAAGCGCGCGAGGTTCTCGGCGAACGCCTCACCGCCGGCGGTCGCGAGTTCGTTTTCAACGCCGCCACCATCGGCAACCCGCACTGCGTCATCGTGTGCCAGCGCGGCGAAGCGCGCGGTCTCGCCAAGCGGCACGGCAGCGCGATTGAGACGCACCCGCTCTTCCCGAACCGGACGAACGTGCAGTTCCTCGAAGTAATCGACCCGCGCACCATCCACATCGAGATTTGGGAGCGCGGCGCGGGCTACACGTTCGCGTCAGGCAGCAGCGGAAGTGCCGCCGCCGCCGTCGCACACCGGCTCGGTCTCGTCGGACCGGAAGTGACGGTGAACATGCGCGGCGGAAACATCCAAATCTCCATCGCGCCGGACTTTTCGGTGACCATGACCGGCGGCGTGACGCCGGTGGGCGAGTTCTTCATGGAGCCGGACGTGCTGACGCACAGCGTGGAGTTTTAGGGCGGCGGCACCGCCGCCGGCGTCGGAATTTCGGGCACTGCCGGTGACGATTTCCCGTTGCCGGTGCAACCACCGGCGGCGAGGCGTGTCTGTGGCGGAATGCGTAAACACATCCCGTTCGCGGCGTTCGCATTCGCCGCCCTTGCCCCGCTCGCAAACTTCGCCGGCACCGGTGCCGTCAAGGCCGCCGGCGACGAAAACTCCGCCGGTGCCGCCGCCGCCGGTGCCACCGCCGGCAGTGCTTCCGCCGCGTTCGCGCCGGCGCCGGACGTCAAGCCCCTCGCCTACAACCCGATGCTCTTCGGGCAGTTCATCGAGCATTTCCACCGGCAGATTTACGGCGGCATCTTCGAACCCGGCTCGCCGCTCTCGAACGCCGACGGCTTCCGAACCGACGTCGCCGACGCCCTGCGCGAACTGCGCGTCCCAATCGTGCGCTGGCCGGGCGGCTGCTTCGTCTCGTCCTACCACTGGCAAGACGGCGTCGGCCCCGCCGCGAAGCGCGTGCCGACGCTCGACAAGGCGTGGGGCGTCGAAGACCCGAACACGTTCGGCACGGTCGAATTCGTCAAGTGGTGCCGCCTCATCGGCGCCGAGCCATACATCTGCACGAACGCCGGCACCGGCACCGCCGAGGAGATGAGCGACTGGGTCGAATACTGCAACGCGCGCGTCGGCAAGTTCGCCCGCATGCGCGCCGCCCACGGCTACCCCGAACCGCTCGGCGTCAAGTATTGGAGCATCGGCAACGAAAACTGGGGCGGACACGAACTCGGTGCCAAGACCGTCGAGGAATGGGGACCGCTCGTGCGCGAGTCCGCGAAGTTGATGCGCGCCGTTGACCCGACTATCAAACTCTTCGCCGCCGCCACCTTCCACGAGGGCTGGACGCTCCCGATGCTGCGCGCCGTCGGCAGCCGCCTCAACTACATCGCCGTCCACGCCTACTACGACGGTCTCCACCAGCGCGAACGCCCCGCGCCGTTCCTTGACTGCATGCTGCGCACCGACCAGCCCGCGAGAGAGATAGCCGCCTCGCTGCACATTCTCGACAAAGCGCGGTTGCGCGGTCGCGTCAAAATCGCCTTCGACGAGTGGAACCTCCGCGGCTGGCACCACCCCGGATTCCCCGGCGGCGGCGCCGGCAACCCTCGCATCGCCGAGCGCGACAAAAACGACAACAACGCCACCTACACAATGGCCGATGCCCTCTTCTCCGCCTGCTTCCTCAACACACTCCTGCGCAACGCCGGCGACGTCGAAATCGGCGGCTTCGCACCCGTCGTCAACACCCGCGGCCCCCTCTACGCGCACAAGACCGGCATCGTCAAACGCACCACCTACCACGTCCTGCACCTCTACGCCAACCGGCTCGAAAAAAACATCCTCCCCGCCGCGTTCAACTCCCCCGCCCGCCTCTCGCGCGGACGCGCCAGCACCGCACTCGTTGACGCCGTGCTCACCTGCGACAACGCCCGCCGCCGCCACGTCATCGCCGCCGTCAACAAATCTCCCGATGCGCCGGCAACCCTCGCCATCCCCGCCGAATTTTTCGGGAAAAATAACATTCCGGCAAAACTCACCGCCACCGTTCTCGACGGCGACAGCCCCGACGCCTACAACGACGTCGGCAACGAAAACCGCGT
>JAISSQ010000148.1 GCA_031273045.1 Puniceicoccales bacterium
ACATCGGCGTGTTTCCGGTGACGCAGAAACAATACGAGTTGGTGGTTGGAAGTAATCCGTCTTACTTCAACGCTGGCGAAAACTACGGGAAGCGACCGGTGGAGTATGTCTCGTGGAACGACATTACCGCTACAGGCACCGGTTTTCTTGCGCTCGTGAGCGCAAAGAGCGGCTTGGACTTTCGTTTGCCGACGGAAGCACAATGGGAATACGCCTGCCGCGCCGGAACAACGACCGCACTCAATAGTGGAGTGAATTTAACAAGCACATTTTCTGATGCTGCAATAGATTCCGTTGGGCGGTATTGGCATAATGGCGGCAGCTACGACAGCGGTAATTTGTCTTCGGACATCACCGGTAATGTTGGCACTGCGTTTGTCGGAACTTATGAACCGAATGCTTGGGGGCTTTATGATTTCCACGGCAACGTTTGGGAACGTTGCGCGGACTGGTATGGTTCGTACGGAACAGCCGCAGTCGAAGACCCTGAAGGTCCGGACAGCGGCTCGCTCCGCGTGTTGCGCGGCGGCAGTTGGACCTACTATGCGTCGGACTGCCGTTCCGCCTTCCGCTTCAGGGACACCCCGGGCTACCGCAACTACGGCTACGGGTTCCGTGTTGTTTGTTCGCTACCGACGATATCGGTGCATACGCACACCGCCGACACCGCGCATTGGTTTTCCGATGCCGAGCAGCACTGGCACGTCTGCATCGCCGATGATGGCGCGATACTCGATGCTGCGATGCACTCTTTCGGCGAATGGGTCATTGACACTGCGCCGACCTCCACCGCTACCGGAACCAGCCATCGGAATTGTGCGGTCTGCGGTTACAGTAGCGTCGTAACTATTCCCGCCACCGGCGGCAACGAGAACGATGACGGCGACGGAGGCGACACACCAACTCCGCCGCCAACTGGCGAACCGACGGACGCCGAACGTGTCGCGAGCGCGAAGGCGCTCCTGATGTGGGACATTATCAGCGACGAGGAACAGACCGGCGTTACCGCCAACCTTTATCTACCGGCAGGCGACTCCGACACCGGCGCGACAATCGTTTGGATGAGCAGTTCCCCGATGGTCATTGACCACGCTACTGGTGCCGTCTCGCGCCCTGCGTTCGGCGCGGAAAATGTAATAATCACTCTCACCGCGACCATCACTGTCGGCGGCGCGAGCGACAAGAAATACTTTCTCGTGACCGTTTTGGCAGAAGACGAAGACGACGGAGTTCCCGATGACGGCTGTCCCGACGATGATGTTCCCGATGAAGGAGTCCCCGATGAAGGAGTCCCCGATGACGACAATCCCGATGACAGCGCCAGTGGTGGGGAGAACGATGTTTTCGCGCCGAACGTGGTCATCTCTGATGCGACCTATGCGGCAGGTTCGAGTGCTCTGGAGCGCGTGTTCGCAACGATTCGCGGCGAGACAATACCGGCGGCGGGAACAGAAATCGTTGCTGGAAGGAGCGTGACCCTCACCGTCGTGGATGCCGGTGCGAACGTCTCCTACCAGTGGCGCAAAAACGGCGTTGACGTCGGCACGGACGCGCCGACTTACACCGAACCGAATATTCAACCCGGCGACACGTTTGTCGTTGTCATCACGAAACATAGCGGCACCGGCGAAATCATAGCCCAAGTCGAAAAGGATGTTCCAGAATTCGTTGTCTTGGGAGCACCGCGCATTCTAAACTCAGACGCGAAACCAGCGGTGGAGAGGAATTCTGACGGAAGCGTGACTTTGAGCGTGGATGTCGCCGGCACCGGTCGTATTTATTACCAATGGTATCGCTGGAATAAGTGGGCAAAGACCGACGGCGATTGGCAACTTGTCGAGGGTGCGCTCGAAGGTGCATTGACATTAAAATCCGCCGCCGACACCGGCAGATACCGCGTGATGCTGACCGACCGAACGCGAATTCGCGTGGAATCAGCGGAAGTGCTCGTGGACGCCATCCTCTCCAATGATGAATAACACGACAGAACAACCGAAAATCACATGACAACAACCCTCGAAAAACTTGCGAATATGAAAAACACAACAACAATCATCGACATCCTGTCTTTCGCGCTTTTCCTTTGCGCGAATTCCACAAACAGCGTTGCCAATGCCGCCACCGGTGGCGGAAGCGCATCCGACGCTGCCGCTGTTTATCAACGCGGGTGGCAACTTGCGAAAAAAGGCGACGCCACCGGTGCCGCCGACGCCTACGAGACCGCCGCCGCTGGCGGTCATCTTGCTGCGCGCTACAACCTTGCGCGCGCCTACTATACGGGAAGCGGGCGCGCGAAGGATTTCTCCAAAACGAAAACGCTCTTGGAGGAAATTATCGCGCAAGACGCCACCGGTGCCACTGCCGCCGTGACCGAATCGAACAAGAAATTGCAAAAGAGTGCTGCCGACTGGTTGGCGCAAATTGCAAGGTGGGAGAAGGCGCGGGACGAGGCGTTGCTCGCCAAAAAAATCAAGAAGAATGACGCCGGAGCGGTCCGTTCAAATTCCGAGAAGAAGGTGCCCGTTACGGTTGTCCGACCGAATTGGTTTATTGGAGTCGGCGTTGGCGGAGAACTTGCCTCATGGTCGGGTGACGCCAAGGGCGGGTTCCTGCCCGGCGCGGTTTTCACCGGCGGCGCCTATTTGTCTTCGGATAAAAAATCTTTTTGGCGCAATGTTTCGCTCTATGGCGACATCGGATTTTTCATCGGCAGTTGGAACGATACGGTTACCTATTCCGAATCCTACGGCGACGCGCTCGGTCTGGGTGCATACAACGGTTGGACAGAGCGCGCGTGGCAGTCGCGCAAAAGCGAGCAACTTTCCATACCCGTTTTGGCTACGCTTGCTTACAACTTTTCGTTTGGGAAGAGTGCTGACGGTGGAGAGCGCTTCAATCTGCGCGTCGGTCCATCGCTCGGAGTCATCTATGTCTCGATGAAGAGCAAGTTTGGTGATGGCACCTTGCTCGGAATTTATGACCCCGATGGAAATCGTCGCGCGTCCATCACTGGTGTTGAACCACCGCAGGACACGAACCAGAGCGGGAGCAAGGTTTTGCTTACCTATGGTGTGAGCATCGGGGCGAGTTGGAATCTTGCGCGTCGTTGGACACTGGACTTGGCGTATCGTTTCCACGCTACCACCGCGCTGGACTTGGGTGCCGGTCGCAACTACGGACAAAGCACGAACCACCAATTCACCTTCGGCGCAAACTGGCGATTTTGAACGACACGCTACTACCGGTGTCGTATTCCTTGCGCCACACGCCAGGCCGATACACACATGGAGTGCCGCACATGGAGCGCCGACTTTCAAGTCGGCTCGGCGGCGTTGTGGCGATAGCCGCCTTGCTTCTCTTTTTTAGAGTGGCGGCTGCGCCGCACGGAGGAGGCGAGCCGACTTGAAAGTCGGTGCTCCCAGTCGGCGCTTCCCTCGAACTCGCCCAAATCCACGGGAATTTCGCGAATTTGGAACTGCTGCTGGCGGAAAGCATTCTCGCCACTGCGCCCAAAACCTAACGTTTTCCTTTAGATACATGCGGCGTAGCCGCCACTCTAAAAAAGAAGAGAAAGCAAGGCGGCTGCGCCGCAACACTGCCGAGCCGACTTGAAAGTCGGCGCTCCATGTGTCGGCGCCCCATTACAAGAAGGCAGAGATACCTTGCGCGAGACAGGAGCCCTGCCGCACGCCAGCCAAGCCCTCTACTTCAAAACTTAATAAAGAGTTGACGAACGCTATTAAGTTTGCTGAACTGCCCGCAGTATGACTCCGCACGCAAAAATCACCAACATCCTGAATGCCAGCGGGCTGAGCCAGGAAGCGCTCGCCGCCCGCCTCGGCGTCTCGTTCGTCACCCTCAACTCGTGGCTGAACCAAAAATCCGCGCCCAAACGCAAATCGTCCCTTGAAAAAATAGATGTCCTCTATGTCCACTATTTCGGCGCCCTTGTCGTGGACGCGGAGGAACTCGCCGCGAAGAAAGCCGCTGCGGTCACGAACCGGTTGACTGCTGCGGAACTTCGCGACGACCGCGAACTCTTGGACAAAATCACCCTGAACCTCACCTACCACACGAACACCATCGAGGGTTCCACGATGACGATGCGGGACGTTGCGGAAGTGCTTTTTGACAATAAGGTTCTCAAAAATCACACGGCGGTCGAGCAACGCGAAGCCATCAACCACCAAGCCGCCTTGAATTTTTTGATAGACGCACTCGCCGATACCTCCCGCCCGTTTCGCTGGTCGCCCGACCTCCTTTGCGCCATCCACCTGCGCCTGATGAACGGCATCATTTCCGACGCCGGCAGTTTCCGCAACCACGCCGTCCGCATCGTCGGCGCGGCGGTGCCACTCGCGAACTTTATGAGGATTGAGAGCCGTTTATTAAGTTTATGCGAGCAGTTGAACACCGCCACCGATGACGCGCTACGCCTTTTGGCGGAAACTCACGCTGACTTTGAGCAGATTCATCCGTTTTCCGACGGCAACGGGCGCACGGGGCGGCTTGTGATGTTTGCGAAGTCCCTGCAACTCGGACTGTTCCCGCCCATCATTGAGAAAGAGCGCAAATCCGCCTACTACCGCTCCCTTGAACTCGCCCAAATCCACGGGAATTTCGCGAATTTGGAACTGCTGCTGGCGGAAAGCATTCTCGCCACTGCGTCCAAGACCTTACAAGGAACCGCCTAATCATCCAATGCGCGGTTTTTGGTTGGGAAGAGGCCGCCGGGTTTCCATTGAAGAAAGAGGATTACGGCGAGCAGGGTCATGATTTTGCCGAGCACCGGCGACGAGAGGACTTGTTGCAGCACTTGGTCGGAGACGCCGATGGAGAGCGCGGAGACGACGGTGCCGACGATGCTGCCGACGCCGCCGACAACGACGGTCATGAAGTTGTCCACGATGAAATTTTGTCCAAGTCCCGGTCCGACGTTTCCGATTTGTGAGAGGAACGCGCCGGCAAGTCCTGCCAGCCCGCTGCCGAACGCGAAGGTGAGCATGTTGACGCGGCGCGTCGGCACGCCCATGCACGCCGCCATGTCGCGGTCTTGCGTCACGGAGCGAATGAGCAGTCCGAGGCGCGTGCGCGACATCAGCGCCCAAGTGCCGGCGACGATGAGCACGGCGAATGCGATGACGAACAGCCGGTTGAAGCCGAGGGTGATGTCGCTGACGGTGAAGTTGCCCAGCAGCCACGAGGGCGAGTTGACTTGCACGTTGTTCGCGCCGAACACGAGGCGGAACGTTTGTTGAAGCACGAGCGAGACGCCCCACGTCGCCAGCAGCGACTCCAACGCGCGCCGGTAGAGGTGTCGGATGACGAGGCGTTCGACCGCCAGCCCCGCGAGCGCGGCGGCGCAAAACGATGCCGGCAGCGCGATGACGAAATACCATTCGCGACCGGCGGCGCCGGCGTGGAGGCCGGGGATGTCGAAGCCGAACAGCCGGATGCCGTCTTGAAAGATGTTCTCGACGACGTAGGCGGTGTAGGCGCCGACGGTTAGCATTTCGCCGTGCGCCATGTTGATGACGCCCATCAGCCCGAACGTGATGGCGAGACCGAGCGCGGCGACGAGCAGGATGCTGCCCAGCGACGCGCCGCGAAACAGCGTGCCGACGAAGTTGACGCGCTCCGCGTAGCCCGAAATCGCGTTGCCGGCGCGTTCGGCGGCGGCGCGGACTTTCGCCGGCGCGGCGGTGTCGCCGGCGAGCGCGCGCAGGGCGTCGAGCGCACCGATGCAGTTCAAGTCCGCGAGTTCGTAGGTGGCGACGATTTGGCCGTCGCGGTTCGCGGCGTTGGCAAGGCGGATGAGCGCGTGCGATTCGAGTAGCGAGCGGCGCACGGCGGCGTCTTGCTCGACGGCGAGGCGGGCGTCGAGCACAGGCAGGTCTTCCATGCGGCGCGAGGCACCGATTTTGCGGGCGGCGACGCCCCGCGCGACGGCGTCGGCGGCGGAGAGGTCGGCGAATGTGAAGACGGCGTTGATTTTTCGGCGCAGTGCCGGCGGCGCGTCAAACGGCTCCAATGCGTCCGGCTCGACGAGGAGCGGTTTGCCGTCGGTGCCGGTGAGCGGTTCGCCGGTGGCGACGGAGAGCAGCGGGCATTTGCCGGAGGGCGTGGCGGCGCCGAGGA
>JAISSQ010000206.1 GCA_031273045.1 Puniceicoccales bacterium
CCGAGCACCAAATGCGGGCGCACCGACGCAATGGCACCGCCGGCAGCGCAGGGCGGGTGCGGCAAATACACGGAGCGCCGACACATGGAGCGCCGACACACATGGAGCGCCGACTTTCATTTCGGCTCGGCGGTGGTGCGGCGGTAGCCGCCTTGCTTGTCTTCTCTCCTCTCCTCTTCCGCCTCTCCTTTTTTAGAGTGGCGGCTGCGCCGCATGGAGGGGGCGAGCCGACTTGAAAGTCGGCGCTCCATGTTGGCGCGGAGGCGGGGGACGCAGGCGAGCAGGTGGCGGGTGTAGTCGCGTTGCGGGGCGCGCAGGACGTCGCCGGTGGTGCCGCGCTCGACGAGCGTGCCGTGGTGGAAGACGGCTACCTCGTCGGCGAGACCGGCGACGACTCCGAAGTTGTGCGTGACGAGCAGGACCGCCATTGAGCGGCGGGAGCGCAGTTCGGCGAGGAGGCGCAGGATTTTTTGCTGCACGGTGGCGTCGAGCGCGGTGGTCGGCTCGTCGGCGATGAGCAGGCGCGGGTTGCCGGCGAGGGCGATGGCGAGCATGACGCGCTGCGCCATGCCGCCGGAGAGTTCGTGCGGGTAGGCGTCACAGCGGGCGCGGGCGTCGCGGATGCCGACTTCTTCGAGGGCGGCGGCGACGCGCTCGCGCACGTCGCCCGCGCTTGCGCCCGGGTGGTGGAGGCGGATGGTTTCGGCGAGTTGCCAGCCGACGGTGAAGGCGGGGTTGAGGGCGGCGCGCGGCTCTTGGAAGACGCAGGCGATTTCGCGTCCGCGCAGCGGGCGCATTTCGGATTCGGAGAGCGTGAGCAGGTCGCGGACGGTGCCGCCGGCGGTGGCGTCCGCGAAAAGGATTTCGCCGGTGACGGCGCATGCGGGCGGCGGCGGCAGGAGGCGGGCGACGGCGAGCGAGGTGACGGATTTGCCGCTGCCGGACTCGCCGACGACGGCGAGGATTTTGCCGGTTTCGAGGGTGAGCGAGATGCCGTTGACGGCGGTGGTCTCGCGTCCGCCGGTGCGGAAGCGGATGACGAGGTTGCGGATGTCGAGCAGGGGCGGCGCCGCCGGTGGCGTTATTTCAGCACCGCCGGTGGCGGCGTTTTCGGGCACGAGGGCGCGCCAGCGTGGGTCGCCGGCGAGGGGCGGGGTTTGGAGCAGGGCAGCGAGCGGTTCGCGGACGAAGGCGCGTTGCGCCCAGCGCGGGTGCGGGAGGGTGAGCGCGGGGGTGGCGCGGCTTTCGTCCTCGAAGAAGAGCAGGTCAATGTCGAGCGGGCGCGGGGCGTTCGGGTAGGGGCGGGTGCGGCCGAGCGATGTCTCGATTTCGAGCGCGGCGGCGAGCAGTTGCTCCGGCGCGAGGGTGGTTTCGATGGCGGCGGTGGCGTTGAGGAATTTTGGCACCGGCACCGGTGCCGCCGGTGGCGGTGCGCAGCCGACTGGGTCGGTTTCGATGAGCGGGGAGAGGGCGGCGAGGCGGGTGTCGGAGCGGGCGTCGAGCGCGGCGACGCCGGCGGCGATGTTCGCGGCGCGGTCGCCGAGGTTCGCGCCGAGGGCGAGGATTGCGCGCCGCCAGCGGTTGCCGGCGCCGGTGTTGGCAGTGCCGGCGGGGTCGGTGCCGGCGGCGTTCATGGGGCGAGGCGTTCGATGCGCCAGCCGCCGGCGGCGGCGTCGTCGCGCGTGTAGAGGAAGCGGTCGTGGAGGCGGTTGGGGCGTCCTTGCCAGAATTCGACGGTTTGCGGGACGACGCGGAAGCCGCCCCAGAAGTCGGGCAGCGGGACGTGTCCTTCGAGGAACTTGCGGCGCATTTCGTCCATTTTTTTCAGGAGCAGTTGGCGCGAGGAGATGACGGAACTTTGGTGCGAGACCCATGCGCCGAGTTGGCTGCCGTGGGGGCGGCGCAGGAAGTAGCGCAGGGACTCGGCGGCGGAGATTTTTTCGACGCTGCCGGTGATTGCGACCTGCCGTTCGAGGGCGAGCCACGGGAAGAGCAGGGCGGCGCGTGGGTTGGCGGCGATGTCGGCGGCTTTGCGGCTGGTGTAGTTGGTGAAGAAGACGAAGCCGCGCTCGTCGAAGTATTTGAGCAGGACGGTGCGGCAGGTTGGCGCGCCACCGGTGCCGGCGGTGGCGATGCTCATGGCGTTTGGTTCGAGCAAGCCCGCCTCGTTTGCCTGCCGGAACCAGAGTTCAAACTGGGCGAGCGGCGAGGGGGCGAGGTCGGCGCGTTCGAGACCGGCGCGCGAGTATTCCTGGCGGAGGTCGGCGATGTCCATGTTTCGCGCCCGCCGCCGGTGTCAGGCGGCGGCGTCCGTGGTTTTCTCGGCGGGGGCGGTGCCCGGAGCGGTGTCGGTGGCACTGCCGGTGGCACCGGTGGCGGTTTCGGCGGACTTGCTGGCGGCGGCGGCGATTTTGGCGCGTTCCTCGCGTTCGAGGCGCTTGCGGATTTTGGCGCGCTCCTCGTCCTCGATTTGTTTTTTGCGCTCGTCCTCCTCCATTGCTCCGCGGAACTCGTTTTCAATCTCGTCGCTGGCGCGTTTGAACTCGCGGCGCGCCTTGCCGAGGCCGCGCGCGAGTTCGGGGAGTTTGCTGCCTCCGAAGAGCAGGAGGACGACCACCACGACCAGAATAATCATGGCGGGGTTCTCCCAGATGTAGGCGAATGTTGTGTTCATGAGTGCGTGTGTTGTGTGCGGTTTTTCGGGCTGTCCGGCTTTCGGGCGGGGGCCGCTTTTCAGGCGGCCTTCGCGGGTTCGAGTTCAAAATCCTCCGGCTTGTAGTCGTAGCGTTCGCGCTTCGCGGCAACCTCGTTGATTTTGAAAATCGGCGCTTCGCTCTCGAAGGCGTGCAAGCCGTCGCAGTTGAGCGTTTCGCCTTTTTTCGGGTCGTTTTCGGGGTTGTTGATGATGACGCGCAGGAAGTTTTCGAGGTGGAACTGGTGGGCGAATTTTTCGCCGAGGCGCGAGGTGAGGTCGAAGGCGGTCGGCGCGGCGCTGGCGCGGGCGTCGAGGATGCCGTCGGACTTCTTTTTGGGCGCGGGGGCGACGTCTTTTTCGAGGCAGCCCTTTGCGACGAGGGTGTTGAACCAACTCTCGGCGGCGGTTTCGGCGTATGCCTTGATGTTGGCGGCGTTCTCGGAGATTTTGAGCGAACCTTTCTCGCCCATGAAGTTCTCGAAGTAGCCGCCGCCGCTGCTGGTCGTGGTGAGCACTTGGTAGAAGGCGCGGGCGACCTCGCCCTTGGCGAGACCGGGGTGGAGGCCGTCTCCGACGTAGTCGAAGATGCACATCACGTTGTCGAACCATTCGCGGGGCTTGTAGGGCTTGCCGGAGGGGTCGAGGGCGACGCTGAAGTAGTCGTTGCCGCCGGCGGCGATGACGGAGCGCGGGCGTCCGAAGACCCAGTTGAAGATGTCAATCTGGTGCGCGCCGAGGTCGGAGATGGGGCCGTTGGAGTAGGCCTTGAACCAGCGCCAGTTGCGGAAGCGGTGCAGGGCGGTCTCGCGGTCGTAGGGCTTGCCGTTCTCGTCGAGCAGGAACTCGCTCTCCTTGAGCACGGTTTCGGTGATGGTTTTGGCGAGCGCGGGCGAGAGGGTGATGTCCTGGCTGTTGCCGACGGCGCGGTTCCACTGACCGGTGGCGTTGGTGAGGCGGCCGAGGAACTTGTAGCGGCTGAGCAGGACGTTGTAGGCGAAGCGGTAGTTCGGGTTGGAGCGTCGTTGGTGCCCGATTTGGAGCAGTTTTCCGTCGGCAACGTCCTTGTGGCCGGCGCGGTGGCGCGACGCGAGAACCATCTGGCGCCCTTCCTCCGGCGTGCGCGCCATCATCTTTTCGCAATAGACGTGCTTGCCGGCTTTCAGTGCCATGACGGTGTGGCGGCAGTGCCAGTGGTCGGGCGTGGCGACGATGACGGCGTCGAGGTCCTTGCCTGCTTTTTCGAGCATCTCCTCGATGCGTTTGAATTTCCGCACGTCGGGGTGAACCTGTTTCTGCCGGCGGTGCGTGCCGTCGAGCGCGCGGGGCCAGACGTCGCAGAGCGCTTCGAGCCGGAAGGGGATTTTGTTCTCCGACTTGGTCTTCGCGAGCGAGTCGAGCAACACGCCGCCCTCGATGCCGCAGCCGACGAGGCCGACGCGCACGGTGGAGGCGGGCGCGGGCGTGGTGGCGGGGACGTTCGCGTTCTGCGCCCGCAACGCGCGCGGGGCGAGCACGAGGCCGCCGCCGGCGAGGGCGCCGCTGTAAATGAAAGTCCGGCGATTGATGCCCGCCGCCGGCGCGGGCGTTTTTTCTTCAAGATTTTCCATGTGTTTTCCGTGTGTTTCTGGGTTGGGACGGGTTCGCTCGTGGCGCGAAAAAGTCGGTTAGAACTTTTTGCAGACGGCGAGTTTGTTGTATTTCGCGAGCGCGAGGGCGGCGACGACGGCGACGATGTGCACGCCCAGCATCGTGATGCCGGCACTCGAACCGGGTTCCTTCGAGATGGCGATGAAGCCGAGCGTCAGACCGGTGTAGAGCAACCCTTGGAGGAAGAGCGAGAGGCGCGTGCCGATGCCCAGCAGCAGCGTGACGCCCAGCGCGATGAGGACGTAGCCCAGCGTGGCGTCGAAGAGTTTCAGCGCCCACGCGGGCATATACCACACGTCGGCGTTCAGGAAGCCGGCGAGCGTCCAATCGCCCGCCTGCGGCAGACCGTGGTGGACGAGTTTGGTCGTCCCGGCGGCGGCACCGGCGGCACCATCCGCACCGGCGGCGGCTTTCTGGGCGGCTTCGAGGACGCCCGTGACCGCCTTGTTGGCGGCGTTGGCGGCACTGACCGCCTGATTGGTCGCCTCAATCGCGCTCTTGACCGAGTCCACCGCGCTCTGGAACGCGGCGTCGCCCTTCGCGCCGGCGGCGGCGAGGGCTTCCTGCGCCTTCTGCGCGGCGTCGGCGGCAAGCGCGGCGACATCCTTGGCGCCCTTGGCGGCGAGTTGGACGTTGGCGGCGTCGGCGGCGGCGCCGGTGCCGGCGGCCTCGGCGGCCTTGTTGGCGAGGACGGAGCCGTAGTCCTCAATGTTGAGGCCGGCGACGTCCTTTCCGGCGGAGACCTCCTCGCTGTGCCACTTGGAGAAGCCGGTGAACAGGGCGCGGGCACCCAGCCACGCGCGCAACACCCAGAAGGCGAGCGTCTTGCCGGGCTCGCCGCCCAACGGGCAGCAGCACGAGGCGTCAGAGTCACCGCAGCCAGCGCCGCAGGAGCAGTTTTCGTTTTCGAGAGTTGTGTCTTTGCTCATGTGAAAAAATGAGAGTTCGCAGGTTTTGCGGGCATTGCGGACAGCACCGCCGGCGCAAGGTTCCGAAGAAAGGATGAAGGATGAAGGATGAAGGATGAAGGTTGAAGGATGAAGGTTGAAGGTTGAAGGAAGAAGGATGAAGGATGAAGGATGAAGGTTGAAGGTTGAGGGATGAAGGTCGAAGGATGAATTGGCGGCGTGCCGGTTCAACTTGGAAACCATTTCATCCCTTATCCTTCATCCTTCATCCTTCTCCAATCTCCTTCATCCTTGACCAGCCGCGCTGCGGCGCGCACAACGCGCCCCCGTATGAGACGACTCGGTCCGCTCCTCCCGCTCCTTGCCACAATCGCGTTGTTGGCGGGGCTTGCCGGTTGCTCGCGAACCATCCGCGTTGACCAGCAGGAATCCTCAAACGAGGTGCAAATCCACCGGTGGTGACACCGCCGCCGCCCCGCCGCCTCACGCGACCCGCCAAAAAAGCACACATTTCATGAGCAAGGACAAAGCAAAGAAACCAAACGTGGACGGTTCCGATTTCTACATCGCAATCGTCGCCTCCCGTTACAACAACGACCTCGTCGAAAAACTGCTCGACGCCGCCCGCGCGACGTTGCGCAAGGCGCGCGTCGCCGAAAACTCCATCAAGGTCCTGCGCGTCCCCGGCGCCGCCGAAATCCCCTACGTCGCCAACATGCTCGCCCTGACCGACGAATATGACTGCATCATCGCGCTGGGCGTCATCATCAAGGGCGACACCAACCACGACGAGGTTATCGCCCAAACCACCGCCCGCTCCCTGCAGGAAATCGGCATAGACACCGAAATTCCCGTCATCAACGGCATCCTTTCCACGAACACCCGCGAACAGGCCGCCGAGCGCGCCGGCGGCAAAATCAACCGAGGCGTCGAATTCGCCGAGGCAGCCCTCGAAATGGCTTGGCACAAAGTCCAACTCATCGCCTACCTCGACCATCTCGCCGAAGAACAAGAAAACGAGACCGCCGACGGCGAGGACGAGGAACTGCGCAGTGGCGAATACGGCTTCGACGACCTTGGCGACGACGACGAGGACGATGACGACGACGAGGACTCCCCCTATCGCGGAAACTGAACCTTTTTCCTTCTTCCTGAATGTCCGCCGCTTCCGACCCCGACACATCCTCTCCCGCCACCGGTGCCGTTGACGACGGTTCCGCCACCGCCGCCGGTTCCGCCGGCGGAGCCAAGTCCGCGCGGGACGCCTTTCTGCCCGAAGGCGCCGTCCCGCTTCCCGAAGAGCCGGCCACGCCCATGCACCGCCGGCGCAAAAACCGCGCCGCCGCCATGCAATTCCTCTACTCGTGGGACATCGCCCGCCCCGCCGACCCCGCCGCCGCCCTCGCCACGTTCCTCGCCGAGCGGCGCGCCGAGGAAGGCGTCACCGACGAGGGCTACTACTCCTTCGCCGAGGAACTCGTGGACGCCGCCCTGCGAAACATGGACACCATTGACGAGGCGTTGAAGGAACGCCTCGAAAACTGGGACTTCCGCCGCATCGCCAAGGTCGAACTCGCCCTCCTGCGCGTCGCCACCTGCGAACTGCTCTACCGCCCCGACATCCCGCCGGTGGTGAGCATCAACGAGGCCATCGAACTGTCCAAGTGCTTCGCCGCCGCCGAGTCCCGCCGCTTCATCAACGGTCTGCTCGACCAAATCCGCGCCCAACTAAACCGCCCCGCCCGCGAGTCCGTCAGAATGTGACCGCCCGCCCGCGCCGCCGGTGCCGCCGCCGCCCCCGCCCCAGCCATGCGCGTCCTCATTCTCCAAGACCACCTGCGCAACGGCGGAACGGAACGCCAGAGCGTCCTGCTCGCGAACGAACTCGCCGCCACCGGTGCCGCCGGTGGCGCCGGTGCCGGCAACGCCACCGGTGGTGAAACCATCGCCGCCGGTCTGCTCACCTTCCGTCCGGGCGGCGCGCTCGACGCCACCGTCTCGCCGGCGGTGACGCGCCGCGCCCTCCAGCCCTTCGACACGCGCCTCGACTGGTTCGCGCCCGGACTGCGCCGCGCCGTTCGCCGCTTCGCGCCGGACATCCTCCTGTGCATGGGGCGCATGGCGAACTGCCGCGCCGCCGGACTCGTCCGCGCGTTTCCCGCGCTGCCGGTGGTCGCCACAATGCGCACCGGCAAAGCCCTCCCGTGGCTCTACCGGCGCGGACTTCGCGCCGCCGGCGCCGTCGTCGCCAACAGCGCGCACGCCGCCCGCGCGCTCACCGCCGACCTTGCCATTCCGCCCGAAAAAATAACCGTCATCGCCAACGCCCCCGTCTTCGCGCCCGACAGCGTGCCGCCTTCGCCGCTCCCCGCTTCCCGTTCCCCGCTTCCTGCTGCCACTCCGGCAATCCTCTGCTGCGCCATGTTCCGCCCCGAAAAAGGGCACGCAGCGCTGCTCGAAGCCGCCGCCTTGCTGCCCCGCGACCCCAACCACCGGTGGCGGCTCGTCCTCGCCGGCGACGGTCCTGCGCTCCCCGAATGCCGCGCCCTCGCCCGAAAACTCGGCATCGCGGAGCGCGTCGAATTCGCCGGCTTCGTTGCCGACCCGCGTCCGCTCTACCGCGCCGCCGCCGTCGCCGTCCTCGCCTCGCGCAGCGAGTCCCTGCCCAACTTCCTCGTCGAGGCGCACCTGCACGGCGTCCCGTCCGTCGCGTTCGCCACCGGTGGTGTCGCCGAGTGCGGCGGCGAGACCGTCACCGCCGGCGATGTCCCCGCGCTTTCGCGCGCGCTCGCCGCGTTGCTTTTCGACCCCGAACGCCGCGCCGCCGCCGGCGAAGCCGTCGCCGCCTTCTCCCGCGCCCGCTTCTCCCGCGCCGCCCAACTCGCCGCCTACCTGCGCCTCTTTGGAAGGTTGAAGGAGGAAGGATGAAGGAGGAAGGATGAAGGATGAATGGGGGCGGTGCCGGTGGCGCGGTCAGAAATTCAATTTCATGCCGCCGGTGATGGTCGTGCCGGGCATCGGGTAGCCGTTGCGGTAGCGGTAGTGCGTGTTCGTGAGGTTCTCGATGTTGAGGAAGAGTTCGCCGCCGAAGCGACGCAAACCGGCTTCTTCGTAGAAAATGAAGTTGTAGTTGAAGTCGTAGGCGATGCGCGCGTTGAGAACGCAGAACGCTGGCACGCGCGATGTCGCCGCCGGTGCCGCCGACGTCATGCGCGACCAGCCGTCGGGGTTTAACGTGCTGCTCTGGCAGACGGTGTCGAACGTGAGGCGTAGTGAGCGGGAGCCGGGTTCGCCGCGTTTGTAGGTGCCCTTGTAAATGCGGTCTTTCCACGCCACCCACGTCACGCCGGCGCTGGCGCTCCATTCGGGGGCGTAGGGCATTTTGACGGAGGAGTGCAGCCAAGTGCCGCCGGCGAAGAGCGAGAGGTCGTCGAGGGGCTTCCACGTCGCCGACGCTTCGATGCCGTGGTTGGTGTAGCGGCCGGCGTTGGCGAAGCCGGCGGGCATCATGGAGCCGCTCGCGAACTGCATGATGTAGCGGTTGCGGCCGTCGTCGTGGAACACGCTCGCGGTGACTTCGAGGCGCGGCGTGAAGCGGTGCGTGACGCCGACCTCGAAGTGGTCGAGCGTCTCGGCGTCGAGGTCGCGCCACGCGCGGCGCAGCGCGGGGTTGCTGGCAAGCGGGGGCATAATCGTCTCGTGGAAGACGGCGACGAGCAGTCCGGGGAAGTTCACGCCGCGCGCGTAGTTGGCGTGGAACTCGGTGGTGGCGTTGCCGGCGACGAATCCGGCGTGGGGCGAGTGCTCGAAGCCGAAGTGGTTGTGCCCGTAGAGCCGCACGCCCGCCGAGGGCGTGAAGAAAAAGCCGCTACCGGCACCGGTGCCGCCGGTGGTGGTGGCGGCGGTTTTGCCGAAGGTGTGCGCGACGGCGGCGTAGGCGGAGTAGGTGCAGAAATCCTCGCGCGGGAAGCGCAGGCCGGGAGCACCGTCGTTGCGGGCGGTGTTGTATTTGCCGGAGGTGACATCGGCGTCGGCACCGGCGGTGACTTCCCCGCCGCGCCACGGGCGGAGCACTTCGCGGACGTGCGCGCCGAAGGCGTCCCAGTCCATGTCGGTGAGGTTGGTGCCGGTGGTGCCGACGCCGTTTTCGTCGTGCCACGCGGCGTGCCCGTTGTGCCAGTAGAGTTTGACGTGGCCGGTGGCACCGGCGAGCACGCCGTTCGACGCGCCGGCGCCGGAGTAGTCGTTCGCGAGCGTGAGGACGCTGATGCTGTCGCGCGAGTGGTAGTCGCCCATGTGGGGCGTCGCTGCGCCGGTGGCGCCCGGGTCGGCGGCGTGGTTGTTCGTGTGGTCGCCGTTGAACGTGAGCGTCCACCGTTCGCTCAACTTGTAGGCGGCGTGGAGCCGGTAGTCCTCCATCTCGCCGCCGGAATTGCGCCGGTGCCCGTCGCTGGCGCGGTAACTTTGCCCGACGGAGATTTCGAGCGGAAGCCCGCCGTCCTTGCCGCGCCCGCCGCCGCTGACGCTCTCGATGACCGTCCCGTAGGAACCGCCGGCGGCGAGGATTTCGCCGGTGACGAGGGGGATTTCACGGAGGGGTATGCGCCCTTCGATGGCGGTCGCCCATTCGCTGCCCGCCGGCGGCGTCGCGCCGCGCGGCGTGATGGCGATGGCGGCGAACCCGTTCCCGAAAAGTTGCGGCGCCGGCGCCTTGTGCACGGTGAACTCCCGCGCGGCGTCCACCGACAGCAGGTCGAGCAACGGGTGCGAGAAGATGGGATTGAGGCGCGGCACGCCGTCGTAGAGCGTGACGAGTTCGCCGCCCGGACGGCTCGCGCCCAGCCCGCGAATGAAGACCCCGCCGCCCGACGCGCCGCCGTAGGAACCGGCGATGTTGTGGCGCGAAATCGTGACGCCCGGCACCGTCCGCAACGCCGACCCGATGTCCATCGCGCCGAGCGTCTCGATTTGGTCGCGCCCGACAACCGTCTGCGGCGCGGCATAAGCATCGAGCGTCGTCGCGGAAACGAGCGGTGCCGGTGCCGACACCACCACCGGCGGCAAGCGCTTCGGCTCGGCTGGGGTGGAGGCGGCGTCGGCGGTCGCGCTGTCATTGGCGAAAGCATCCGCCGGTGCGAACGCGAACGCGGCGGCGGCAAGCAAGAGGCGGAAAAACGGGCGGGGGGATATGCGCGACATCGCCGGCGGAGACATGGCGAATACGGCAGCGGTTCCGGCTCGGATTAGTCGTCAAGCGGGTCGAGGCGAACGTCGTATCCGAAGAGGCGGTGGAGAATGCGGACAGGGGCACCGGCGGCGTTGAAAACGACTTCCTCAACGATGCGGCGGGACGGGTCGCGCAGGACGCGAATGCTGCCGCCGGCGGGGACTTCGCTACGGATTCGGGATTCGGGCGCGGGCGGCGGCGACTTGATGTCCTCAATCGTCCAACCGGCGGGCAGTTGCTTCTGCCAGACGGCGAGCGGCCAGTGGCACAGCATCACGTCGGCAAGGAGTTGCGCCGGCGGCGGGGCTTTCTCGATTTTGACGTGCTGCTCGGTCTCGATGCCGGTGGCGGAGTAGGTGATTTTGAAGATGCGCACGCCGAGCGTCGAAATGCCCGCGAGGACAACGCGCGAACCGTCCGCTTCGAGGACGACGTGCAGGGTGTGCGTCGTTTTTCGGACGGTTCCGCCGGCGGTGCTGATGACGGTGCTGGTGAGCAGTTTTTCGCTCGTCAGCGGCGCGGCGAGCACCGGCGGCGGCAGCGTGATTGAGACCTTCGGCGCGAGGAAAACGGTGGTGTCGGCGGTGTGCGTGGCGGTCGTTGAGCGGCAACCGCCGGCGGCGGCGAGGACGGGCAGGGCAAGGGCGAGCAGGACGGCGGAAAGGGCGGGTTTGAGGCGCGGCATCGGGCGCGGACTTTGGCGAAAGCACCGGCACTTGCAAGCCACCGGCACTGGGAGCGCGGCACTGGGAGCGCCGACTTTCAAGTCGGCTCGCCCACTCTATGCGGCGCAGCCGCCTTGCTTTTTTGAAATGGCGGCTGCGCCGCATCTCTACCGAGCCGACTTGAAAGTCGGCGCTCCCAGTGGCGGCGCTCCCAGTGGTGGTGCTCCCAGTGGTGGTGCTCCCACCGGCGGCACAACCGCCGGCGGCGGCGGTCTTCTTCTCCGTGAAAAAACGCTCCCTTTCCAAGACCGTCTTCTTCTCGGCCTTCGCCGGCAGCATCGTTGCGCAAATCCTGCCGTTTCTCGCCATCGGCGTGCTCGTCGTTGTCTCCGTTCTCGTGGCAGGAATTTTTGGTTCAGATGCTTTCACCACAACGGAACGCTTGATATCCGCGCCTGAACTCGCTCCGCGAAACTGGGCACCGGCGGTGCGCGAACGGCTCAACGGCGTGCTTTGGGACGTCGCGCGGGATACTCTCGACAGGAGGCCTGGCGCGGATTCCGCCAAGTATCCCACCCTCTCCAAAGAAATTGCCTCCGTAGCGAATAAAGCCCGCGCCGGCAGCACCGGTGCCGCCAAAAAGTTCATTCCCGACTACGCCGTCTTCGACTGGGACAACACCTCGGTCTTCCTCGATGTCGAGGAGGCGACGTTTGCTCACATGCTCGAAACCGTCGCGTTCAAGATGACACCCCCGCAACTCGACGCCGCCCTGCGGACGGGCGTCAACACCGCCGCCGAGTTCAAGCCGGAGTTTCGCAACGCCGCCGGAAAAACCCTCAACGCCGGCGTGCTCATCGCCGACATCGTCCGCGACTACGCCGCGCTGCGCGCCGCCGGCAGCGGGTCGGGGGAACCGCGTTTTCAGAGTGACCCGCGCCTCCGCGCCGTCCACCGCGCCTTCCGCGCGAAGTTCCGCTTCCTCTACGAGGCGCTCGACGGCTCGTTCGGCGCGAAGGTTTCCTACCCGTGGCTCACCTACATCTTCGTCGGAATGACGCCCGACGAAGTCCGCGCTACCGCCGCCGCCGCCGTCCGCTGGCAACTCGCCCAGCCCATCGAGACGGTCGTGTGGGAGACGCCCGCCGAGTGCGCGGGCGACGCCGGCGTTGTGCGCGTCTCGTGGAAAAACGGCCTGCGCCTCGTCCCCGAAATGCAAGACCTTTACTTCCTCCTTGGACGCTCCGGCATCGAAACGTGGGTGTGCACCGCATCACTCGCGGACGTCGTGCGCGGCGTCGCCTGCGACCCCGCGTTCGGCTACAGTATCCCCGCCGAGCGCGTGGTCGGCATGGAACTGCAAACCGGCGGCGGCGGACGCTTCTTGCCGCTGCAGCCCGACGGTTTCGTTGACACGCAGGGCGTCGGCAAGACCGCCGCAATCAAGCGGCTCATCGCGCCGAAATACGGCGAGCGCGAGCCGCTGCTTGTCGCCGGTGACAGCGATGGCGACGCCTCGATGTTGAGCAGTTTTCCTTTCACGCGCGTTTCGCTGATTATTGACCGTGGCAAGCCCGCCGACTCGCCGATTGGGGAACTCGCCGCCATTGCCCGCAAGGAACTCGGCAGCAGTCACGCCGACGGCTTTATCGCCCGCTACCTCCTCCAGCCCCGCGACGAGTCCACCGGTCTGTTCAAGAAGAAGTAACGCACCGCCGCCGGTGGCGCGCTACCGGTGGTGCTACTTCACAATCCGCACGCCCGCCGGCACCGCGAGCAGCGTGGTTTTGACGGAGCCGTCGGCGGCGCGTTCGTGGCGGAGGCGGATGTCGCCGAGCGGGGTCGGGAACGCGCCTTCGACCCACGCGAGGTCGCCGAGGTGTGGCTCGATTTTAACGGCGCGGCAGCCGGGTTCGACGACTTTGACGCCGAGGACGTGCTCGGTGAGCCACGCGGTCGGACCGCTCGCCCAGCCGTGGCAGAGCGAGTGGCGCAACTGCCGGTAGCAGTAGGCGCCGTAGTCGGCGTGGATGTCTTTCTGACCGACCTTCGCCAACTCGTCTATGCGGGCGACGCCGGGCGTGACCCAGTCGAGGTTGAAGTCCTCCCAGAAGGTGGTGGCGCCGAGGTCGAGCATGCCGCCCCAGAACTTGCGGATGTTGTCGAGTGCGCCGGCGTAGTTGCCGGCCTTCGCCTGCGCTTGGAGCATGTAGTAGCCGTAGAAGGTGGAGAATTGTTTGGGGCCGCCGACGGCGATGACTTCGGCGTCGGCGCGCGTCGCCGGCAGTATGTCGGAGAGGGCAAGGATGGCGGCGGCGCTTTTGAGGTTGTTGTGGGGCGGGAGGTAGTCGCCCATGCGGCGGGCGGCGTCGGCGCAACGGTCGGCGAGCGTCTTGTCGCCGAGGGTTGTGGCGAGTTCGGCGCCGGCTTGGAACGCGAGGCGTAGCAAGCCGTGCATGCCGGCTTGGACGCCTTTGCGGTTGCCGCTTGACGGCCAGTCGAGGAACCCGCCGAAGTCGCACCGGTAGCGGGCGGCGGCGGCGCGTTTGAGGAGGATGTTGAGCAGGCCGGTGAGGTAGGTTTGCTGCCGGCGCAGGTAGTCGAGGTCGCCTTGGTAGAGATACCAGTCGCGGTGGATGATTATCCACCACAGCGAGTAGGAATACATGCCGTTCATCCAGCGCGGGAGCGGCGTGATGTCGCGCGCGAAGTCGAGCGATTTTGGGATGACTTCGTTGTGCCCGAAGACGCTGCTGACGGTCATGACTTCGGGGTGCAGGTCGCCGAGCCACACGAGGCGGTCGCGCTTGATGCCGTCCCAGATGAACTCCTGCATGTTGAGGTGCACGGTGTAGGCGCCGGTGAGCCAGATTTGGTCGAGGCGCGGGTCGCTGCTTTTGAACGAGCCGCGGTAGGGAATGTCGCGGTAGGCGAAGACGGCGTTGACTTCTTTGATGCCGAGCGTGCCGGCGTCGAGCAGGTCGAGGCGCGCGAAGCGGAACCCGCTGTTGCCGGCTTCGACGACGCCCATCCACGGGACTTGGACGACGAAGTCGCGCATCGCGTGGTCGTTCGTCGAACCGCGCTCCGGCGTCTCGGTCATCGCCTCCGTCGCGGATTCACCGAAGCGGACGCGGACGCGGGCGCCGCGCATTCTGCCGCCGGTGCCGACGATTTGGATGCCGCCCTGAATCTCGCGTCCGAAGTCGAGCAGAATTGAGCCGCGAGCGGCGGCGGCGACCTTTTTGTCCGGCGCGGCGGACGCCGGCACCGCCTCCGTGGTCAACGAGCACGTCACTTCGCCGCCGAGTTGGCTCTGCCCGACGCCGCGTTTGAGCAGCGCGTTTTCGTTGCGGACGAGGTTCCCTTTGGCGCCGGCGTTTTTCCACAGGACGCGCTTCGGCGCGAGATAGACGCGGGTGCGGCTGTCGGCGAAAGCGCGCTTGGCGTCGGCGCCGTCGAACACCGGCGGCAGCCCCCACTTCGGCGCGGCATCGGTCACCGGCAGCGCGGGACCGGCGGCGGCGACCGTTGGCGTCGCCGGCGCGACGGTTCCGCCACCGGTGGCGGCGACAGCGGTCGCGGCGCCGGCAATTCCGGCGAGCAAGGCGAACCCAAAACTTGAAAATCGAGACATTTCCGCCCAGACACCCCCGCGCCGGCAGCGGTTCCGGCGGTAGCGGGCGCGGCACCGGCGGTCTCACCGGCGGTCAGCGGGAGCGCGCTTCTCACTCGACGTTCTGGACCTGCTCGCGGACGCGCTCCAATTCGTTCTTCGCCTCGATGATGAGGCGGGTGACTTCGACGCGGTTGGCCTTGCTACCGATGGTGTTGAGTTCGCGGTTCATCTCTTGGCAGATGAAGTCGAGTTTGCGGCCGACGCCGTCGGACGCGCCGGCGGTGATTGCGGCGCGGAACTGGGCGATGTGGCTGCGCAGGCGGGTGATTTCCTCGGTGACATCGCAGCGGTCGGCGAAGAGGGCGACTTCCTTCAGGACGCGCTCGTCGGACGGGTCGAGTTCGAGACCGGCGGCGGCGAGGCGTGCGAGCAGGGCGTCGCGCTGTTCGGCGGCGGTGCCGGCGGAGAGCGCGGCGGTTTCGGCGACCTGTTTTTCAAGGACATCGAGGCGGGCGAGCAGGTCCTTGGCGAGGAACGCGCCCTCCTCGGCGCGCATGGCGGCGAAGGCGCGCAGGGCGGCGCGGACGCCCTCGGCGAGCGTCGCGCGGGCGGAATCGTCGTCGAGCGAGGGCAGGGAGTCGCCCTGCGCGGGGTTGAGTTCGGCGAGGCGCAGCAGCAGGGCGGAGTCGGGGGCGAACGGCACGCCGGAGACGGCGGCTTGGGCGGCGAGTTTTTCGAGGGAGGCGGCGACGGCGGCGGGGTCCCACGCGAGCGAGCGCGTCGCGGAGGCACCGGCGAGGCGGATGAACACGGAGCATTTGCCGCGCGCGACGAATTCGCGCGCCCATGCGGTGACGTGCCGTTCGAGCGGTCCCGCCCATTCCTGCGGACCGGAGACGAAGAGTTCCAGACCGCGCCGGTTGACGCCGTTGACTTCGACGACGAGGTCGCGCCCGCCGAGGGTGAGCGCGGCGCGCCCGTAGCCGGTCATTGATTTCAGAGACATGGCGGGGCGGACAGGCGGACGGCGAAAGGGGTTCCGGCGCTGGCAGTGGTCAGTGGTCAGTGGTCAGTGGCCAGTGGTCAGTGGGCGGTGGGCGGCACCGGTGGTGCCGGTGGCGTCACCGGTGCTGGGCGAAGAGCCATTCCCACGTCTTGTCGTCGCCGAGGGCGTTGACCCAGACGTTGTGTCCGACATCCGGCACGAGCGAGAACTTGACCTTGCAGCCGGCGGCTTTGAGCGCGGCGGCGATGCGCTTCGAGCCGTCGGGGCGGACGACGGTGTCCTTTTCGCCGTGGAAAATCCACACCGGCGTCGAGGCGTAGGACTTGGCGCGTTCGGCGTTGCCGGTGCCGCAGATTGGGAGGGCGGCGGCGAAGAAGCGCGGGCGCGCTTCGAGGAGGCGGAAGGTGCCGATGCCGCCCATCGAGAGGCCGGCGACATAGACGCGCCGGCGGTCGGCGGTTGGGGTGGTGCGCAGGGTTTCGTCAACGAGGTTGAGAACGAGGTTGAGGGCGTCGGGCGCGGCGCGGGAACGTTCGGGGGCAATTCCCCAGAACGAGTGCGGCGGGCACTGCGGGACGATGGCGTAGCAGGGGAATTTTTTGCGCAGGGCGGGCGTTCCGAGGCGTTCGATGCCGTTGCGCACTTGCGCGGCGTTGTCGGTGCCGCGCTCGCCGACGCCGTGGAGGAAAATCACGAGCGGGTATTTTTTGGCGTTCTCGATTTTTTCGGGAGACAGGAGGCGGTAGGGCAGCGTGGCACCGGCGCGCGTGAAGGCGCGCGCCTCGAAGCAGTCAGGGAAGGGGCGGGCGCGGGCGGGGCGGGCGTTTCCGGCGGGCGTGATTGGCGAGGCGGCGCGGGCACCGGTGGCGGCGAAGGCGAGCGGCAGGGCGGCGAGGAGCGGCAGGGCGGCGCGGCGGGAGAGGCGGAAGAGGGGCGAGGGAGACATGGCAGGGCGGACAGGCGGACGGCGGGACGGGTTCCGGCGGGAGGTGGAGGCAGTGGTCAGTGGCCAGTGGGCGGTGGTCAGTGGGCGGTGGGCGGTGGGCGATGGGCGGCACCGGCGGTGCCGGTGGGTGGTGGGGGGGGCAAAAAAAGCGGGGACGGTGTTTTTTGCCGTCCCCGCTTCGGGAGATTTTTGCGTCGTGATGCGCGTTGGTGTGCCGGCAATCAGTTGATGACGGGCGGCGGGGCGGGGACGTCCTCGCCACCGGCGGCGGGCACGGCGGCGGGCGGTTCCGCTGCGGGGACGGCCGCAGGGATGTCTGCGGGAGCGGGGGCGGCACCACCGGTGGCGGCGGGAGCGGCGGGGGCGGCACCGGCCTTGGCACCGGAGATGGGGGCTTCGGCGATGTCGGTCTGCGTTCCGCGAACTTTGCCCTCGGCGGCGGTGAGGTTGAGGACGGTGCCGCGCACGAGCAGGCGCGTGTTGGCACCGGAAAGGACGTCGGCGGTGGTCATGCCGGGCAGGACTTCGACGATGCGGATGCGTCCGACCGGAACGCCGCCGGTCTCGATGTTGTAGATGACGCCGGGCTTGAGCACTTGCTCCTCTTTGCCGAGGGTGAGCGAGAGCAGACCGCGGCGCAGGTCAACGGTGAGGATTTTGGTCGGGATGGGCGGCGTGATGGTCTTCGGACGGGGACCTTGGAGGGACTGCGTCTTCTTGTCGGTCGGGTCGGACGGGAACGGCGGTTTCAGGCCGGTCTGTCCCTGCGCCCAGCGGTAAAGTTTGGTGTAGCGGCCGGTGACGAAAACGAGTTCGTCCTGCGCGTCGTTGCGGGCTTTGAGCACGCTGTCGTATTCCTCGTATTTGGGACGCATTTTGTTGATTTCGGCGTCTTTGGAGCCGATGACCTTCTGGAGTTGCTCTTTCTCGCCTTCGAGGGTGGCAACTTTGGCTTTTTCGGCGGTGAGTTTGCCGGTGAGGTCGTCGCGCTCGCGGGTGAGGTTGGTCTTGTCCTGTTCGAGGCCGGCGATGGTGTTTTTCTGGTCGGCGATGGTGGCGTCGCGCTCGGCGATGGTGGCGTCGCGCTGCTTGAGGGTATCAATGTGCGACTGGATTTCTTTGCGCATGTCTTTCACGATGTTGAAGAGCGCGGGCAGGCGCTCCATGCGCTGGACGAACTCGGACGCCTCCGCTGCGGGGGCGGGGACTTCGAGATACTGGTTTTTGGGCGTGCGCGTGTAGTCGCCCTTTCGGGGTTGCCCCTCGTTGCCGGCGTAGGCCTCCGCGCTGTCCTCCTTTTTGGAGAAACGCTCGTCGGTGACGAGCGGTTTGGTCAACTCCATCGCGCGTTCGATTTGCAGTTGGTAGATGAGATACCAAGCGACGCCGGCGGCGATGGCGGCAAGGAGCGCGATGATGCGCAGGATTAGGGATGCGGTTCTGCTCATGGGAGGTTGGGATGTTTTGGTTGGGAGATGAGTGGGTGAAGGGTGGGGACTGGCTGGTGCTGGGTGGGTGTCGGGTGAGTGGGTTAGGTGTGTTGGAACGTTGCGAGATAGAAGGGTGTGTGGGGTTTCTTGGCAACACACTTCGCGGGGTTCGCCGCCAAGTGTTCGCAGACCTTGAAGATGATTTCCGTCTTCTCATCAAGTGCCAATTTTTCAGCGATTTTGCGCGCCGTGAACTCCTTGCCGGCGTTGGCGGCGAGGAAGCGTTCAACGAGTGCCTGAACGTGCAGAATGTCGCCGGCGGCAAGTTTGCCCGCCTCGACGCCGGGCTGGTTGTAGGCGTTGATGTGGACGAAGGTGGCGTAGAAGCCGACGGCGCGCTCGAACAGCGCGATGAGCATGCCGACGGCGCGGGCGGTGACGGCGCCGACGGTGAGCGTGATGCTGGGGCGGGCGTTGCCGGTGAGCGCGTCGCGCGTGCCCAGCAGGAACCCTTGCAGGTAGTCGCCGGAGGAGACGACTTGGGCGCCGTCGGCGAGCAGCGCGTTGTAGGCCGCCTCGCCGCCCCACGCGGCGCGGAGTTTTTCGCCCGCTTCGGTCTTGGACACCGCCGGCAGCGGCAGACGCAGCGTGGAGGCGTCGCCGCCGGCGTCGCGCAGCACTTCGACGAAGGTGACGAAAAAGTTGTCCACGCCCTCGCGCAGTTGCTGGACGAAGGCATGCTGGTCGGTTGACCCCTTGTTTCCATAGACGGCGATTCCCTGTTTGACGGGCTTTCCGTCGAGGTCCGCGCCCTTTCCGAGCGACTCCATGATGAGTTGTTGCAGGTAGCGCGCGAAGAGTTGGAGGCGGTCTTTGTAGGGGAGGATGACCATGTCGCGCGCGCCGCGTCCGCGCGTCAGGAAGAACCACGAGAGGGCGAGCAGGAGCGCGGGGTTTTCGAGGGTGTTTTCGGAGCGGGTGAGCGTGTCCATGTCGGCGGCGCCGGCGAGCAGTCCGCGAATGTCAATGCCCTGTAGCGCGGCGGGCAGCAGTCCGACGGCGGCGAGTTGGCTGGTGCGGCCTCCGACCCAGTCCCACATCGGGAACTGCGCGAGGAACTTTTCGGCGTCGGCGAAGCGTTTGAGCGAACTCGCGTAGAGCGGACCGCCGGTGGCGGGGTCGGTCAGAACGGCACCGGTGGCGGGGTCTTTCCTGACGGACGTGAGGTCGGTGATGGCGACGGCGTGGTCGCCGAAACGCAGCCCAGCCGCCTCGTAGCGCGCCTTGGCGACGAGCATGCCGTTGCGCGTCTCCGGCGTGCCGCCGGACTTGGAAATCACGACCGCGAGGGTCTTGGAAAGGTTGGCGTCGCCGATTTGCGAGAGCGTCTCGTCCATGCCGGCGGGGTCTGTGTTATCGAGGAAGAACAGGCGCGTTTTGTCGCGCCCGTTGAGGTTGGCGAGCGCCTGACCGACGAACTGAGGACCGAGCGCGGAGCCGCCGATTCCGATGCACAGCACGTTCTCGAAGCGCGCGCCGCCGGCACCGGTGGTCTCGCCCTCGTGCACGCGCGCCGCGAAACGCTCGACATCGCCGAGGGTGCGCGTGATTTCGGCGGCGAGTTCGGGCGTGGGCGCGAGTTCGGGGGCGCGCAGCCAGTAGTGCCCGACCATGCGCTTCTCGTCGGGGTTTGCGACGGCTCCTTTTTCGAGGTCACGCATCGCGGCGAGGGCGGTGCGGGCGAGGCGCGCGGTGTCCTCGGAAATCCAGAATCGGCGGGGCACGCGCGCCCTGCTCAGGTCAATGGCGAACAGGTCGCCGCCGGGGGAAAATTCGTGGTAGTGTTGCTGGAAGCGTTTCCAAGTGTTCATCGAAAAGAGTGGCGTTGCGCGGAGCAAAGCGGTTTCGCCGCGCAGGGAAAGAACCGTTTTGCGCTCCTGTTTTGCGCTTCCGCCGGCAGTGTTTTGCGGCACCCTCCCGCGCTGTTCCGACCGCCTTCGCCGGTCCATTCCCGCCATGTTCCCATCCTCGCTCAAGACCGCCCCGAAACACCTCGCGCTCCTGCTGTGCGCCGCGCTCGCGCCCGCCGCCGTTTGCGCCGGAAACGCCGCCGCCGCCGGTGAACACGCCGGTGCTGCCGCCGCCGCGCCCAACACCCTCACCGCCGCCGAGCGCGCCGCCGGCTGGACGCTCCTCTTCGACGGCACCGCCGCCGGCGCCGCCGCCAACTGGCGCACCGTCCGCAAGGACGTGTTCCCGCAAAACGGCTGGAAGGTCGCGGACGGCACACTCTCCATCCTCGCCAAGCCCAAGGGCACGGAGGGTGCGTGGGGCGGCGACATCGTCTCGCGCAAAACCTACGCCAACTTCGAGTTGAGCGCGGACTTCCGCATCACCGCCGGCGCCAACTCCGGCATCAAATACTTCATCCAGACCAACGCCGGAAAAGAGACCGCCGTCGGCCCCGAATTCCAAGTCCTCGACGACGTGCGCCACCCCGACGCCAAAAAAGGCAAAGGCGGCAACCGCACCGTCGGCTCGCTCTACGACCTCATCGCGGCGCCGGCGGACAAGCCCGCCGTCAAGCCGGGCGAGTGGCACACGGCGCGCATCGTCGCCCGCGGCACCAAAGTCGAGCACTGGCTCGACGGCGTGAAAGTCGTCGCCTACGACCGCCGCTCGCCGGAGTTCCGCGAACTCGTCGCCGGCAGCAAATACAAGAAGTTCGCGAACTTCGCCGCATGGGAACGCGGACACATCCTGCTCCAGGACCACAGCGACACCGTCGCCTACCGGAACCTGAAAATCCGCGACCTCGACCGATGAGCGCCCTGCCGGAAAAATTCCGCACCTGCTACCCGTTCCGCGAAAACTGGCTCGAACTGCCCGACGGGAAAATGCACTACGTGGACACCCTCGCCGACGCCGCCGGCGCGGGCGAGAACGGCAACGGCACCACCACCGGTGGCGTCACCGGTGGCACCACCGGCGGGAAAATTTTCAACGCGGACGAGGGTGATGCGGATGGCGCGCCACCGCCGCCCGCCGCCGACGGTTCCGACGGTCGCACCGTCCTGCTCCTGCACGGAAACCCGACGTGGTCCTTTCTCTGGCGCGACCTCATGCGCTCGCTCGACTTCGCCGGACTGCGTTGCGTCGCGCCCGACCTGCTCGGAATGGGACTGTCCGAAAAACCGGACAAGTTCTTCCGCCTCGCCGACCGCATCGCGCACGTCGAACAACTCGTCGCCCGCCTCGGACTGAAAAAGTTCCACCTCGTCGTCCACGACTGGGGCGGCGCGATTGGCATGGGCGTCGCCGGTGCCGCGCCCGAGCGCGTCGGCAAAATCGTCCTCACGAACACCGCCGCCTTTCCCTCGCGTCACATCCCGCGCCGCATCGCCCTGCTGCGCAACCCGCTCGGCGCGTTCCTCATCCGCGCCTTCAACCTCTTCGCGCTGCCGGCAATCTTCATGGCGACCTCGAAGGGCATGACGGCGACGGTGCGCGGCGGCTTCCTGTGGCCCTACGACTCGTGGTGCTCCCGCGCCGCAATCGCCCGCTTCGTGCGCGACATCCCGATGAAGCCCTCCGACCCGTCCTACGCGACGCTCGAAGGCGTCGGCGCCTCGCTCGAACGGCTCAAGGGGAAGCCCGTCCTCATCGCGTGGGGCGGAATGGATTTTTGCTTCGACGAAACCTTCCTGCGCGAGTGGCACAAACGCTTCCCCGACGCGCGCGTCCGCTTTTACCACAACGCCGGTCACTACGTCCTCGAAGACGCCGGCGACGAAATCATCCCTGAAATCCGCGACTTCCTCGCCGGCGCCACCGGCGAAGCGGAAGACGCAGGGTAGCACCGCCAGCCCTCGCGCCGGCACCGCCGGTGCCCGCTCGCCTCACCGCTCCACCGCTTCCAAACGCGCCGGCAGTGCGGTGGAGCGGAGGGAGTTTTCGTTGTTGCGGACGGCGATGCCGTAGGCGGCGGGGTCGCCAACCAAGATGACGCGCTTCCGGCCGCGGGTGAGCGCGGTGTAAATCAGGTTCCGCCGGAGCATGATGTAGTGCGTTTTCAAAACGGGGATTATCACGGTGTTGAACTCGCTACCCTGCGATTTGTGAATCGTGATGGCGTAGGCGAGTTGAAGTTCGGAGACGTCGCTCGTGTCGTAGTCGGCGGTGACGCCGTCGAACTCGGCGGTGAGCACGAGGTCGTTGCCGGTGCCGGTGACGGCGGTGACGCGCCCCATGTCGCCGTTGAAGACGCCTTTCTCGTAGTTGTTGCGGCTCTGGATGACTTTGTCGCCGACGAGCGGGATGCGCCAACCGCCGCCGGCGGCGGTGCCGGCGCGGGCGTTCGGGTTGAGCGCGTTTTGCAGCGCGGTGTTGATGGCTTGGACGCCGGCGATGCCTTTGTGCATCGGCACCAAAACCTGAACGTCGCGCAGCGGGTCGAGCGCGCAGCGGCGCGAAAGGACGCCGGCGGCGAGGGTCTTGATTTGCTCGACGCACGCTTCGGGAGTCGCGGCGGAGACGAACTGCAACTCGCGCACGGGGTCGAGCGCGGAGGCGTCGGGCAGCAGTGCCGGCGGCGCGACGACGCCCTGCAAAATGTCGTGCGCGGTGCCGACGATTTCGCTGCGCGCACCTTGCCGGAAAATCGCGGTGAGCGTGGTGACGGCGGCGAGGCGCGACGCGATGAGGTCCTTCAACACGTTGCCGGCGCCGACGCTGGGCAACTGGTGCACGTCGCCGACGAGCAGCAGGTGCGCCTCGGGCGGCACGGCGGCGAAGAGCGAGGCGGCGAGTTGGGTGTCGAGCATCGACGCCTCGTCAACGACGACGAAGTCGGCGGCGAGCGGGTTTTTGCCGTTGTGCGAGAACGCGCCCTTGTCCGGCTCCCAGCGCAAGAGCCGGTGGAGCGTCGAGGCGGCGAGACCGGTTGTCTCCGCCATTCGCTGCGCCGCGCGCCCCGTCGGCGCCGCGAGCGCGATGCGGACTTTTTTCGCGCGCAAGATGCGGCACAGCGCGGAGAGGATGGTCGTCTTGCCGGTGCCGGGACCGCCGGTGAGGATGGAGAACTTCGAGGTCAGCGCGGAGCGGACGCCCTGCGCCTGCGCCGGCGCGAACGCGAACCCCGCCTTGTCCTGCGCCCACGCGACCGCGTTGTCCACGAGGATCGGCGGCAGCGATGACGTGCCGCGCAAAATCCGCGCGACCGCCCGCGCGATGCGCCGCTCCGCCTTCCACAAGTCGGGCAACTGAATGAGCGCGCCGGCGGCGAGCGCGGCGTTCACCGGCGCCTTCTCATCGTCGCAACCGGCGACGCACACCGCGCCCTCCTGCGCGAGCGCGTCGAGCGACGGCGCGATTTTCTCCGCCGGCAGTTCGAGAATTCCGCCGGCGAGTTCGAGCAGCCGCTCCTGCGCGACCGCCGTGTCGCCCTCCTCGGCGCGTTCGCCCAACGCGAAGAGCACGCCGGCGCGGACGCGCTTCTCGCCCTCCGTCGAAAGGCCGAGATTGCGCGCGATGCGGTCGGCTGTGCGGAACCCGATACCGTCAATCTCGCGGGCGACGAGATACGGGTCGGCCTCCAAGTTGATGGGGGCGAGCGCGCCGTATTTTTTGACGATGCGCAAGCACTGCCCCGTCGTGACGCCGTAGGTTTGCAGGAACACCATCACCTCGCGCAACGCGCTCTGCTCGTCCCACGCCTTCTTGATTGAACGCGCGCGCTGCTCGCCGATTCCCGGCACCTCGCGCAGACGGCCGCTCTGCGTCGAGATAACCTTCAACGTGTCCTCGCCGAAGCGGGCGACGATTTTCTCCGCGTAGGTTTTTCCGATGCCGCGCACCAAACCGCTGCCGAGATACTTGCGAATGCCGTGCACCGACGACGGCAGTTTCGACACGAACGACGCCACCTTGAACTGCAACCCGCGCTCGCGGTGCCGCGCCCACGCGCCGGTGAGTTCGAGCGTCTCGCCGCACTGCACACCCGGCAGCGAGCCGAGAATCGTGACCGTCGCCCCCAAGTCCGGCGGCGGCGGCGGACCGTCGCGCCCGCAATGCTCCACGCGCAGTTCTCCGATGACGTAGTGGTTCTCCTCGTTGAAAAAAATAATGCGCTCCAGAACGCCGGTGAGACACGCGGCACCGCCGGCGGCGGGAGC
>JAISSQ010000220.1 GCA_031273045.1 Puniceicoccales bacterium
ATTACGAAGCGCGGCACCGGCACCACCGTCTTCAAGAACACCGGCGGCTTCAACACCAACGGCGCAGTCGCTGCCGGCGACACGCACCAATACGGCGAAAACGGTGGCGCGTTCGCGACCGAGACCCTCGTCTTCGGCGGCGGCAATCCGGGTGCCGACGGCAACTACGGCACCTCCGATGACCCGCGCTCGTCCGGTCTCATTCTTGAAGCCGGCACGTTCCGTCTCGGCGCGGGCGTCCGCCTCGAATTCACGGACAACGCCCGCCTGATTTTCGGCTACTCGACGTTCACCGGCGGCGGTGCCGGTGGCACGCTCGACTTCACCGAGGCGAACCAAATCATCGTCCCGCGCGTGGACGTCGTCACGAACTCGAAGACGGGCGTCATTCTCACGCACGGTCTTGCGCAAGGCACGACCGCCGCGCCGGCGTTCCAGAGCATTTACTTCGACGCCAACTCGAACCTCACGCTCAACATCTCGCACGGCGCGGACGACCTGACCTTTAAGAACGAGTTCGCCGTCGGCGCCGTTCACAACTCCGCCACCGGTGCGCTGCTGCTCATTCGCGGTTACGATGACCCGACGCTCGTCCCGCGCTCCACCGGCAACGACGTGTTCTACGCCACTTCCGTTGATACGCCGACGAACGTCTGGTTCTACGGCTACGACCGCAACGTCACCACCACCGCCGCCGCCGGCGTCTATAAACTCACGCCCGTCACCTTCCTGCATTCGACGTGGGTCGCGACGGATTCGACGCAGACGTGGACGAACGCGAACAACTGGAAGGCCGCCAATGGCGCTTCGCAGGGCGACGCCTTCGGTGTGCCGAATTACTTTGGCAACGTCGCCTACCTGCCCGGCAAGGGCGGCGCGTTCAACATCACCATTCCCACCGGCGGCGTCACGCTCGGCACACTTTCGCTGAACATCAGCGGCAGCGCCGCCTACGGCTCGTCCGTCAAAGGCGACATCATCTTCGATATGGGTAAGGACGGCGAGATGGCATACATCACCTACGGTGTCGCCGGCAACGCGCCTGCGAACACCGCCGACTGGTCGCTCTCCGGCAAATACACGCTGAACAACAACATCACGATTTCGACATCCACGAACGCCGCCGCGAACCTGCTCTTCCTCGGCACGGACGCCGCGCCGCTGACCTTCGTCAACGGCACCGCCGAGAACAGCAAGGCGCGCAGCGTCACCTATTCGAATGCATACGTCCGTCTCGACAAAGGCACCGGCGGCATAAACACCTACTCCGGCGGCACCACTATCTCGGGCTCGACCATCTACCTCTGGCACGGTTCCGTCGCGACGGATGCCACCTACACCTTCTTCGGCACCGCCAACTCGCTCATCACCATCACCGGCAGCAGCACGCTTGCGTCGGACAACATCACCACGAGCAATCCCACTTATCGCCCCACCGTTTACATTTCGAACCCGATAAAGTTCACCGCCAACGCCACGTTGAGCGGCTACGGCATCTACTTCATCAGCGGCAACGCGCCGTTGACCGACCAAGGCAAGACGACGACCTATTACTCATCGAGCACGCGCAACGCCGTTGATACCGGCAATTACAACATTCAGTTCAATGCCACCAACGACTCCTCCGACGCCGGCTCCTACCGCTTCTATTCGCCGCTTACCGGCAGCGGCGGCACGCTCACGTTCCACTCGACCATCAATAACTCCGAGAGCCGCGTCTATCTGCTCGGAAACAGTTCCACGCTGAACAAGACCATCGTCGTGGACAACCAAGAGATTCGCCCGAACTTCTGGCAGCGCGCGAACTCCGTCCTCTACATCGGCGGCAGCGCGACTACGGCGAAACTCAATCCGGGCAACGGCAACGACAACCTCTCCGGCTCCACCCCGTGGTATCCGTTCGGCATCGGCAACAACATCACCGTCAAGTCAACCGTTAGCACCCTCACCGCCTCTTACATTTACATCGAGACGAACGCGCCCGACGGTTACTATTCAGCCACCTCGACCGACTACTCCACCGCCGCCGGCAGAACAGGCGGTTACAATCAGGACATCGTTTACGGCGGCGGCACCATTCACCTGCAACCAATCGCGAACACCGTCCTTATCGGCTACGGCGCTTACGCTCCGCAGTATTTCCGCGGAACGACCATCAAAGCCGAAGACGCTTCCGGCGTCGAACTCACCGGCGCCTCCGGCAATCGCGCTATCATTCGCATTGACAGTTCGATGTATCTCGGCGGCTCCTACATCTCGCCATACGTTGACATCTTCACCTACTCCTCAATCAACGGTGAGTTCGCCTCCGAGAAGGCGTCTTCCACGAACTACTACAACTCCGCCGGCACCAACTCCGCCACCGGTGGCACGTGGAACTTCCGTCACCTCGATATCAACAGCGGTGCCTCCACGCGCACCGTCGCCACGAGCGTCCTCAAATTCAACTTCGCGGAGAGCGTCACGCTCAACGCCGGCACACTTAAACTCACCCGCGCCAACCAACTCGTTACCCCGATTCTCTACATCAACGGCGGCGTGTTGAACATCAACGGGCAGAAACAGGGCGCGGACGCCGACGGCACCGGTGCCATCAGCCGTCTTTACATCAACACCTACGGCGGCGGCATTCAGGTCGGCGGCAGCGGCATTTCCACACCGCGCATTGACCTCGCCTATCTTGCCAGCGCAAACGTCCTCATCAGCGGCGGCAGCAACACCACGTGGACTGCCGGCGTCACCACCGGCAACTTTATCCGCACACTTGCGCACTACGACAACTCGCGTGACCTCGGACGCATCTCGTTCTCCGGCTACGAACCCGGCGCGAAGTGGGTCTCCGCCGTCGTCGGCGGTCAAACTTGGTATTACCTGCTCCCCACCGGCTCGACTGTCGCCGAGTGGGACGGCGGTGCCGGCACAAACGACCTTTGGAGTGCCGGCGCGAACTGGCTCTCGAACACCGTTCCGGGCAATGTCGCCGTTTATTTCCGCGACCTCGACAACAACACCTCCACCGGTATGGGCAATCCTCAGGCGCGTGAGAGCATCATTGTTGACGGCACCAAGTCCATTGCCGGCATCTACCTCGATTCCAGTTTCGCCTTCAACTTGGTCAGCCGTGACATCGCGGCGTATCCGGCGGTCACGGACACCACCTACTCCGCCGGCGGCACCTCCGGTTTGACCTCTCCCGCCAACTCTTATACCGCCACCGGCACCGCTGCCGGCGCACTTTCCTTCAGCAACGGAACCATCCGCATCTCCGGTGCCATCAAATACATCGCCACCGGCATCGTTCTCGCCGGCAGCAACAAACTTCTGGTTCAGACCGCCGTCGGCAACTACCCGGTTTGGCGCGCCAACCTCTCCGGAGGCGGCACGCTGACCATCAACGGCGTCGGCGCGGAGAATCTGATTGTGATGGGCGGCAACAACGCCACCTTCTCCGGCAATTTGGTTTGGGCGGACGAGATGGTCGCCATTACCACCACCGCCAACACTCCTTACGCCCTCACGCCCTACGGCACCTTCACCATCAGCAACGGCAGCAAGTTGTCCTATTCGAACGGCCTTTCGCGCAGCCAGTATTATCAACTCCGCCCGCTGACCAATTACTTCTCCAACCCGACCGTTGACTACTTCACTTGGGCGTCGCGGGGCAACGAGGCCAACTACAACTACTACTACGTCAACAAACTCGTTCTCACCGCCAACACCGACCTCTTCCTCAACTCGTGGCGGCACGACTACTCCAACAACCGCACAAACCTCTACATCCTCGGTCCCGCCACCTCCGGCAAAGTTACCATTAACAGCACCGCCTATCAGACCGGTGCCGGCGGAACCATTCAACTCGACTCCGGCGACCACCGCATCGGCATCTTCTCCGCCACCGAGGTCTTTGGCATTCTCGGAAACATCACCGGCGCCGGCACTCTCTCGCGCCCGCTCGAAAAAATGAACGCCGACACCGGCGGTGCCGACGGCAGCGCGGTCAAGGACGCCTCCGTCAACACCTACGACAAAAACTTCCTCGTCAGCGCGTTTTACAACCCCTACGGGCTGCTCGGCACCACGATGTCGCACGGCACCGTCGCCCTCACCGGCAACAACTCCGGTTGGACAGGCGGTTTCTCGTGGCGCGGCGACGGCGACACCACCGGTTACACCGCCGGCACCTACAGCAGCACCACCAAAACCGTCACCTACACCGGCAGCCAAACCACCTCCCCGGGTGGCAATGGTGGCAATCTCATCATCGGTCCGACGAACTCCCTCGGCGGCACTACCGCCACGTTCCAACTCTGGGGCACCACTTCCGCGAACACCATCACCGTTCGCCAACTCGGTCTCAACCTCGCCACCGCCGAGAGCAGTCGCAGCGTTTTGACCCTGCCCGGAATGGACTACAACTCGCCGGAGTTCGGCGCGTTGCTCATCAACAAAGTGAGCGTCAACGCCGCGCACAACGCCACCTACCTCGGCAACTTCTACTGGAACGGCAGCGCGACCGTTTTGGGTTACAACTGGAGCGTCACCCGCCCGTCGTCCTATCTGTCCGTCGCCACGACGGTTAACGGCGTCACGCTCACCGGCGGCAAACCCGCCTCGTCGTTCATCTTCGGCGCCAGCAACGTCATCTCCGGTGCCGGCGGCTTCCCGCAACCCGCCTATTACCAATGGCACCTCGGCGGAAACAGCACCTTCAGCGGCGGCATCACGCTCAAGGACAGCAATCTCGTCATCGGTGTTGACAGTGCCACCGCCGCCGGCACCGCCGCGCCCGCCAAGGGACCAATCGGCACCGGCAAGGTGACGCTCGCCGCGAACGGCTATCTCTGGACCTACTCCACCACCGACAGCAACATCCTGCTCGCCAACGAAATTCTTTTCTCCGGCGACCAGTCCGTCCCGCTCATTTATGAAGGCGCCGCCGACGCCTCCTACCTGCCCGACACGTGGTCTTCCACTGCGTTCAACACGAAGAACACCGCCGCCGACCTCGCCGCGAACATCGCGAAAACGCTCACGCTTTCGCACAACCTCGCCCTGCGCGCCGGCGGTCAAATGTCTTACATTCAGGTGGACAATGCCGCGACGCTCGCGATTACCGGCCTCGTCACCGGTGCCACCGGCACCCTTGTCAAAACCGGCAACGGCATTCTCGAACTCTCCGCGCAGAACACCTTCACGCCGAACGGCACCTACGGCGGCCTCGTCGTCCGCGAAGGCACCGTTCGCGGCGTCCTGACCGCCGCCGATGATGTTGGCAACAACCTCGTCTCCATCTTCGGACAAATCGCCGGAACCGCCACCGGTGCCATTCAGGTTGAGACCCCCAGCACGACCGTTACCGCCGCCACCGCCGCGAAAATCGAACTCACCGGCAATTACAACTTCACAATCTATGGCGACGTCTTCCGCCTGAACGACTACGGCGGTCTCATCCACACGACCACCGCCGCCGGCGTCGGCATCGTCCTCGCCTCAAACTCCACCATTCGCACCACGGAAGCCGCCGTCGCGACCTACCCCGATTACATCAACACCCGTAATCCTGACGACCGCTCCGGCTACCTCCAAGCCAATCAAATCACGCTCCAAAACGGCGTCTCCCTTGGCGTCCAAATTCGCTCTGACAAGGTGCTCGTCAGCGCGGGTGCCACATTCACGACCATTCGCGACGACATTCTACGTGACGCCCACATCTACTTCACCGGCGCGGGTGCCAAATACTCCGTTTACAACGGAAGCACTCCGAGCAAGCAGGTTATCGGACTGCTCGGCACCACCGCCGGTGCCAGCAATGCCGGCGTTACTCTGCCGACCGCAACCCAAGTGTCCGCAGCCGGTTACGTCACCAGCAATCCTTACATCCTGTTCGTTGACAACGTGGACATTGCCGCCGGCACCTCGCTCAACTTCTGGAATTGGGACTACATCACCGACACCGCCGGCGTCTATACCACCGCCCACGGTCGCAACACACTCATCGCCGTCCGCAACGTCGCCGGCACCCTCAAAGAAGGCAACATCATCGAAGGCATCCGCCTCTGGGGCGAAGGCGAAGAGTCCGCTCCGAACTCCGCCGTCTCGAAATACACCAGCGTCGTCGTCAAGAAGACCGCCATCCCCTACGGCACGAATGACGACGGCACGCCGCGCTACTACTACGAACTCGTTCCCTACGGCGCCGCGCTTTACTGGCACGGTCAGAACGACACCGGCAGCACACCGTCGTTCACCGCCGCGAACTGGGGTTCGTCCGACGGGTTGACCAACAACCTCATCCCGAACGAAAAAGGCGCGAAGGCGTTCATTGACACCTACCTGCTCGACACGTGGCTGCAAGTGCCCGAAACCGTCTCCACCTCCGTCATCTCCTCCGATTACGGACGGAAACTCACGAATCGCCGCATCGCGATTCCCGCCGACACCGTTCCCGACCCCGTGAACGCGCCGGAGCGCATCACCGAATACGGCGTCACGCTCAACTACCTCGACGTCTCCACCGGCTACGATTTTGAAATCAGCACCGGCAGCACCATCGGCACCGACCGCGGCACCATTCAGTTCGCCGACCAGTCCGACTCCGCCGTCGCCGAACTCGTCCTCAAATCCGAATTCGGGAATTCCGACATCACGAAACTCCGCACCGGCTCGCTGACCATTTCCGCGCCGATTTACCTGCCGCAGGGCGCACTCGGCAACCCGAACGCCGTCTCCGACAAGGAACTCGTCGTCAAGCACGGTGCCGATTACGCGCCGCTCGCGTCTAACACCACCTCCATCACCGCTGCGAACGTCGAGCAGTTGAAGCGCGTCGCCGGCAACCTGCAATTCAACGGCGTCATCGGCGGCACGAACGGCCTCGTCACGATTTACTCCTACTTCACGAACACCGGTGCCGACCTTTACGAGCACCACACCGGCACCTTCGGAACGAGCACCGCCGCCGTCCACGGCACCGCCAAGGATTACCCCGTTTACGACGCCTCCGGCGCTCTCATCGGCACCGTCAGCACGCCTTACGCCAGTGCCGCCGCCGAGAGCACCTACGCCACCGGCTACGTCGGCTTCAACGCCGCCAACACGCTCACCTACGGCATCGGCGCGTTCCACACCGACTTGCGCCTCGGCGTCTATGACACCAACGGCACACCCGCGAACCGCGCCGACGACTCCGCCGTCACCGTCATCTCCCGCAACGCTCGCATCATCCTTGGCGAAGGAACCTATCTCTCGCCGACCGACGACACCTACACCCGCCTCGCCGACGCCACCCTCGAAATCTCCAATCTCGAAGTCGCCGGTGACGCCCACCTCGCCCCCGTCGAACGTCTCCTCCACCCCGACCCCGACAACTCCGCCTACTACGGCGACCTCTCGTTGCTCAATGACCCGCTCGCCGGTCCGTCCTACACGATGCCCTTCGCGAACATCATCGTGAACTACACCGACCCCGTCACCGGTGTCGTCAACCCGAACGCCTCCGTCTCGCTCGAAATCGGCAAAGGCGGATTCAGCGTCGGCACACCCGGCAGCGGCACCACGATTCAGGGCGTCAACAAGAGCACCGACAAACCGACCTTCACCCTCTACGGTGCCGGCGACGTCGTCATCGGCTCCTCCATCTCCATCGGCGAAATCGTCCTCAACGTCACGAACACCGAAATCTCCGAGAAAGGCGAGGCGGACGCCCGCCCGAACACCACCGCGAAAATCACCGTCGGCGCCAACAGGAACCTCAACATCTCCGGCGACAACGTGGACTACACCGGCACCATCACCATCGGCACCGGCAGCAACTCCACCGTTTCCGGTGACGGCGTTTACATCGCCAACATCAACAACTCCGGCACCGTCTCGTTCACCGGTGACGACTTTGTCATCGGCTCCGCCACCAACTCCACCAACTCCGGCGTCATCAACCTCGACGGCACCGGCGGCACCATCAAAGGCAAAGTTGAGAACACCGGCAGCATCTACATCAACTCCGACGTGACGTTCGCCACCGGCGGCGAAATCGCCAACGGCGGCCTCATTGTCATCAACGCGCCCGACATCGTGGCGAACATCTCTCCCAGCACCAGCGCCAGCAGTCCCCTCGGTTCCATCTCCGTCACCGACAAAGGCACCGCCTTTGAACTCACCGAAGGCGCGAAACTGAACTATTTCGAGACCAGCCCCGCCGAGGTCACAACCGTCTCCGGCGACGGCTCGAAAGTCACCGAAGTCACCTACTTCGTCGTCAACGCCAACGCCTCCGCGAACGCCTCCGCCAAGAAGGCGAACCTGCAAAACATCTACGTCGGCTTTGTCTGGGACGAACGTTACAAATTGGACGCCCCAGACACCGTCTTCCGCCAGCCCCCCGGAAACGGCACCTTCACAATCACCAAGGCCGACGTTGCCGGCGCCATCGCCGCCAACGGCACTGCCACCAACCCCTCCACCATCTACCTCGCCGGTTCGACGCTTCAAATCATCCCCGATGCGAAAGACAACATCACCTTCAACCAGAACGTCATATCGACCCTCGATGAGACGCGGATTGCCAACTACCTCGTCCCCTCTGCTTACGACGCCACCGGAAAAGCCACCGACACCGCCGCCGCTTCCTCCACGCTGACCGTCATCACCGGTGCCACGCCCGCCGTCACCATCTCCAACGACCCGCGCCCCTACATCCCCTACTACTACGACGCCGTTCTGGACAAAAACGTCCCCAACGGGGCCTACGACCCCACAATTGTCGGCTACGAGAGCAAGCAACTGACAATCTACGCGCAACTCGTTGTCGCCCAAGCGGATGTAGCCGTTAAGGAGCACGCCCTCGCCGAGGCGCCGGGCAATCTCGCCGCCGCCGAAGCCGCCCTCGGCACCGCCGTCTGGAAAGCGCGCGACGCCAACGGCAACGCCTATGCGACGGTCAATCCCGACGGCTCAATCAACGCCGCCGCGCTCGACCAGACCGCCGCCACAATCTCCGGCGTCTATAAAGACCTCGCCGACGCCTACGTCGCCTACGAAGCCGCCCTCGCCAACGCCTATGGCGACAAGACGGATAGTGCCGTCATCACCGCGAAAGGGACGCTCGACACTGCCCAGAACGCCGCCGACGCCGCCTACGCCCTCTACCTGCAACGCTCGCAGGAAGCCGCCGCCGCCCAGCCAAACCTCGACGCCGCAATCGCCCGCCGCGACCAGTTCGAGACCAACATCCAACTCTTCACCCAAAACGCCAAGGGGCACGACGTCTTCCGCGTCGAAGGTCAAGGCGCCTACGGCACCGCCGAGACCCAGCGCACAACCCTCAAGTTCACCGGCGGTAACACCGGTGTTAACGCCGGCGCTTTCCAAGGCGTCTTTGAAATCAAGAACGCCCGCCTCTTCTTCGACGGTGCCAGCAGCACCGGTGCCACCCCGTGGCTCAAAAACAGGGACGTCATCCTCGAAGAAGGCGCGCTCGTCTATGTGGACTCCTCGCAAAGCAGCGCGGACGCCCTCAAAACACTCACCTTCCAAGACGGCACCGGCGTTGCCGTTAAGAATGACACAAACGCCTACTCCAACGGCATTTACGCCAAAAAAATCGTCGTCGAGGGCACCGTCGGCATTTCCATTGGCGACGGTTCGAACAGCGGAGCCGCCCAGAAGCCCCAAAGCAAGTCCTTCAGCGGTGCCGGTGGTTCTTACGTCCTCGATTCCGCCACCACGCCGAGCAGCGTGCTCACCTACGCCGCCGCAACTGTCTCCACCGGAAACAACATCGACCTCGTGGACGGAAAAGGCAACTCCTACGGCAGTGCCGACTTCGACGCCCATATCGTCTCCGATTACGACACGGACTCCTCCCTCGACCCCGTCCATCCGCTCTCGCACCGCGTCGCGAACACCACCGCAATCACCAACGCGACCGTGTTCTACTACCTCAACGCGAGTTTCGAATACACCAAAACTGGTTCTCCGCCTGCTTACGGTCTCTTCCTGACCGAGACCCTGCACGAACTCAAAATCGGTTCCGCCAATCTCCCCGCCGGCACTTCCGTCACCGTGACGCTCGCTTCCGAAAGCGGCAAGGCGAACGTCAACGCCTTCGTCACCGGCAGAACCGGTTCCGACTATTCCAAAGACGTCTTTCTCCTCGATACCGGCAACAACAGCATCGTTTTCAAGCGCACCGATGCCGAGGCCGTAGCGTCAGTTTACAACCCCTACGAGAAAGGCACCGCCGGTTCTTACAGCGACGATGTGACACATTTCTACGGCGACGCTGCCACCGGTGCCGGCGCGAAAGCGTTCTCGTTCACCGGCACCGTCCAAGTCAAAGGTGCCGCCTCCAACGCCGTGGACATCTCGATTGACACGAATTACATCATCTCCGCCGCGCAGGTCATTGTTGATGCCACCGGCACAATCAAGTCCGCCGGCAAGTCCCAGACCTTCAATAACGTCAGCGGCAGCGGCACCCTCTCCGTCACCGGCAGCGGCACCGAACTCATCCTCAACAACGAAACGTTTACCGACTCCGCCGGCGGCCCCATCACCGGCACCGGCGCGACCACCTTTGCCGGCAAACTCGAAGCCCAGAAAATCGTCAAAGTCGGTCCCGAAGCAATCACCCTCTCCGGCTCCGCCAGCAAAGTCACCGACACCACGAAGACCGCTGTCTGGATTAAAAACGGCGGCCTCAACATCACCAGTGCCGGCGCAATCACCGCCGCCACCGGTAGCGACCCCGTGAAAATCACCGTCGGCGACCAGGCCTACGTTGACGCCCTTGTCACCACCACCTACGCCACCCTCACCGCCGCGAACACCGCTCTCGGCGATGCCGCCGACACCACCGCCGCCACCGCCTACGGCCGTTACAACATCGCCAACGACGATTACACCGCCAAGCAAGCCGTCGCCAGCAACATCTCCAGCACCCTCGGCACCTCCGCCTCCACCACCGCCGGCACCACTTACGGCGACCGCTATGTCGCCGTCACCGCCCTCGGTGCCGCCGCCTACGACACCTCCGGCGTCCAGACCCCCGAACACCTCACCAACGCCTCCTCCGGCGCCTATCTCTCACTCTACCAAGCCGTTCAGGACCTCGCCGCCGCCTACAACGCATTCGACATCCTTTCCATTGACCTCGGAATTGACGCCGACATTGACATCTCCGACCCCGCCTACGACTCCGTCGCCGGCATCGCCACCCTCCGCACCGCGAAACTCGCCTACTGCGGAACCCTCGCCGGCATAGACACCAACCACCCCGCCGGCTACACCGCCGACTCCCCGCTGGGCAAACTCGACGCCGCCAAAGCCGCAATCACCGCTTACGACGCCCAAATCGCCCAACTCACCGCCGACATCGCCACGCAGACCGACGCCCTTGCCGCCGCCAACGCCACCGCCGCCGCCGCCAACACCGTCCTCGCCACCGCCACCAGTGAACTCTCCGCCGCCAGCGCTGCGAAAACCCTCGCCGACGCCGCCTACACCAACGCCTACAAACTCTCCAACAACACCCAGAAAATCAGCATCCGCTACACCAACGGCATCTCCGGCGGCACCGTTCAAAACTCCATCTACTTCGGCACCACCGGTGCCTCCGCATACCTCGACTCCGCCAACACCACTTACGCCGGGCACTTCATCAAGGACGTCGCCGCCGCCCCAATCGCCGCTTACCGCAGCACCGGCTCCGGCGTCTCCGGTCTCTCCGACCCGACCCAATACGCCTACGACGTCGCCGCCGGCGAAGCCGACTATCAGGTCGCTTATGACGACAAACTCGCCTCGCTTAAAACCACCGACGCCTCCTACGTCAGCGCGGAAACAACCTACAACACCAAGAAAACCGCGTTCACAAACGCGACGGACGCCCTCGGCACCACCGCCGACACCGCCGCCGGAACCGCCTACGGCGACGTCGCCGTCGCGAAAGCCGACTACGACGCCGCACTCGCCGATTGGGAAGATGCCGGCAGCCCGTCCGACCCGACCGACCCGCTGACCATCGCCAAGAACGCCGCCGCCGCAGCCCTCGGCACCGCCACCGACACCACCGCCGCCACCGCCTACGGCCGCCTCAAAATCGCCAAGGACGCCGTCGCCACCGCCGAGACCGCCTACAAGACCGCCTCGGGGGACTACGTCAACGCCCTCACCGGAATCGAAAAATCCGCCGCCACAGCCGCCGCCAACACCATCACCGCCGGCAACGAAAAATCCTTCAACCTCATCATCACCGGTGCCGGCAACAAACTCACAGGCACGCTCGCCGGCGAAGCCACCGGCGTCGGCGGGGGCTTCAATGTCTGGATTCAAAAGTATGCTATCGGCACCGTCCTCGACAACTCCGTCCAGACAACCGCCGGAACCCTCAACGGCGACGCCGTCGGCGCGTTCGCAAACGCCGTCTGGCTCATTGACGGCTCCGCGACGAAAACCTTCGGTGCCACCGCCACCGCCGCCGACGCCAAGTCCTCCCTCACCTTCGGCGGCGCCGCCACCGTCATCCTCGGCGGCGGAACCCTGACAATCGACACCTCCGCCGCCCAAATCGGTTACGTCTTCGACTCCTATCTCGGACGCGCCGCCGACAACCAAGGCGTCTTTGCGTTCACCGGCGGCGGTGCCGTCTCCACTTGGTTATCCAACAAACTCACCGTCCAGACCACCGCCGCGAACGCCGAACTCGCCTTCACCTACAACGGCGACAACTACATCGGCACCACCGGCAACGACTTCACCGGAACCGTCGTCCTCAAAAACGCCCTCGTCTCACTCGTCAAAGGCAGCACCGGTGGCACCGGCGGCGCGACCCTCACCGCCGCCCAGACCGGAACCTACAACACATTCGTCTTCAACCCCGTTGACCGCGACCTCAACAACGTCGCCGGCGACATCTTTGGCAACACCGCCATCACCTCCTACGGCGACCTGCTCGACATCCTCAACGCCGGCACCTCCGCCGCGCCCGCCTCCGCCCTGCGCGCCTCCCTCGAACTCAACACCGGCAGCGTTCTCAAAGCCGACTACTCCGCCGACGCCGGCTACGCCAAGGGCTTCTCCATCTCCGGCCTGACCTTCGCCGGCGGCGTCGCCCAACTCGCCTTCAACAACCTCGTCCTCTCCGTCCCGCAATACGACGCCGACCCCGCCCGCTCCTCCATCTCGAACTACCTCGCCGCCACAATCACCGTCAAAAACGTCAGCGGCGGCTCCTTCGTCCAACTCACCGACTTCACCGCCGGCGGCACCACCTCCTCCGGCGGCGGCAGCGGGAATCCGGCGGACGACCCGCACAACCTCGTCGTCGGCACCATCGCCTTCGCCCCCTCCATCATCAACTCCGGCGGCACCGGCGGCCTCCCTGTCGTCGTCATCGCCTCCGCCACGCCCGTCATCACCGAAAACGGCGTCAGCCGCACACAAACCGTTCACCTCGTTGACGCCAACGGCGACGCCTTCGGCGGCTCCTCCGGCGGCGGCAGCGGCTCCAACACCACCCCGTGGCTCGAATACGTCGGCGACGGCACCGCGAACTCCAACTACATCTCCGGTCCCGTTTATTTCCGCTTCTCCACGCCCAACGACCCCTACCTCTCCGTCTATGAGGACATGGCGGGCGCAATCGCCGGCTACTACGGCCTCGGCGCCCAACTCGGCGTCGCCGCAATCACCATTCCGGGCGGCTCCTCCTACCCCGTGCAGGGTCCCGGCGTCATTGACATCGAGTTCTCCGAAGGTCCCGTTTACAAAGAAGACCCGCTCGACCCGTCCAACCCCAAGCAAATCCCCAACGACGGCAAGGGCGACCTCATCCTCATTCCGGGAACATCCGACCCAAGCCACCCCGAATGGGACGACCCCGATAACCCCGGCTTCGGCACCATCACAATCGTCCCGCCCCCGGGCGGAAACTCCGGTCCGGGAACAATCATCATTCCGGGAGGAACCGTCATCTCCGGCGGCGATGACGCTTTCGGCGGCGACGACACTATCATCAAAACCGGACCCGTCCCGCCCGACATCAAGGACGACATCCTCGACCCGCTCAACCCGCCGAAACCAAAAATCGACCTCAACGGCAACGAGGACACCATCAAGTCCATTGACGAAACGGACGGTCCCGGCCTCACCATCGACCTCGATGGCGGCGAACTCACCATCACCGACCCCGTCGGCGGCGAAAAAGGATACATCTCCGGTCCCGTCATCGGCCCCGGAACCATCGAAATCAGCGGCGGCGGTCTCGGCGAACCGCCCGGACCGATTCTCGTGGACGACGACGGCGACCCGACCACGCCACCGGTGCCGGGAACACTCGTCACCGACCCGAATGACCCAACCGGTCCCAAGGTGCCGGGAATTATCAAGGACGACGTCCTCATCCCCGCCTACAACACCGACACCGATGGCGACGGCGTTCCCGACAAATACGACCCGAACAACCCGCCATTCTCCGGCAACGGCGGCGGAACAATCTCCGTCACCATTCCCGACACCACCATCCCGCCCGGAAACACCGTGCCGAAAGACGTCGTGAACGAAGGTCCCGGCGACGTGGATGTCACCGTTCCGCCCGGCGGCAAACGTCCCGACGGCACCACCAACGACACCGGCGTTCCCGAAACGGTCACCGTCCATCCGGGCGAAACCATTCCGGGCGGCAGCACCGTTGTCACCGGCACCGTCACCGTCCCGGGCGAAACAATCCCCGGCGGATTCGTCTATCCGCCCGACGACGGCGTCGTGACGCATCCCGGAGAAACCGACTCCGATGGAGACCCGTCCAACAACACCGGCCCCAAAGTCCCCGGTCTG
>JAISSQ010000235.1 GCA_031273045.1 Puniceicoccales bacterium
GCCCACGCGGTTTGCGAGGGCGTGGAGGGACCGGCGCCGCGCAGGGCGTCGTCCATGTAGGAGCCGCAACTTTCACCCCAGCCGCCGTCGGGGTTTTGTTTGGAGACGAGCCACGCGGCGGCGCGGGCGATGCGCGGGTCGCTCATGTCGAAGCCGACGGCGCGCAGGCCGGGCAGCACGAGGGCGGTGCCGTAGATGTAGTTGACGCCCCAGCGGCCGAACCACGGTCCGTCGGGTTCCTGTTCGCGCAGGATGTAGTCAACGGCGCGGGTGACGGCGGGGTCGCCGGTGGCGAGCGTGTGCCCCATCAGACCGAGGGCTTCGAGTTTGTGTCCGGTGAGGTCGGCGGACGGCGGGTCGAGGACTTCGCCGAAATCGCAGAACGGGATTTGGGTGAGCGCGGCGGTGTTGTTGTCCTTGTCGAACGCGCCCCATCCGCCGTTGCTCGACTGCATGGCGCGCAGCCACGTCTCGGCGCGGGCGAACGCGGCGTCTATGCGCTGCCGGTAACTCGCGGGGGCGATGTCGCGCATCTGGCACAGGACGGTGAGGGCGACGGCGGTGTCGTCGAGGTCGGGATACCACGTGTTGGCGCGCTCGAACGCCCAGCCGCCGCAGGGGACGCCCGGGACGGTGCGCGACCAGTCGCCGTCGCGGGTGATTTGTTTTTCGAGGATGTATTCGAGAGCGGGGCGCAGTTGGGGGAAGTTCTCCCACGTGGCGCCGGCGTCGAGTGCGGCCTGCACGGCGAGCAACGTGTCCCAGACCGGCGACTCGCTGGCGAGGACGCGCAGCGGCGAAGGTGTATCTCCCCGCTCCCCACCCTCTTCCGGCTCATACGTCCAGTGCTTGTCCCACGCGCCGAGGGCGGCGGTGATGACGGGGTGCTCCGGGTGCCAGCCCTCGCAGTGCAGCGCGATGAGCGCGTAAATCCACGGCGGTTGGATGCCGCCCCACGCGCCGTCGGCGTCCTGATGGCGCACGACCCATTCGAGCGTCAGCCGGATGGCGAGTTTGCGGACGGGGTTTTTCGGGATGCGCTGCCACAGGCGCAGGAACGCCTGACCGGTGCGGAAGAACGTCGGCCAGAAGCCGCGTCCGGGCTTTTGCGGAAACGTGAAGTCGAACGCGGCGCGACCCTGCGGGAAGAGTTCTTCGAGACGGCGTTCGGGCGGCAGCGGCCAGACGGGACGCCGCGCGCTGACGGTGCTCATGGACATGAACGTCGCCCGCGCCCACGACGCGAACTTGTAGATGTTGAACGGCAGAAATTTTGGAACGAGGACGATTTCCGGCGGAATGATTGGCAGCGTCTCCCACGGCCACTCGCCGACGCACGCGAGCCAGAACCGCGTGAACAGCCGGATGCGCGACAGGCCGCCGTGCGCGAACAGCCATGCGCGGGCGCGGACCAGCGCGGGGTCGTCCGGCGCGGCACCGGCGGTGCGCAACGCGGCGTAGCATTCGACGGTCGTGTTGATGTCGCCGAGTTCCGCGCCGTAATAGACGTCCCACGAGCCGTCGTCGCGCTGCTGCTGGCGGATTGCCGCGAGAATGCGCGGCGTCTTTGGGTCGGTTTCGAGACGGCCGAGAATGTGCATCGCGAGCACCCACTCCGCCTCCATGCAGCAGTTGGTGTCGAGCGGCGCGTTCCACGAACCGTCCGCCTTCTGGTTTTGCGCAAGCCAGCCGAGCGCGGCATCAATCGCCGGCGAGAGCGAAGCGGCGAACGCGGCGTTTTCGGCGGCGGCGGCGACCGTTGAGAGAACGGGCTTGGCGGCGGATTTGAGGACGGGCTTGGAAGCGGTGGCACCGGCGGTGGCGGCACCGCCGGCGGGATGGGCGGATTCGGACATGTGTTTGTTTACTTGTCGTCAGGGTTGAGGGCGCGGAAGAGCAGACCGGCGGCGGCACCGGCGGCGACTTCGCCGATGAGGTGCTGCCAGACCGTCGCGAACGACAACTGCGCCGTCTGTCCAATCCACGCCTGCAAGGTCGAGACGCCGATGGCGACCGCCGGGTTGAACGCACCGCCGGAGACGCCGCCGACGGCGACCGCGCCCGTCAGCACCGTGAAGCCGATTGCCAGCCCGTAGAAGCCGGTGCCGGCGTTGCGTTTCGCCGTCGCCGTGTTGAGCACCACATAGACCAGTGCGAACGTGAACAGGAACTCGGCGAGGATGACCGCGCCCGCCGCGTTGAGCGCCGGTGCCGGTGCCGCGCCGGACTCGACCGCCTTCGCCGCCGCGCCCGCGAGCGTCGCGAACCGTTCCGCGTAGAGCGTTTTCGCTGCGACGATGCCGCCGATGCCGCCGGCGAGTTGCGCCACGACGTAGGCGGCGGCGTCGAACGGCGTGCAGCGTCCGCGCAGCAACGCGCCGAGCGTCACCGCCGGATTGTAGTGTCCGCCGGAGATGTGTCCGCCGGCGTAAATCATCACCATCAGCGCGGAGCCGATGGCGAGGGGGGCGAGCGGCGCGCTGTTTAAAACGGCGGCACTGGCGACCGTGAGGACGAGGAAAAACGTCCCGATAAATTCAACGATGTATTTGTTCATGAGAGCAGGAATTCGGGTTTGCGTGAGTGAGTTTGAGAGGGCGCGGAGCGCATTCCGCGCGACCGGTTTTGCAAGGTGAAATCCCGAAAACGGGGCGGGCTACTCTTCGGCGGCGGCGCGTTTTCGGGCGCGTTTTTTGACCGGCGCGACCGTCTGGCGCAGTTCGGGCATCATCTTGATTTCGCCGCCGGAGGCGCGGACGCATTGCTGCCAAATCGGCTGCGGGGTGACTTGGATTGAGAACAGGTAGAGGCGCGGCGCGCCGAGGCCGAACGCCGCTCCGCCGGTGCCGCCGGTGCCGGCGCGTGGTTTCGCGCGCGAGAAATGCGCCACCCAGCGCTCCGTCCACGGCTGCTCGGAGCGGCGCGCCGGCGGCAGCCCGTCGTCGCGCACGCCGTCCTGAAAATCGGAGAAGACGACGAGCGCGTCGTAGCAGTTTTCGCGCATCATGATGTCCGTCCACGCGCCGATGCTACCGTGGTCGAAATTGGCGGCGTATTGGGCGAAGATGCGTTTCCCGTCGTCGGAGAGTTTGAGTTGCTCGGCGCGCGCCTCGGCGAAAGTCGCGCTGCCGGCGGTGCTCTTGCGCGGCTTCGGCTTGCGGCGCGGGCGCGGCGCGTCGTCGTCAACGCCGCCGACGATGCGGTTCGCGCTGACGGTGATGAAGATGTTCTTGTGCTCGAAGATGTCGGCGTCGGGGAACTGCGCGTAAATCTCCTCTTTCACGCGCGGCAGGAAGGGTTGCATGCTGCCGGAGTCGTCGAGATAGACGGCGATTTTGCGCGCCTTGACCTCGACCCCCATGACGAAGCGGCCGACGTGCGCGCGTCCGCCGGAGCCAAGACCGTTGCCGCCGCCGAGACCGCCGCCGGTGCCGCCTCCGCCGCCCTTGGAAAGCGCGCCCGCCGCCGCCGCGCCGCGAAGCAGCCCGCTGTCGAGCACCGGCAGCGCACTGACCGAGAGTGCCGACTCCGCGCCTTTCACCGTGAGTTTCGGGCGCGGGGGTGTAGCGACGGGGCGCGCCGGCGGTGCCTTGACGCAGTGTTCGGCGAGCGTGCGCCGACCGCCGTCGCCGCCGCCGGTTCCGGTGCGGAAGAGCGACGGTTCCTTTTCGGCGGGGATGACGGTGGTGATGACCACGAGTAGCGCGGCGGCGAGTAGCACGGCGTGGACGGCGATGCTGATTGCGAACGAGGTGCCTCCGAATTTGGCGAGGCGCCGCCGCCATGCGGAAACAGGGCGGGGACGGAACGTTGCCGGCGCGCGCGTTCGCGGCGGCGGCACCGGTGCCGGCGGTGGTGGCGGGACGGGCGGAAGCGGAGCGCCGGTGGCGTTGTCGTCGTTGCCGTCCGCGCCTTCGAGCAGCGTGGCGCGCAACGTAGCGAGTTGGCGCGCCAGCGAGGCGAGTTCGCGCCGGTTCTCCTCGGTGTCCGCCTCGTCGCGCAGTTGCTCGACCCGCGCCGAGATTTCCTCGACTTCGCTGACGGCGCTGGCGGTGGCGGCGGAGTTGGGCATGGCGGCGGTTCGGGGTTCGCGAAAAATCTTGGACGCCGCGCCGCCGGCGCGCGAAGCAAATTTCGAGTTTCGCCGCCGGCGCGTTCGCTTTTCCCTGCGCCGCATGAGCGAGAGCGAAACGGGACACGCGCCGGAACCGGCGGAGGACGCGGAAGACGCGGAAGACGCGCAGGACGCGGTGGACGAGGCGGCGCGCGGCACGCGGCGTTTCGACCACGCGGCGATGAACACGGTGTTTACGATTTTCTTCGACGCCGAATTGGTTGACGCCGGCACCGCCGCCGGTGCCGCGCAGGAGGCGTTCCGGTTGCTCGGCGACATCGAGGCGCGCTTGAGCGCGTTCGTGCCGACGAGCGACATCCGGCGCATCAACGCGCTCGCCGAGGGCGAGGTGTGCGGGATTGGTGCCGAGGCGCTCGAATGCCTCGCCGCCGCCGCCGAACTCGCCGCCGCGACGGGGCGGGCGTTCGACCCGTCGGCGGGCGCGCTGATTGATTTCTGGAAGGAGCGGCAGGCGGCACCGGCGGCGTTGACCGTCGGTGCCGAAACCGCCGGCGACACCGCCGCCGAGTCCGTCACCGGCGGCGCGGCGTTGGACAAGGCGGACGCCTCCGCCGACCCCGCGTGGAGCGCGGCATGGGAGGCGCACCGCAAGGGCGAGTTCGCGCTCGACCCGGATTCGCGCCTCGTGAAGTGCGTCACGCGCGGGAGCCGGCTCGACCTCGGCGGCGTCGGCAAGGGCTACGCGCTCGACAAGATGGGCGCGTTGCTGCGCGACGATTGGGGCGTTGGCGGGGCGCTGTTGAGCGCCGGCGGCAGCACCGTCCTCGCGCTCGGAAGTCCCGCCGGAAAGCCGGGCTGGAAAATCGGCTTCGGGGGCGAGACGCGCCTGCCGTGCCTGTTGCTCGGCGGCGGCGCGCTGGGCAGTAGCGGGCTGGAGTTTCAGAGCGCGCACATCGTGGACCCGCGGACGGGACTGCCGGTGACGCGCAGGGGATTGGTGCGCTCAATCGCGCCGAGCGCGACCGAGGCGGACGCGCTTTCGACGGCGTTCTTCGTCATGGGGCGCGAGGAGGCGGCGGCGCACTGCGCCAAGGACCCAACCGCCGGTCACATCGCGCTCTTCGAGAAACGCGCCGCCGGCGACGACGTGCCGGAGGACTTCGACATTCTGGGCGAGGCGGGCGCGCTGACTTGGGCGCGGCGGACAACGGCGGCGGCGTGAGGACGGGACGCATGCGCCGGCACCACCGGCGCCATCACCGGCACCGCCACCGGCGGCACCACCACCGGCGGCGGCGGCGGTTCCGGTCTTCGCGTTTGCCCCGCAGCCGGCGGCGCGGTTTCCTCGCCGGCAAATGCTGATTTCACCCCAGACGGAACCGGACGGCGTGCTCATCGTGGACAAGCCGGCGGGCTGGACCTCGCACGACGTCGTCGGCAAGGTGCGCTCCATTTTCCGCACCAAGCGCGTCGGACACGCCGGCACACTCGACCCGCTCGCCACCGGCGTGCTCGTCATCCTCGTCGGCAAGGCGACCAAGGCGTCGCAATACCTCATGAGCCGCGACAAGACCTACGAGGGTGTGCTGCGCCTCGGTCAGGTCACGAACACGCAGGACAGCGACGGCGAAATCATGGAGAACAACCCCGTCCCGCCCGAACTCGACGCCGCCGCCATCGCCGCCGCCATGCGCAAAATGGAGGGCGACCAATACCAGACCCCGCCAATGTTCTCCGCCAAGAAGGTGGACGGCGTGCCGCTCTACAAACTCGCCCGCAAAGGGCAGGAAGTCGTCCGCGAACCGCGCTTCATCCACGTCGAGAAATTTGAACTGCTCTCCTACACGCCGCCCGACGCCGCCTTCCGCGTCGCGTGCAGCAAGGGCACCTACGTCCGCGCGCTCGCCAACGACCTCGGACGCGCGCTCGGTCCCGGCGCGCACCTGACCGCCCTGCGGCGCACCGCCGCCGGCGACCACAAAATCGGGCAGGCGAGCACGCTTGACGAACTTGCCGCGCTTCCGCCCGCCGAACTGCGCAAAAAACTCATCCCGCTGTGGCAGGCGGTGCCCAGCCACGTGCTGTGAGATTTACACCGGCGCGTTGACACCGGCAGCGCGTTTTCAAAGAGTATTCAAGCACTTGTGAAACTTTCCATGCGCCTTTTTAGAAAAATTTTCGGACATTTCTCCATCCAGCGAATAACCGGCCTTGTGGTCGTTTATGCGGTTCTGCTCTCCGGCGCGCTCTTCGCCGCCTACGGCTTGCGCTACCTCGGCTTGGACAACTGGGAGAAATGGAAGGACAACTTTTCCACGACGGTGCTGTGGTTTGTGCCGGCGCAGGTGCTCGCGCTTGCGGTCGTGCGGCATTTCAGCGGGATGTTGAGTTACTTCCGCATCCCCGAACTGGCGCGGCTGTTGCAGGCGTTGCTGGCGGTGTTCCTCTTCGCGCTCGTCATCGAATTGGTCGTCTTCCCCGATGCGGAGCGCAAGTTGCCGCTGGGCGTGCTCATCGCCGACGGCCCGTTCGCGTTGCTCGCCGTGTGCGCGCTGCGCGTGTTCTTCCGCATGCTGCACGACTACATCGGCGGGCGTGCCGAGGCGCTCGCGCGCGGGGGCGAGGGCAAGTTGCGGCGGGTCGCGATTCTGGGCGCGGGGGACGTCGGCGCGGCGCTTGCGGCGAACTGGCTCGCGCGCCCCGCGCTGCGGCGGGTGCCGGTGGTGTTCTACGACGACAACGTGGAGAAGCACGGGTTGCGGCTGCATAACATCCCCGTCGCCGGCGGCATTGCGCAACTCGTGAGCGCGCGCCGGAAGCACGGCGTTGACGAGGTCGCCATCGCGCTCGGCGCGGCGCCGGTGAAGCGTTTGCAGGAGGTCATCCGCCTCGCGCGGCAACTTGGGTTTCCCGCCGAAATCGTCCCGTCGCTGATGGACATGGCGAGCGGGCGCGCGCGGGCGAGTCGCATCCGCCCCGTGGACATTCAGGACTTGCTCGGACGCGAGCCGGTGGCGCTCGACAGCGAGGGCATCAACCGGCTCGTGCGCGGGCGCACCGTGCTCGTCACCGGTGCCGGCGGCAGCATCGGCGGCGAACTGTGCCGGCAAATCGCCGCGCGCGCGCCCGGTCGGCTGCTACTGGTCGAGCGCTGCGAGGCGCAGATGTTCCAAATCGAGCAGAACCTCCTCGAACTCGGACACGGCGGGACGATTCAGCCGCTCGTGGGCGACATCTGCGACCTGCCGCGCATGCGCCACATCTTCGCGCTGCACCGCCCTGACGTGGTTTTCCACGCCGCCGCCCACAAGCACGTCTTCCTCATGGAGCGGCAACCGGCGGAGGCGTTCCGAAACAACACGCTCGGCACCGCGCGCCTCGCCGAACTCGCCATCGAGTTCGGGGTCGAGAAATTCGTCCTCGTCTCCACCGACAAGGCCATCAACCCGACGAGCGTCATGGGCGCCACGAAGCGCATGGCGGAAATCTGGCTCCAAGCGCGTCAGGCGAAACTCGACGAGGAGGAGGACGCCGCCGCCGCCGGCGGTGCCGCGAAACCGTCCGAGCACCGCAAGACGCGGCTGCTCGCCGTCCGCTTCGGGAACGTCCTCGGCTCCTCCGGCAGCGTCATCCCGATATTCCGCAAGCAAATCGCCGAGGGCGGTCCGGTGCGGGTCACGCACCCCGACGTCACGCGCTACTTCATGACCATTCCGGAGGCGGTCGGCCTTGTGCTGCAATGCGCGGTGCTCGGCACCGGCGGCGAAATCTTCGTCCTGAACATGGGCAAGCCGGTGCGCATTCTCGACCTCGCCCGCCAGATGATTGAACTCTCCGGTTTCACGCCTGACGCCGACATCGCCATCGAGTTCATCGGGCTGCGGCCGGGCGAAAAACTCTTTGAGGAACTGCAGTATCTCGACGAGCGGCACGTCGCCACCGAGCACTCCGAGGTCATGCGGTTCGTCGGCGAACCGAGGTCGCTCGACGAGGTGGAGCGCGCCTTCGACGCCATTTCCGCGAACATCACCGAGAAGCCCGGCAACGCGCTCAAACTTGAGTTCCAGCACGTCGTTCCCGAATACCATCCGCACCTCGCGGAGTGAGCACCGGCGGCGGGAGACCTTGCTCGCGCAAAGAGCGCAGGGAGCGGGCGTTGTCGCGCTTGGCGAGGCGGCGACCGGCGGCGTCGCGCACGAGCGGTGCGTGGAACCACGCCGGCGGCGTCCAGCCGAGCGCCTCGTAGAGGAGCAGTTGGCGGGCGGTGGAGAGCAACAGGTCCTCGCCGCGAACGACTTCGGTGATGCGCATGGCATGGTCGTCGGCGACGACCGCGAGTTCGTAGGCCGGCACGTTGTCGCGCCGCCACACGACGAAGTCGCCGAAGTCGGCACCGGCGGTGAAGGCGCGCTCGCCGAGGCGTCCGTCGGTGAAGCAAACGCGCCGTCCGTCGGGGACGCGGAACCGCCAGTTGGCGTCGAGCGCGTCGGGCGCGGGGACGTCGCTGCCGGTGCCGGCGGGCGGCCGCCACTCCGGCGGGAAGAGCGGTTCGGGGGCGTCGCCGCCGGCACCGCCGGTGCTCGGCTCATTGGGGGCGAGGGCGGCGAGGGCGACATCGCGGCGCGAGCGCGAGCACGGGTAGATGGCGCCGGCGTCGCGCAACCGCCGCCACACTTCGAGGAACCACTCGCGGCGTTCGCTCTGCGTGTAGGGCGCGAACGGGCCGCCGACATCCGGTCCCTCGTCCCAGCGCAGACCGAGCCAGCGCAGGTCTTCGAGGGCGGCGGCGGCGAACTCCGGTTTGCAGCGCAGCGGGTCGAGGTCTTCGACGCGCATGACGAGCGCGCCACCGGCGGCGGCGGCGCGTTGCGCGGCGAGCGAGAATGTCGCCGCGTGTCCGAGGTGCAGAAAGCCCGTGGGCGTCGGCGCGAGGCGGCCTCGATAGGGCGGGGCGGTGGACATCGGCGGCGGTTGGCTGCTGCCGGTAACGGTGGCGTTGCCGGTGGGACGGACGTTGCCGGCGGTTCACAGCCAGCCGCCTTGACGCAGCCATGCTTCGACGGCGGCGGGCCAGGTTTTGTCCGGATAACTTGTCGGGCGGATGCCGTAGCCGTGGCCGCCGGCGGCGTAGATGTGCATTTCGGCGGAGACGCCGGCGGCGCGGAGGGCGGCGAAGTATTGGAGGGAACTTTCGACGGTG
>JAISSQ010000034.1 GCA_031273045.1 Puniceicoccales bacterium
CACGAGTTGTTGCTCGTGCTCAATTCCTGTGACAGCACTCGTGCTGTGGCAGAGGAAGCGTCGATGTGTTGCGTTAGCGGCATCTCGCGGGGAGGGAAGAGTGTCTGGTTCGTGGTGAGAGGTGAGCGGTGAGTGAGTGTTGGACTGACGGTTGACTGACGGTGTGATTGTTCGGGGCGACCTTGTTGGTTGACGCAGGTCCGAATGGTCGCGGGCTTCGGGCTACGTTTTTTTGGACTGTGTCGTGACTTCGTTGGCTTGCTTGGCGGACTGCTGTTTCGACTTCGTGATTTGGCTCTGAAAGCCGTCTGGCTGGGCGTCGAGCAGGCAACGAGGTCTTTCGACAGCGCGGACGAAATCAGGTTCCGCAAAAGTGTCAAGCGGTTTGGAAAACTTTTTTTGTCCTTTTTTTGAGGGCACCTTCGGGCGGAATTTTGGCGCGTGTAGCGCGAGTATGGAGCGAGGTGTAAACCCGCGCTGACGCCGACGCCGTCGGCGTCGGTCTTGCCTCTGCCCTGCCCCGCCAACGCCGCCGCCACCGGTGCCCCGCCGCCCCGTCCAGCACCGGCGGTCTCGCCGGCGGCGGCGCCGTGTTTACCACGTTGCCCTTACGCCTACGCGGAAGAGGTAGTTGTCTTCTTGGCGGCCGAAGGGGACGCGGTCGAGGGGTTTGGCGTAGGTGAAGGAGGCGAAGAGCCAGTCGCGGAAGTTGAGGTTGATGCCGGCGCCGGCACTGGTGGCGAACTCGCACGAGCCGTAGGAGGTGTCGCGTCCGCTGAACGGGAAGACGGCGCCGTGGTCAATGAATCCGAAGAGGGAGACGCAGTCGGTGAGCGTGTCCCACGCGCCGCCTTTTGCCGCGCCGAGTTTGGGGGCGGTGAGGTGCGCTTCGCCGCGCGCGAGATAACCGTGGTCGCCGAGCAAAATGCCTTCGGGGTAGCCGCGCACGGAGTTGTGTCCGCCGAGTTGGAACTGCTCGCTTGTTGGGAGCCGTCCGTCGCCGGCGAGTTGACCGGTGAGCAGCCCCGTGAGGGTCAGCACCGGTGCGAACGGCAACGCCTGCCGCCGGTAGAGTGTGCCGACGGCCTTGTGATAGACGCCTTCGCGCGGGTCCTTGACCGGGTTGTTTTTGCCGAGCCACGCGAACCCGCTGCGATACTCGGCGGACGCGACGGTGCGCCCGGACCAAAAGTTCCACTCGACGTTCACCGACACGCTTCCGTGGGCGGTCTCCTCCTTGTCGCTCAACACGGTCACGTAGTCGGTCGTCGAGTGGTAATAGCCGCCGGCGACGGTTGCGCTGGCGAAAAAGTCGGCGGTCGCGATGAGCGGCGCGGTGACGTGTCCGCCCGCGCTGTGCGAGATGCCGGTGATGTCGAGCGCGGCGTATTCGCCGGCGATGACCTTGGTCTCGCCGTAGGAGTAATCCGCGCCGGCGGTGATGCCCCGCCAGCCGAGGAACGGCACCGGCGCCTCATACGCGCCGAACGCCGTGCTCGCGCCCTTGCTGTGAATGCCGGAGAGCGTCACCGCGTCGCCGTCCAGCCCCCAATTGTTTCCGCGCGCCATCAACGTTCCGCGATACGCGCCGGTGGATTTGCGGCCGCCGTTGTCGGCGAAGAACGACAAGTCGGCGCGCGCCGGTTCGGTGACTTTCGCGACGATGTCGGTCTCGCCCGGCTTGGCGCCGGCGCGCAGTTCGGCGGCGATGGCGGCGTTGCCGGCGCGGTTCGCCCAGATGAACGCGTCCTCCAATTTGTTGACGTTAACGGGGTCGCCGGCGCCGACGGCGAGCCGCTCGGCGACGTATTTCTCGCTCGTGGCGTTGACGCCCTCGAACGTCACCTTCCCGATGCGTGCCTCGATGAGTTGGACGCGCAGTTCGCCGTCCTTGATTTTTTGCGGCGGGATGTTGGCGATGTTCACCGGAAATCCCCGCCGGCGATACTCCGCGTTGAGCGTGGCGCACAGCGCGCGCAGGTCGTGGAACGACACCTCGGTGCCGGTGAGTTTCGCCGCCACGCCGGCGAGGAACGGCGCGTCGAAAACGTCCGACTGGTCGAACGCGATGCGCTTCAACTTGAAACGCGGACCGGCGTCCTTCGCGGCGTCACCGGCAGTGCCGGTGGCGGGCGCGTCCTTCGCGGCGGCGCGGGAAGCGTCGAGCGGCGCGGCCGGTTTTTCGGGCGCGCGTCGCTCGCGTTCGAGCCGGCGCAACTCCTCGATGTTCGCGCTCTGGACCGCGCCGGTGGCGTTGCCCGGAGCGGACTGCGCGTTCGCGATGCCGCCGGTGGCGAGCAGCGCGGCGGCCGCGGTGAGTGTGGTGATGTGAAAACGTTTGTTCATTTAGAGATGTGCGTTGAAAGGTTTCTGCTGTGTGTGCGTGTGCGTGTGCGGAGTGTGTGCGTGAGTGCGGAGAGAGTGCGTTGCCGGTGGCGTTCGTCCTTCGCGTCAGAACGAGAACCGCACCCCTGCGTTGACGGACCACGGGCGCTCGAACTTGTCGCCGAACGCCGCCTCGTATTCGGCGTGGAGCAGCAGCGAGGGCAGGATTTGCCACGCCACGCCCGCGCCGGCGGTGCAGTAGAGGCCGTTGCTGCGCGGACGTTGCCGGAAGTCGCCGACGCGCACGGAGCCGCCGTAACTGTCCTGCCCGTAAATGCCCGCGCGCACGTATCGCTGGAACACGCCCCACGCGCCGCCGGCGCCGAGCGGCTCGCTCTTGCCGGCGCGCAGATTGGCGGCGAGGCGGAAGATGTCGCTGTCGCCGCACAGCACGCGCAGCCGCCGCGCGGTCGAGTAGGTCTCGGCGAAGAAGTGGACGTAGTCGAACGACACCGCCGGTTCGACGAAGAAGCCCTCCTTGCCCAGTTCGATTTTCCAACCGCCCTCGGCGGAGAAACCGGCGGCGAAGTTCGTGTAGTCGGCGGTGTCGCCCGACGTGTCGAACCCGTTCTCGAACCGCTGGAACTTGCCGGTGACCGCGCCGAACAGCCCGTTCTTGGCGAGCAACACGGCGTAGCCGCCGACGCCCCACGAGTCCGTGTCGCCGCGGCTCCCCAGCGAGTCGCGGAAGACGCGGTGCGCGGAGAGGTAACTCGCGAAGACGCCGACGACGAGCGTTGCCGGCGCGCTGCTGGGCGAGAACACGCGGTCGAGGCCGAGGTCTGCGCCGTATTGGTATTCGGCGAACTCGCTCACGCCCTCGATTTTGAAATCCGTGTCCGTTCGCTGCGCGTGACCGCGCACCCACAGCGAGTCCTTCACCGGCGCCGCTTGGAGCCGCAGGTCGCCGAAGCGTTTCGAGAGCGAGTCGGTCTGCCCGAACCAGCCGAGCGCGACCGCGCCGGCGGTGTTCGCGAGCGCCTGCCCCGCCGCGCTGTAAGACACCTTGCCGAGTTCGTAGCCCGCGCCGTTCGCCGCCGGAGAGAGCGAGTAGGAATAGACCCCCGTTTCGAGCGTGCCGGTGACGTGCTCGTCGGAGCGGTCGGCGTCATTCGGCGTCTCGATGATGAGCAGCCCCTTGCCGGTGGTGGGCGAGAGCGCGACGAGGCCGGAGGACGTGTCCGTCAGCACGAAGCGGTGCTCGCCCGACAGCGTGCCGGTGACGACGAGCCGGTTCGTGTTCTCGCGCGCCGCGAAGTCCACGTTGACGGCGTAGTAGCCCGCGCCGCCGGTGGCGCGCAGCGTGTGCACGTAGAGCACGTTGCCGGTGCCCGCCTCGCCGAAGTCCACGAGACCGCCGCCATTGTCGAGCGTCTCGAACGAGAACGTCGTCGTGTCCGCCGTCAGCGAAAGCGCGCCGCCGCGGTTCGTGATGACGCCCCCCGTCTGCTCCGAGACGATGGCGACCGCGCCCTCGCTGTTGACGAGCGAGCCGCGCAGCGCGGTCGTCGCGAATATGCCCGTGTTGACGACGCTGCCGGTGGCGGTCTGCTCGACGCCGAGCAAGCCCTCGTTGTGCAGCGTGACGCCGTCGGCGACGTCGAGATAGTTCACGACGAGCAACGCCTCGGTGCCCGTCGCGAACGTCAGCGTCAGCGGCGCGGCGGCGGTGAGCCGCTCGGCGAAGATTGCCTCGTTGAGCGTGACGCGGGCGCCTGTGGCGGGCGCGTTGAACACGACGGCGTCGCCTTCGCGGAACGCGGTGACGTAGGCGCCGGTCTCGGCGTCGCGCCAATTATAGTTGGCGTGATTCCAGACGCCGTCCGCGCCGCCATCCCAGACGAGTTCGGCGGCGCCGGCGGTCGCCGGAGCAAGCATTAGTGCCGCCGCGCACAGGAGGCGGCGGGCGAGTTGTGAGGTGCGGTGAAGCATCGAGTGTTTTGGGTGTGTGAGTGTATGGGAAAAATCAGCGGAGGAGCGTCGCGGTCGTCGGCAGCGGCAGCGTCGAGGTCGAGATTCCGGGGAACTCGATTTCGGGCAGTTTCTCGCCGTTGAACGGCGCGGTGCGCGGCGGTGCCGGCGGCGGCGGCGGCGGGACGGCGAGGATTGACGGCGAGATGGCGGGGACGGGCAGACCGGCGGCTTCGCGCGCGGCGGCCTCCTCCTCGGTCTCGAACGGCAGCGCGTGATGGCCGGGCGCGACCTCGAACAAGCGCGACCACAACCGCGCGGCTTCGAGCCACGCCACCGGCGCGACCGTCACGGCGGCGCGCAGCGCGGCATCGGTGCGGATGCCCGCGACGCGGTCGGTGGTCGTCTCCGCATTGCCGTCGTCGCCGGCGGCCTCGGTGAGCGTCCAGACGGCGTTCGCGGTGCGCATCTCGGCGAAGCCGCCGCCGTTGTGCGAGACGGAGACCGCGTTGCCGCGCCAGCCCTCGTCGTCGAGCACGAGGCGGAACGCGCCGCCGGCGGCGGCGATTGGCGAGCCGGCGACCTCGAAGGTGTCGGCGGCGGGCGAGCCGGCGTCGAACGCATAGACCTCGGTGTCGCGCGTCTTGAAGGTCGCCGTGAGCACGTGCGCGGAGACGACGTCGAGCGTGTCGGCGTTCGTCAGCAGCGCGCCGTTGATGGCGTCCCAGCGCGCGACAGTGATGCTGACGCCGGCGGTCGGGGAGCCGATGAACGCGCTCTCGGCGACGTTGCCGGCGCCCTTCCCCGCCCCGCCGAAGGTCTCGGTGAACAGGTCGGAGATGACGAAGTTGTCGAGGAATTCGCCCGCGAGCGGCGCCCACGCCGGCAGCGCGTTCGCGTCGCGCAGTTCAAGCGAGGTGTCGGGCGCGCCGGCGACGCGCACGGTGAAGTCCGAACCGCCGCCGGCAGTGCCGCCGGTGCCGCCGCCGGTGATGACGTTGAGCGTCTCGACGACGGTGTTCGCGGCGAAGGCGGCGAGGGAGTTGGTCGCGTTGACCACGGCGGCGTTGAGCGCGCCGCCGGAGCCGTTGACGCGCAGGACGACGTTCTCCGGCGCGGTGGCGGGGTCGGCGGCGCCGACGTTGCCGGCGTTGAGTTCGCCGCGCGCTTCGAGCGTGATGGCGCCGCCGTTGGTCGTGGCGTTCGCGATGTCGAGCGCGCCGCCGGCGGCGGTGATGGCGAGCGAGTCGCCGCCCGCGCTCGCGCTGTCCACGGCGACGTCGCCGGTGGCGGCGGTGAACGCGATGTCGTCGCCGGCGGTGAGCGTGTAGGTGCCTTCGGCGGCGGTTGTGCTGAACGCGCCGGTGCCGTTCGCGCCGGTGATGTCCTCGGCGGCGGCGAGCGTGAAGCGTCCGCCGGCGGCGAGGCGCGTGCGGGCGTTGCGCGCGGAGCGGATGCTGCCGGCGGTGGTGCTGATGGCGGCGTCGCTGCCGACGGCGACGTTTTCGACGACGAGCGTCTGCGAGTTTCCGATGCCAAGGTTGCCGCCGGTGGTGGCGTTCGTGAGCGTGTTGACGGTCGTCGCGAGCGTCGCGTCGCCGCCGGCGGCGAGCGCGAGGTTTTGGGCGACGAGGTCTTCGGCGGTGATGTCCGCGCCGGCGTCGAGCGTCACGCCGCCGGTGACGGACGTGGCGGTGGTGTCGGTGAGGACGATGTTCGCGCCGGCGGTGACGGAGATGTTCGACGCGGTGAGGGCGTCGCCGGTGACGTTGCCGCCGGCGGTGGTGTCGGCGTTGCCGGCGACGGTGATGGCGTCGAGCGCCGCGTTGCCGGTGACGGTCGCGGCGAGGTTCGTCGCGGCGAGGTCGGAGACGGTGGCGTTGCCGGCGGCTTCGAGGACGGCGTTGGTCGCGGCGAGCGCGGTGACGGTGATGTCGCCGGTCTCGTTGACGGCGAGCGTGCCGCCGACGTTGCCGGTGAGCGTGTTGACGGAGGTGGCGATGTCGGCGTCGCCGGTGATGGCGAGGGTGAGCGTGTCGGCGGCGTAAACGCCACTGCTGGAACTCGCGTCGAGGACGATGTTGGCGGCGGTGGTGGAGACGGAGGAGACCGCGCCGGCGGCGTTGATGACGGCGTCGCCGGTGACGGAGAGGACGCCGATGTCGAGGTCATCCGCTTCGTTGATGGTGAGCGTGCCGCCGACGGTGCCGGCGAGACCGGCGACGTTGGTGGTCAGGTCGGCGTCGCCGGCGATGGCGAGGGTGAGCGTGGTGGCGGCATAAATGCCGCCCACAGAACTTGCCTCGACGCTGATGTCCGCGCCGGCGGTGTAGGTGCCGGTGACGGTGGTGGCGGAGGTGAGGGCGAGGTTCTCGGCGGCGGAGGCGTCGCCGGTGAGCGCGCCGCCGGCGGTAATGGCGGCGTTCGCGGCGGTGAGGTCGGTGACGAAGAGGTCGTCGGTCTCGTTGACGGCGAGCGTGCCGCCGACGCTGCCGGTGAGCGTGTTGATGGTGGTGGCGATGTCGGCGTCGCCGGTGATGGCGAGGGTGAGCGTGTCGGCGGCGTAAACGCCACTGCTGCTACTCGCGTCGAGGACGATGTTGGCGGCGGTGGTGGAGACGGAGGTGACCGCGCCGGCGGCGTTGATGGCGGCGTCGCCGGTGACGGCGAGAACGCCGATGTCGAGGTCGTCCGCTTCGTTGATGTTGAGCGTGCCGCCGACGCTGCCGTCGAGACCGCCGACGTTGGTGGTCAGGTCGGCGTCGGTCGCGATGTCGAGCGTGAGGACGCCGCCGGCGGTGTAGTCGCCGGTCGCTGTGGCGGCGGTGAGGGCGATGCCGTCGCCGGCGGTGTAGGTGCCGGTCACAGAACTTGCCTCGACGCTGATGTCCGCGCCGGCGGTGTAGGTGCCGGTGATGGTGGTGGCGGAGGTGAGGGCGAGGTTCTCGGCGGCGGAGGCGTCGCCGGTGATGTCGCCGGCGGCGGTGATGGCGGCGTTGGTCGCGGTGAGCGCGGTGAGGGTGATGGCGTCGGTCTCGTTGACGGCGAGCGTGCCGCCGACGTCGCCGGTGAGCGTGTTGACGGTGGTGGTCAGGTCGGCGTCGCCGGCGATGGCGAGCGTGAGGGTGGTGGCGGCATAAATGCCGCCCACAGAACTTGCCTCGATGGAAGTGGTGCCGGTGGTGGCAAGGGAGCCGGTGAGCGCGCCGCCGGCGGTGATGGCGGCACTCGCGGCGGAGACGGAGGAGAGCGTGACGTCGTCGGTCTCGGTGAGGGTGAGCACGCCGCCGACGTTGCCGGCGAGCGAGCCGGCGGTGGTGGTGATTGTCGCCTCGCCGGCGATGTCGAGGGTCAGGTCTTCGGCGGTGTAGTTGCCGCGAACGGCGCGTCCGGTGAGCGAGAGCGCGTCCTCGACGGCGACGGTTCCGTAGAGTGTGCCGGTGGCGGTGAGGTCGGCGCTGCCGGCGGTGAGCGTGGCAACGATGGAGCCGGTGGCGTCGAGCGTGACCGCGCCGCCGGCGGCGAGTTGCTCGACGACGATGTCGCCGTGGAGCGTGGAGAGTTCGACGTCGCCGGTGGCGGTGACGTTGGTCGCGACGGCGGTTCCGGTCGTGGCGTCGCCGGTGATGTCGGCGGCGGTGAAGTTGCGCAGGTTGAGATTGCGGACGGCGGAGACAACGGCGTCGCCGCCGGCGCTGCCGGCGAGGGTCAGGTCGCGTCCGGCGTCAATTTGCAGGTCGCCGCCGACGTTGACGTTCGCGTTGAGGTTGTCGGTCTCGCTCACGGTGAGGTCGCCGCCGACGGAACCGGCGAGGGAGGCGATGGTGGTGGTCAGGTCGGCGTTGCCGGTGACATCGAGCGTGAGCGCGCCGAGGGGCGCGGTGAGCGAGCCGGTGAGCGAGCCACCGGTGGTGATGGCGGCGTTCGCGGCGGTGACGGCGGAGAGCGCGAGGTCGTCGGCCTCGTTGATGGTGAGCGCGCCGCTGACGTTGCCGGCGAGGGTCTCGACGTCGGTGGTCAGGTTCGCGGAGCCGGCGACGGCGAGGGTGAGCACGCCATCGGGCGCGGCGAGCGAGCCGGTGAGTGAGCCGCCGGTGGTGATGGCGGCGTTCGCGGCGGTGACGGCGGAGAGCGCGAGCGCGTCGGTCTCGTTGACGGTGAGGTCGCCGCCGACGCTGCCGGCGAGGGTGGCGACGTTGGTGGTCAAGTTCGCGTCGCCGGTGACGGCGAGGGTGAGCGTGTCGGCGACATAAGTGCCGCCCACAGAACTTGCCTCGATGGAAGTGGCACCGGTGGTGGTGAGCGAGCCGGTGACCGCGCCGCCGGCGGTGATGGCGGCGTCGGTGCCGGCGGTGACGGAGGTCAGCACGATGTCGTCGGCTTCGTCGAGCGCGAGGTTGCCGCCGACGTTGCCGGTGATTTCGGCGACGGCGGTGGAGATGTCGGCGCTGCCGCTGATGTCGAGCGTGAGCGTGCCGTTGGCGGCGATGTGCTCGCCGGCGAGGTCGCCGTCGGCTGCGGTGAGGGTGATGTCGGTGACGGCGTCGAGGTCGGAGGCGAGCAGGCCCGTTGCGCTGGTGAGCGTGATTGCGCCGGTGGTGGCGGTGAGCGCGGCGGCGTCAATGGCACCCACGGTGGAGACGAACTCGATTGAGGCGGCGGTGATGTTGTGCGCGAAGATGTCGTCGGCGGTGAGTTTGAACGCGCCCTCAATGGTCAAGCCGTCAATCGTGACGCTGCCGGGCAGCGTGATGTCGAGGCCGTACGAGGTGAAGTCGTGCAGGTTGAGGTCGCGCCCGACGACGAGCGTCGCGCTGCCGGTGACGTCGCCGGCGAGGTCGAGGTCGCGTCCGGTGCGGATGTAGAGGTTTCCGGCGACGTTGACGACGGCGGCGAGGTCGTCGGTCTCGACGATGCGCAGGTTGCCGCCGTTGGTGGTGGTGGCGTTGAGCGAGGCGATGGTCGTGGCGAGGTCGGCGTTGCCGGCGACGGTGAGCGTGAGCGCGCTGTCGGGGGCGTAGATGGAGCCGGTGACCGCGCCGCCGGCGGTGATTGCGGCGTCGCCGCCAACGGTGAGCGGGACGGCGTTTTCGCCGGTGACGCCGAGGACGAGCGCGTTCGTCTCGTGCACGGTCAGCGCGCCGCCGATGGTTCCGGTGATGGCGGCGACGGTCGTGGTGAGGTTCGCGCCGCCGGTGAGGGCGAGGTCGAGCGTGCCGGTGGTAGCGGCGAAGGTGCCGGTCGCGGAACTTGCGTTGAGGGAGATGTCGCCGGTGGTGGACGTGGTGGAGAACGACGAGACCGCGCCGGTGGTGGTGATGGAGATGTCGCCGCCGACGGTGAGCGGCGTTCCGCTCACGCCCAGCGCGATGTCGTTCGTTTCGCGCACAGTCAGGTCGCCGCCGACGGAGCCGGCGAGGGTGGCGACGGTCGTGGAGAGGTCCGCGTCGCCCGCGCCGCCGAGAGTGAGTTTGCGTCCGTTGAAGACGCCGCTGTTGAGGACGCCGGCGGTGGCGGCGATGTCGCCGGTGAGCGCGGTGAAGTTGCCGGTGATTCTGCCGGCGTTGGTGCCGGTGCCGGCGGCGGAGAGCGTGAGGACGTTGCCGTTGGCGGTGCTGGACGTGGAGAGCGTGCCGGCGGTGATGTTGCCGGCGGTCGAGGTGACGGAGACCACGCCGGCGGTCGAGAGCGAGGTGAGCGTGACGTCGTTCCGCGCGGCGAGGGTGACGTTTCCGAGTGTGCTCGTGATGGCGAGCGTGATGGCGCCGTTGGTGGCGCCGAGGTCGAGCGAGGAACCGGTGAGCGCGTCAACGGTGATGTTGGTGTCGGCGCGGAGCGTGACGGCGCCGGTGGCGGCGAGCGTGGTCGCGGTGATGGAGTGGCCGGCACCGGTGGCGGTGAGGCGCAGCGTGTCGTCGCTGGCGAAGGAGTTGACGGTGATGTTTCCGGCGGCGGTGATGCTCGTGGCACCGGCGGCGAAACTGCCGGTGACGACGAGGTCGCTCGCCTCGTTGACCGTGAGCGCGCCGCTCACCATCGCGCTGAGCGAGGTGACGTCCGTGGTGATGTTGGCGGAGTAGCCGCTGACGGTGAGGATGCCTTTGCCGGAGCCGGCGGCTCTGTAAGTGCCGGTGATGGCACCGGTGTCGCTCACGCCGCGAAGGGTGATGTTGCCGTTCGAGGTGACGACGCCGGCACTGCCCGTGGTGAGATTTCCGCCGGCGGTAATGGAGATGTTGGCGGCGGTGCTGCCGGTGATGTTGAGCGGGGTCTCGTCGGCAACCAGCGTGAGCGCGCCGGTGAGGGCGAACGTCACGTTGGGTATCTCGTAGGTGCGGACGGTGGACGCCGAGCCGCCGTTCGTGCCGCCTTTGATTTCGAGCAAGGTGGCTTCGCGGAAGGTGGCGTTGTTCGCGTAGGCGGTCGCTGTGATTTTGCTGGCGTTCGCGGAAGTGCCGTCGGCGCCATAAGTGCCGCTGATGGTTCCGGCGACACCGGCGGTGATGATGACATTGCCGGTCGCGCTGCCGGTCAGAAGGAAGTTGCCGTTGATGTTGCCGGTGGAGGTCAGATTGATGTGTCCGGCGGAACCGCTGGCGCGGGCGTTGACAGTTACGGCGCTGGCGGTGATGTTGCCGCCGGCGACGATGTCCACGAAGCCGATGTTGGCGAAATTACCGCTGTTGAGCGTGACGGCACCGGTGGCGTTGACCGAGAAGTCGTTGGTGTAAACGCCGCCGTTAGTGAACGTGACGGCCTTCGTGCTGCCGGTGGTCTCAATGGCGACTTTGCCGCTCAAATCGGAGTAGGAATTGCCGCGATTGGTGATGAGTGCCCCCGTGACATCAACCGCGCCAACCGAGGAAATGTTGATTTCGGAATCGGCGACCGTGCTGGGGATGATGGATTGGGTGTAGATTTCGGAGGTGTATCTTTGCCGGGTCGAACCAGCATACACCCCGTAACCATTGATTATGATATAAGGACTTTGGGGGTAGTAGAGGTTTATGCCTTCGACAACCAATTTGAAGTTGCTCTCGTTGACGACATCCACCGAATACGTGGTGCCGGTCACGGTGAGGGTCCCAGCACCGGTAACGGCTCCGCCGGTGCCGTTCAAGTTGAGCGTCGGCGAGAACTGCCACATACTGAAGGAGGCGAGCGTGACGGTCTGGGCAGATTGGTTGTAAGTTCCTGTCATCCCGTTGTTTATGCTTGTCGTCGAGAACGCCCCGTTGGCGGCGAATTTCGCGAAGAAGCGGGCGTTTGCCGTGCCGACATTGATGGTCGGGTTCGTTCCGCCGCCGCCGACGGTGATTACCCCCTTCGAACCGTCAGCACCGTCGGCGTTGATGTTCACCCCGACGCCCGCGTTGATGCTGTTGAGGTTGAACGTGACAGCGGAAGCGGTTATGCGACCGCTGCCGGCGACGGGGATTTTGTTACCGCCGACCGCAGTGGTCTTTAATAGGGCATCCCAACCGGCTCTAACAAGGGAATATCTGTCTATGCCCTCATCCGTGCCATTATCAAAATTAACCTTATAACCTAAAAGTCCAGCATCAAAGAAAATGGTACCAATAGCGGTGTTAAGGGTGGCGGCGGCCTTTGGGTCGACATTTCGCTTCACGCTATTGTAACTATCTCCGACTGTGTAAGTAACAGTCGAAAGAACATTCCCGTCTTTATCATAACTCAAGTAATCAACAGGGATATTCTGGTTGCGGCGTTCGTCGAGGACCCTGGTTTCCAATTTCCCGGTATCGGGATTTAAATATCCCACCGCTATATTGCCCCCGGGCGAGATTTTATCCACACTCCAAAGAACGGTTACGGTTTCGGTGGTTCCCGGTTTGGTGAACGTAAAGTAATAACCGGTCGTGACTATGTTCGGTTCCTCGGCTGTTCCCTTATTTTCGGTTACCTTGCTGGTGACGGTCCATTTGTAATCGCCGGCTAAGAGTTTGGCGTATTCCAACTGCGTCAATTCCCACGTCCCCTTATAGAACAAGTCACCCAGTTCAATGGCTCCGTCTCCATCCGTGTTTTGTGTGCGGTATAACACGTCGTAAAGATACGACTCCTCGGTCAGACCGGCACCAAGGGATTGCACGTCGAAGACGCCGGCGGCACTGCCGCCGAGGGAGACGATTGGGGCGTAGGCAAGACCGCGATGCTCGCTGACCGGTCGCTCGCCGCGCACACGCAGGACGACGTCGCCGTTGGTGGCGTTGGCGGTGATGCTGGCGGCGAGACCGTATTCGGTGTCCATGTGTTCGTTGTAGTCCCATGCGTGAATGCGCAGCGGAGCGGAACCAGTGCCGATGGAACCGCCGGCGGAGAGATTCACGATGTTGGCGTCAATGTGGAACTGCAGGGTCGTTTCTTGCGGCAGGGACAGGTTTCCGCCCTCGCCGTCGGCGATAATGCTACCCTGCGCGGCGGAGACAATGACCGCGCCGGTGGGGTCCGAAAGGAGACCGTGGAGTTTGATGTCACCGCCGGCGGTGTTCCGAACCGTAATGCCGGTGGCGTTGATGGTCAGATTGGCGTATTCGGTGCTTTGGAGGAAGTTATCAAATCCCTTGAAGACGTTGTATGACATACCGTCCATCGTTTTTGCCTCAAGGTCTTCGATTGTGTTCGCAACGAACCGAACCGGTGGCGCACCGGTGTCGTCAACAACCGTTATGTCATTGAGAATGAGTGTTTTGTTCGAGTTGTTTGTGATGGCGACCGGCACACCGCTGGGCGAGTATTTGACCATCGCGGTTTTCTTAGTGCCCATTTTAAGGAACGAGGCGTCGCCGATGGCGACAATGGAGATATGACCGGAGCGGTTGTTGTCAAAACTCTGGACCGTGACCGTGGTGTCGGTGACGGCTGTCTTCGCGGCAATCTCGGAGTCGCTGTTATCTATGTCAATGACACCGCCCGGAGTGATGACGAGGTCGCGCGTTCTTTGGGCGATGAGAGTGGAAATGAGGGCGGAGTCGCCCAGCGTGATTACGGCACCGTTGGTGCCGTAATTGCTTGACGTTTCCTCAATCGGCACGGTTCCGATGTTTACCTCAACCCATGCCCAGACGTCTTCCCATTTTTCCTCGCAACCCCAGAGCCAGCCGAAGAAGAGCCACTTTGTCACCGAGCAGACCACTTTTTTCACGGTGCCAATGATTTTGTGGACCAATTGCATAAGCTGAGCCACATCAGCGTGGGCTGATATGTTGAACTTGTCTATGGCTGGGGCATCATCGCCGAGCGTGTCGTCAACCTTGCCCGCCGCAATGATGTCAATGTTGAGTGCCTCAACGCTGCCATTCAAGGTGAGGACGGGGCTGCAGAGGTAATAGTTTTGCGCGTAGGACGCCCCCTGACCCACACCACCGTTCACGTCGGTGTCCGCGCGAACGGTGATTTTAACACCGCTACTTTGGTCTTTTCCGACAATGACTTTCGCGGAGTCCTCACCGATGATTTTCGCGCCGGCGGCAATCGTCAGGTTATTATCGGACACAGTATATAACCGTAGCTTTTCCTCTCTGTCGGTAAATTCGTAGTATGGGTTAAAATACGCATAGGAGTTAATGCGCCCCGATCCAACGACGTTCTTTTCCACTAAGGACTGGACTTCGATGTTCACGTCATTGGTTGTGCTCGAAACCGTAACATTGCGCCCCTTCAACTCCGCCCTCGCGCCAACAGTCAGTTCGAGGTTGTGCTTGTAATACGCCAATGCCTTGTCAGTCGTTGACCCGCTCGCAAAAGAGAATGCTGTCGAATGCAACATTTCAACATTCAGACGGATGTTTTCCTGCAATTTGACCGACAGGTTGTTTTTGGCGGTGATGTGCGTGTCCGGGTTCACCGTCAGTGTGCTTCTAGCGTCCGTATCCAAACCGCCTTGCGCGATGTTGTCGCCGTGCCCAATTGATAACCCGCTAACGCCGCTTTTCAGGTCCGCGATGGAATTGACGTTTGAGTAGATATAGGACAGGTGCTCGAAATTGTTACCGGCGATGAACGTTCCGCCGATATTGGCTTCCGTCGTCTTCCCGTTAATCATCGCGGTTGTCGTGATTTGCACACCGGAAACCAACGAAGCAACAGCGTCGGCGTCACCCTTCGCGATATTAACATCATCGGCGGTGACGTTTGTACTGATGTTTCGTCCGGCGGTGAACGAAGAGCCATCGGCGATGTCGAGGCACGCGGCGCCGTAGCAGGTAATCGTGGCAGTCGCCGAGGAACTTGAAATATCCGCTCCGGAAATCGGATTAAACGCCGTGATTACCGCCGAGTTGCCAAGAGTGCCGGCGGCAAACCTATCGGAAGACCAAGCGGTTTTGTATTTTTCGATAGCGGAGACGGTGATGTCGCTGGTGCTGCCGGTGGCTTTGAAGGTCACGCGGCCGATTTCCGTCAGTGCGCGGGGCGTGAGCGTAGCGTTGGCGAAGGTCCTTCCGCCAGCGTTGATGACGCTGGAGAAACCGCTGTTCGCCCGCGCGATATTGTCCACCGCGCCCTGACTGCTGACGGTGATGGAACCGGTCGTGTAGATACCGGTGCCATTGCCGACGCTCGTGTGCGTTGTGTTGTTCGTCGTGGCGCTGGCAGTGGTGTTATTGGCACCGAATACTTTAACAGACGTGCTGGTGGCGGATGCGGTGTTGGAAAAATCATTTTCCGCCGCAATCACCACGGCTCCGGTGAGCGGCGCGGCCTCGCTGCCAAGAAGCACATTTCTCCCAACCGTCACCTCCGAACCCCAACCGCTGCTACCCCCGGCGGTCGCGCTGACTGTCACGGAAGTCGCGCCAACGAATTCAAGTTCGATATTGTTCGACGCCACGCTCTGGACAATCGTGTCCTTCGCCTTCAGGGTGAAACCAGTGGCGCGGGTGACCGTCGTGTTGTCCGCAGCGGAGGCAGCGACGCGCGCGGAATCGTTCAGGGTCGCACTCATGGCTTGTCCGCCGGCGATGCTGACATTCGCGCCGCCGACTTTGACGGACGTGCTGTTGTTCTTGCGGGTGGCATTGGCGGCTATCGCGCCGCCAGCGTCGAACGTGCCCGCAAGCGACATTGTCGTGACGCCCCCGAACAGGACATCCGCGTAGCCCACGCCGACGGATAGGAGGGATGCCGACTTCGACCCAGCGTCAACGGTTGCCTTGTCGTTGGTTATGGCATCCGCCGTGAGGTTTCTGCCGGTGGTAATGTTCGCGCCACCGAGAGAGACGGTGACATCGCCGGTGTTGGCGGTGCCGGAGGCACCTGCGGCGGTCTTGATAGCGTTGGGGATATGGCTGTCGTTGAGTTTGCCGGTTCCGCCGGCGGCGGTTCCGCCAATGCGCGCGATAATCACCGCGCCGGTGGCGGTGAGGAGTCCGCCGGACTTGGAGCGCGCCTCGGCGTCGAGCGTGCGCGTGGCTTCCGCCCTCGCGATGAGGTCGCGCCCCGCCTTGATGTTCGCGCTGGAACCGACCGTCACCTTCGCCGTGGTCTGGATGTGCTCGACGCCGACGGCACCGCCGCCGGCGAAGAAGCCAAGCGACCCGGTGCCCTCTTTGTCGGTAATCGTGGCGGTATCCGTCGCCTTCAGCGTGAAGTCGGCGTCGCTCGCGGGCGCGTTGTTCGCGTCCTGATTGATTTGCGCGCTGGCGGCGACGGCCGCGGTCGTCGTCGAGCGGATGGTGTTGACCGCCACCGCCACTCCCAGGGCGGCACTGCTGATAGCACCGCCGCCGAGGTCGCTGGTGATGGTCTCTGTGCCGGTCGCGCTCACTTCGAGCGCCTTGGCGACGTTGACCGTCCCGCCGATGGTGACGCCGGTGGCAGTGTTGATTGTGGCGATGCCGAGGCCGCCGGTGGCGCTACCGCCGAGCGAAGCCCCAGTGCCGCGACCCGTGTGACTAATGGTGCTGCTCGTGATGGCGCGGATGCGCGCCTGCTGCGAAGAGCCGCCGCGAACGGTAAGCGTCCCTTCCGTGAACGACGCCGTGGTCGAGCCGCCGATTGTGGTCGTCGCGATATTCGCGTTGGCGGAGCCGCCCAGCGCCAACGCAGCACTGGCGACGTCCGTGGTGACGTTGTTCTTCGCCCACGCGACGACGCACGCCCAGTTCTTCGCCGAAATCGCGGTCGAGGCAGTGTCAACCGTCGCGCTGACGGTCTTCGTGATGTTGGTCGTCGCGTAGATGCCGGAGGTGCTGATGCCGAGGGCAGCGGATATCTGGGCAATCCTGTTCGTGACCGACGAGTTGTCGGCGGCGAAGGCGGCGAAACTCTGGTCGTTGGAACCGGCGGTGAAGCCGGTCGTGCCCGTGCGCTGGTTCACCTTCGCGCCGCCGGTGACCTTCGCGCGGGTCGTCGAACTAATCGTGTTCACCAAGCCGGAACCGCCGGCGGTGACGCCTGCGGCTAAAGTGACACCGCCGCTCTGCGATGTGATGGCGTTGGCGGAGCGCGCGCGCAGGACGACGCCGCGAACGGCGGAGTTGTCCGCGTCGGAGAAGGCGTTGACGCCGTCAACGATGACCGACGCGTTAAGCGCGATGCCATTGCCGGTCGTCGCGGCGGCGTCGGCGGACGCGCCGTCGAGCAACGCCTCGGTGGTGCCGCTGATTTCGTTCGTCAGGACGGTGACGCCAGCCGAACCGAAGAACGCGGCAGTGACGCTACCGGTGCTGAGTTCGATGTCTTCGGTGCGCAGCGCGTCGAGCAACAGGTTGTCCCGCGCGTAGAGGTTGGTCGCGCTGTTGACAGCGGACGCCGTGGTCGAGCCGGCGATTTTGTTCGTGATGTAGGACGCGGCGGCAGAGAGACCGAGAGAGGCGGTGATGGCGGCATTCGCCGCAGTGATTGTTCCCGACGAGAACGCGCCGAGCGAGAGCGAGCCGGCGTTCGCGCGGATGTCCGCCCCGCTCTTCGCGGTGGCGAGCGTCTCGGTGCGGATGTCGTTGAGGACGACGTTCGCGCCCAACGAAGCGGTGCCGGCGAGCGAGAGCGTCAGCGTGCCGGCGTTAATGGATGCGTTGTCCGTCGCGCGGATGAGCACATCGCCCGCTGTCGCCGTGAGCGAGCCGCCGGAGACAATCGAGGAGACCTTCCCCGCGAGGTGGTTCTTCATCACGACCGCATTGCCGGAAGCGATGCCGGCGTCACTGCCGGCGGCGGCGACGCTCCACACACTGCCGTTCCACTGGGCGTCGAACAGCACGCCGGTCACGCCGCCGGTGCCGCTTGTGCGCGAAATGGCCGACGAGACCGCGCCGGCGCGCGTGCTGCCGGAGATGTTGTTGAGCGCGACCGCCACGCCCACCGCCGCCGCGCCCGCGCCGTTGAGCGCGCCGGCAAGCGACTTGATGGACGCGCTGTCCGTCGCGGTCGCCTTGAATGTCTCCGCAGCGTTGCCGGAAAGCGTGATGACCGAGTTGTCGGCGTCCGACGCCAGCACGCGCGTGATTTCGTTGATGGAGACGGAACCGGAGAGCGAGGCGGTGCCGGAACCGCCGCCGCTGGCGGCGAAGGAAAAGATGTTGGCACCGGTGAAGGCCGCGAGCGCGTCGGCGAAGCCGGAGGTCGTGCTCGCGCCGCTGACCAACGTTCGCAGGGAGTTGACCTTGCTGGCGTCGAGCGTCGCCTCCGAGACCAGCGAGAGCGACGTAGCGGAGAGCGTGACGTTGTCCGCGAGGGCGGCGGTGGTTCCGCCGAGGGAGTTGATGGATATCGCGCCGCCGACGTTCGCGATACCGCCGAAACCGGCAGCGAGAACGAGCGAGAGGATGCGCGACTTCTCGGTGGCGGTGACGCTCACCGTGCCGCCGAACGTCGCCGAAATCTCGTTGCGCACCGTGCCGGTGCCGAGGAAGCCGGCGCGGGTGACGTTGCCGGCGTCAATGATGTTGATGCCGACCGCACCGGTCATACTCGCGCCGCCGGCGGCGCCGACGCCCCCCTCGACCGCCACGATGTCGGCGTTCGAGAGCGCGGTCGCCGAGAACGAGCCACCGGTGAGTTGCGTGGTGTTCGCCGCCGTGCGCGTCGAGCGGACGAGCGCCTCGGTCACCTGCGAAATGCGGTTGTAGGCGACGGCGCCGTTGACGCTCACCGCGCCCGCGCCGCCGGCACTCGCGGCGAGCGCGTAAATCAGGGCGCTGTTCGTCGCCGACAGCGTGATTGCGCCACTGCCGGCGTTGACCGTGCTGTCCACAATGTCGGCGAAAACCGTGTAGCCGCCGCTGGTCGTGCTGGTTGAGGCGATGTTGGTCGCGTTGCCGTCGGTGCCCTCGTTTTTCGCGGCGTCCTGCGCGCTTTTCGCCTTGGTCCCCACCGAACCGGTGCCGTTGTCGGAGAGGTTGGGCAGGTCCGCGCCGATGATGTTGTAGGCGCCGGAGAGTTGGATGGACGCCCCGCCCGCGCCGCCACCGGCGGCGACGAGCGCCTCAATCTTCGCCTGCGACTCGGCGGTGAGTTTGACCGCGCCGCCGGTGGTGGTGACGAGCGAGCCGCGCGTCTCCGAACCGATGGAACCAAGTATCTGGTTCACCGCGACCGACGCGCCGATGGACGCCGCGCCCGCGCCGTTGAGCGCGCCGGCAAGCGACTTGATGGTGGAGGCGTCCACCGCCTCCAGAATCAGCGTGTTCGTCGCGGCGGAGAGCGTGAGGTTCGAGTAGTCCGCCGCCGCGAGGATGTTGCGCTTGATTTGGTTGATGGAGACGGAGGCGGTGGCGGATGCCCCACCGGCACCGCCGCCGCTGACGGCGAACGAGTAGATGTCCGCGCCGGCGTTGCCATAAGCGTTGACCCCCGAGCTCAGGTCGCCGCTCGTGCCGGTGGCGGCGAGTTGCGCGCGCAGGGCGTCGAGTTTCGCCGAGTCGCGTGCCGTGCTCGCCGTGAGTTTGAGCGCGGGCGCGGTGAGTTTGACGTTGTTGGCGAGGGCGGCGACGGTGCCGCCGGCGGCGTTGATGGAGACCGCGCCGCCAATGTTCGCCCCGCCCGCGCCACCGGCGGCGAGGACGAGCGAGACGATGCGCGACTGCTCGATGGCGAGAACATTCACCGCACTGCCGATGGTCGCGACGATTTCGTCCTGCGTGGTGCCGGTGCCGAGGAAGCCCGCGCGGGTGACGTTGCCGGCGTCAATGATGTTGATGCCGACGGCACCGTTGATGGCCACGGCGCCGGCGCCGCCGACACCCGCCTCGAACGCCGCGATGTCGGCATCCGAAAGCGCGGTCGCGCTGAACGTTCCGGCGCGCAGCACGGAGGAGTTCGCGGCGGCGGTGGTCGAAATCACGAGCGCCTCGGTGACTTGCGAGATGCGGTTGTAGGCGACGGCGCCGCCGATGCTCGCCGCGCCCGCGCCGCCGACGCCGGCGACCAACGCGTAAATCGAGGCGGAGTTCGTCGCCAATAGCGTGATGGAGCCGACGTTGCCAGTGCCCTCACCGGCAACGGTGCTGTCTATGATGTCGGCGGCGACGCGGTAGCCGCCGTTGCCGCTGTCCGCGAGCGTGATGGCGGGATTGCTGCCGGAGACGGTGCTTGTCGCGTCCGTGCCGACCGCGCCGTTGAGCGAGGGCAGCGCGGCGCCGATGATGTTGTAGGCGCCGGAAAGTTGGATGGCGACCGCGCCCGCGCCGCCGCCGGCGACGACGAGCGCATCAATCTCCGTCTTCGCGTCGGCGGTGAGTTTGACCGCGCCGTTAGTGGCGGTGACGAGCGTGTGGTCCAACTCGGAGGCAACCGCGCCCAAAATCTGGTTCACCGCGACCGACGCGCCGATGGCGACCGCGCCCGCGCCGTTCACCGCGCCGGCAAGCGACTTGATGACCGAGGCGTCCTCCGCCGTCAGCGTCAGCGTGTTCGTCGTGGCGGAGAGCGTGAGGTTCGACCACTCCGCTTCGGCGACGATGTTGCGCTTGATTTGGTTGATGGAGACGGAGCCGGTGATGGACGCCGTGCCGGCACCGCCGCCGCTGACGGCGAACGAGTAGATGCTCGCGCTGTCGAAGGCCGCGAGCGCCTTGCGCATATCGCTGCCGGCGGCGCCGGCGTCGTTGCCGAGCGCGGCTTTGAGCGCGGTGAGTTTCGCGGCGGCGTCGTTGTCGAACGTCGAACGCGCGGTGAGCGAGAGGGACGGGGCGGTGAGTTTGACGTTGTTGGCGAGGGCGGCGGTGGTGCCGCCGGCGGCGTTGATGGAGACCGCGCCGCCAATGTTCGCCGCGCCGGCACCACCGGCGGCGAGGACGAGCGAGAGGATGCGCGAGCGTTCCAGCGCCTCAACGGTCACCGCGCCGGTGAAGGTCGCTTTGATTTCGTCCCGCGTGGTGCCGGTGCCGAGGAAGCCGGCGCGGGTGACGTTGCCGGCGTCAATGATGTTGATGCCGACGGCACCGGTGATGGCCACGTTGCCGGCGCCGCCGACGCCCGCCTCGAACGCCGCGATGTCGGCGTCCGAAAGCGCGCGCGCGGTGAACGTGCTGCCGGTGAGTGTCACGGCCTCCGCGTTGTTGCGCGTCGAAATCACGAGCGCTTCGGTGACGACCGAGATGCGGTTGTAGGCGCCGCCGCCGGTGATGCTCGCCGAACCGCCGCCGCCGACGCCGGCGACGAGCGCGTAAACCGAGGCGGTGTTCAACGCCGTGAGCGTGACCGCGCCGATGCTGGCGCCGCCGCTGGCGGTGATGGAACTGTCCACGATGTCCGCCACGACGCGGAAGCCGCCGTTGCCGCTGTCGGCGAGCGTGACGGCGGGGTTGCTGTCATCGACGGCACCGGCGGCGTCGGTCAGCGTGGAGCCGCCGAGCGAGGGCAAGGCGGCGCCGATGACGTTGTAGGCGCCGGAGAGTTGAACAGCGGCGGTGCCGCCGCCGCCGCCGGCGACGACGATGGCTTGAATGGCGGTGTCGGCGGTCGCCGAAACGTTGATGTCGAGTGTGCCGCCCTGCGTGGCGCTGACGTTCGCGCCGGAAACCACGGCGGAGACGGAGCCGAGTATGCGGTTCACGGCGACGCTCGCGCCGAAGCCGGTGTTCGGCGAGGCGTTGAGCGCGCCGGCGAGGGCGTCAATGACGCGCGTGTCCGTGGCGGTGACGGAGAAGGCGCTGCCGGTGGTGTTGCGAATGGTGATGTTCGCGGCGCCCTGCGGGCCGGCGGAAATGCGCGCGGCGGTGTCGCGGTCAATGCTGTTGATGACCACGGCGCCGGAACCGCCGAGGAAGTCCGCGGCGACGCCACCGGCGACGGCGGCGGCGTGGATGCCTTTGCCGAGGTCGGCGTCGAGCGCGGCGAGCAAGGCGTCGGCGGCAGCGGACGATTCGGCGGCGCCGGCGGTGATGGTGAGCGCGGTGGCGCCGACGGTGCCGCCGGCGAGTTCGGCGGTCGTTTCGCCGGTGATTTCGGAGTAGGCGACGGCGGCGCCGACTGCCGCATTGCCGCCGACAGCGATTGCGCCGGCGAGGGTGTTGATGGTCGCGTTGTCGGTCGCGGTAATCGTGAGCGAGCCGCCGGCGGTGAGGGTCGAGGGCGTGGCGCCGGCGACGGTCTCGGCGTCAACAAAGTTGAACGCGATGCTGCCGGCGAACGCGACGCCGGGGCTGTCCGGGTTGCCGACGCCGCCGCCGACGGCGAGCGAGGCGATTTGCGTGAGCGAGTCGGCGGTGATGGCGATGTTGCCGGTGGCTTGCACCGCCGCGCCGTCGGTGACGAGCGCCTCGGTCACGGAGGTGATTTCGTTGACCGTGATGGCGATGCCGACGGCGGTGTTCTTCGCGATGGCGATGCCGCCGGCACCGGCGGCGATGGTCGAATGGTCGGTCGCGGAAATCGTGAGCGCGCCGTCGGTCGTGAGCGTGCCGCCGACGTGCGCGGCGGCGCCGGAGTCAATCGCGTTGAAGATGAGCGAGCCGGAGAAGGCGACGTAGCCGGAGGGGACGACGCCGACGGTCGCCGCGACGCCGAGGATGCTGCTCCGGTTGTCGGCAAAGATGTTCACCGCGCTGGTCGTGGTGAGGGAGATGTTCGAGGCGTAGTCGGCGCGAACGTGCGAGCCGACGAAGTTGTTCACCCACGCGGCGCCGACGCCGACTTTGCCGCTGTCGCCGAGGGCGAGGTTGATGACGCCGGCGATGCCCAAAATTTTTCCGCCACCGGTGGCGTTGAGGACGAGCGAGGTCGCGCCAAGCGTCGCGCCGCCGGTCTTGGTCACGCCTAAAATCTCCGCGACGGTGCTGTGCGTCTGCCCGACGTCGTAGAACAGACCTTCGAGACGGCCGGCGTCGTCGCCGATTTGGTTGATGGCGAAGTTGACGCCGACGGAGACGCCGGAGCCGCTGTCGCCCTTGGCGACGGCGACCGCGCCGGAGACGGCGTAGATGCGGGCGTCGTTCTCGGCGGTGACGGCGATGTTCGTGATGTTGTTCGAGAAGGTGACGCCGTCGAGGGAGGCGAGGGTGTCGGTCGCGATGCGGTTGATGGCGACTTCCGCCGCGAGGGAGGCGGAGAGACCGCCGCCTTCGCCGCCTTCGCCGCCGGTGCCGCCGGTGGTGCCGGTGCCGCCGGTGCCGCCGGTGGTGCCGCCTTCGGTGCCGGTGGTGTCGGTGGCGGAGGCGCCTTTCGCGAGCGCGAGCGTGGCGGCGTAGGCGTGGATGACGGACTCGTCCTTCGCGTTCACGCCAAGGGAGACGCCGGCGCCGGCGTTGTTGACGGTGACGGTGCTCGCCCGCGCGGCGTTGTCCGCCGTGATGTTGTTGAGCATCACGGTGGCGGCGACGGCGACGTTGACGGGGGCGTCACCGTTCGCGACGGCACCGGCGGCGCCGACGGCGAAGACGAAGCGGTCGGCGAGGGACTCGATGAAGATGGTGCCGGCGGTGGCTTTGGTGGTGGTGATGCTGGAATTGGTCAGCAGCGCGCTGTCGCCTTCGCCATAAACGCGGTTGTAGTTGATGGCTCCGGCGAGCGCGGCGGTGACTTGCGGGTCGTCGTCGCTTTCGCCGGTCGTGCCGGTTCCGGTGCCGGTGCCCGTGCCCGTGCCCGTGCCTGTTCCGGTGCCTGTTCCGGTGCCGGTGCCGGTTTCCGCCGCTTTGGTGGCGGTCGCGATGGAGACGGCGGGGGTGATGGCGATGATGCTCGTCGTGTCCTTGGAGGTGATGGCGAGCGCGATGTCGGCGAGGTTGCTGGCGTTCTGCGTGAGGGTGAGGGCAGCGTTGTTAACGACGGCGGCGGCACGGGTCTTGACGACGTTCACGGACGCGGCGCCGGCGATGGCGATTTTGAATTTGACGCCTTTCTCGCCTTCGGCGGCGGGGTCGGTGCCGGCGGGGGTTTCGGCTTGGGCGGCGGCGGTCGCCGCTTTGGCGCCTTCGGAATCGGAAGTGTCCGGCGCCTTTGCGGTCACGTTGGTTTCCTCGTCGGTGCCGAGCAGTTCGGTAAGCGAGCCGGAGAGGAGGTCGGCGGGGTCGGTGCCGGCGCCGCCGGTGTCGTCCTTTTTCTCCTCCGTCGTCCCGTCGGTGCCTTCGCCGGTGCCCTGCCCTTCGCCTTCGCCGGTCTGCTCTTCCTTCTTTTGCGCGGGCTTTTTGGCGACGGCGGCAGCGAAGGAGGCGGCGATGATTTGGCCTTTGTTCTCGGCGGAGACGATGAGCGTGCCGGTGGAGATGTAGCCGCCGGCGCGGTCGGTGCCGCCGGTGATGCCGGCGAAGGTGTCACGCGAGAAGACGTTGTAGCCGACGGACGCGCCGAAACCGAGGCCTTCGGACATCGCAAGCGCGCCGTCGAGCATGAACGCGAAGGTGTCGTCGAGCGCGGAAATCGCGGTGGCGTTGGCGGTCGAAATTTGGGCGCGGTTCGAGACGGTGGCGTTCGTGATGTTGTCCGTCCAGACGAGGCCGATGGCGCCGTTGACGCCGATGAGCGAGCCGCTGGTGAGGCCGCCGCTGCCGGCGACTACGATGACTTCGTCGCTGTTCTCGGCGCTGATGGTCAGGTTGCCGCCGGTGGTGGTGAGGCGCGCGTTGTCGCCGACGGTGACGGTCGCCGTGTTGTCAATGCTTCCGTAGTAGAGGGAGCCGCCGACGGACTTTGCCGTGCCACTCGTTTTTTGTCCGGCGACGCCGTGCAAATTGTTGATGTTGACCGCTTCAAGGGTGAGGGCGTTCAGGGCGTTTATGGTGCCGTTGACGACGGTCACGGCGGAATGTTCGGCGGAGCGAACAATGACGACGCCGCCGATGGTGACGCCGCTTTGCGCGTCGCCGCCGGATGTGCCGGTGCCGGTGCCGGTGGTGCCGCCGGTGCCGCCGGATGTGCCACCGGTGCCGCCGGTGCCGCCTTGGGAGTTGTCGGTTTCGGTTTTGTTCGTTTCAAAGGATTTCGCGAAATCGCTCAGCAAATTCCACGGGGAACCGAGGTTATCCGAATAAATTGTGCCGAATCCGGCGAGAAATGTTCCGATGGCGCCGTTGAAATCGAGAAATCCGTCGCCACCGTCCCATTCGTCAATTGTTCCGAGGGTTTTCCAGAAATCTTTCGCGTTGCCCACGCTTGCCTTGAACATGCTGACAACAGTATCAAGCAGTCCGAGGCCGGCGGCGGTGGTGGTGCTGATTTCAACGTTGTCACCGGTGATGGAAGCACCTGACGCGACAAGGGTTTGCGCGTCGTAGGTCGTGCTGTGAACGGTGACGGCGCCGCCGAAGGCAAGGTCGGCGTTTTCGTCGCCTTCGGAACTCGCCCCGCCCGAATTCTTCGTGCGCGAGTTGTCGCGAATCTCGGTGAGAATGGAAACGTCGGCTTTGGCAGTGTCACCGGAACCGGTGTTGATGGTGCCGGCGATTGTGGTGGTCGCCGTGCGTTCGACATCGTCCACGATGACCGACGCCGCGCCTTTCAACGCGAAGCCGGAACCGCCGTCGGTATCTTCCGTGCCGCTTTTTTCCTCTTTTGCCGCCTGTTTTTGCTTTTTCTTGGCTTCCGCGAACTCCGTGACGTGTTCAACAAGCGCGGACGGCTCGCCGTCTTTCGCCTCGCCAAGTTTCCCAAAGGCACCCTTGACGAAGGAAAAGGTCGAGGTGCCGTCATCGGGACTCTCGACGCCGGCTTCCGCTTCGACGGTGTTGTTGAAATCGGCAACGCCGCCCTCCGCTTCATGCGAGGTGGAAGTCGTTGAAATGGAAACAGTTCCGGTCTTGGTGTTGAGAACGCCGGTGCCGGTGAGGGCGGTTGTGGCGGAGGAAACTTGGTTTGTAACGGCGACGACCGCGCTCAAGCCGGTGCCGTCCGCACTGACGGAGGCGGAGCCGGAAATCTCGCGGGAATCAACCGCTTCGGTCTTGATGGAAATGGCACCGCTGCCGGTGCTGTCTTTTGATGTTTGTAACGTGCCGGCGATTTCGGTCTTCGCAATGGTCTTTTGGTTTGTAACAACAACCGCGACAGCGAACATCGGGGAGTCCGAATCGTCCGAGGTGCCCGGAAGGGTCGGCGGGGGCTGGGTGCCGGAGGTGCCGGAGGTGGAATCATCTTCATCATCCTCTTTCTCGATTTCGACCGAGATGCTCTGGGACTGCGTGGAACTGGCAAGGGTCTCAACGTTGATGTTGCCGGTGCCATTCGCAAGAATCTGGGCACCGGAGGAAATCGTGGTCACGGCTTTCGCGGAAACACTCGAAAAAACGACGCCAACGCCGGATTCCGCCTCCAAAGTCGCCGAAAATGTGTCAGTCGCTTCGGCGGAAGAAGAAAGGGTTATGTCACCGTCGGAGGTAATTTTGCCGTCAACAATGAGTTCGGCGGCGGCGGAGACACTGCTGACGTGAACTTGCGCACCAACCTTGCCGAGAAGGTCGGACGCTTCCGAATCCGAAGAAAACAGGGTGCCGCCAAAATTATCAGACAAGTAACCGCCCAAATTGGACTCGCTAACGGAATCCCCCTCTTCGGCGGATTCGTCACCGGAATCATTGGCGTCCTCATAATCGGCGGTCACATTTGTAACGGCCTTGGCGGTGATGGAAACGGGCGCGGTGCCGTCTGCGGTGGTGGCGGTGCGGGCGGTGATGCTGGCGGACTTGCCGATGGTGACGCTCGCGGTGGTCTTCGCATCGGCGGCACTCGCGGTGATATTCTCGGCATTGGCGGAACCGGCTGCCACTTCAACGAGGTCCACGGTCTCGGAAGCGGTGGCGGAAATGTTGACCGAAGTGCCGGAGATGGTGGTGGTCGCCGTGTTCGAGGAACTGCCCTTCTCAATCTCAATGGTCGCGCTGTGCCCGTTGGCGGACGCGAGAACCGCTTCGCCGGTCGCTTCAGAGAGGGCTTCAATTTTCACCGCGCCTCCCGCCTCAATCTTGGCGTTCTTGACCTTGACGGAGACGTTCTCAATGGTCTCGTTCGCGCGATTGTCCGCAACAATCTCAATGGAACCATCGGCACCGGCGACGATACCGGTGGCGGACGCACCGACGCCGCTGGTGTTCACGACGCCGGAGATGGACGTAATCGCGGTGCTGCCGGTGAGAATGTAAGCACCGTCAATGACCACGCTCTGCGCCCGCAGGGTCGCAACATCAAGGGCGTTCAGGCGTCCGTTAACAGTAATGTAACCACCGGGCGAGAGCGGGATTTGCGCGGCGTTCGCCCTTGGGTTCGCAAGCGCGGAGTCGTTGAACGCGCTGCCCTCGGTGATGCCGTCAAGAAATGCCTTCGTCGGCGTGACCAACGTGAGCGAGCCGGCGTTGATGACGCCGTTGCTGCCGACGACGATGCCGGCCGCGCTCGCAAAAATCAAGTGCCCGCTGATACGGTTGTTGGCGTTCTGGTCAACGGCGTTCACGATTCCGTCAATTTGCGCGGGGTCTTTGTCACGAATGACGTTGATGAGCACGCTCGTGCCACCGGTCTGCAAATTGGCGACGTCGCCGTTGCGGACGTTGAATTGCGCAAAATCGTTGAAACCAACCGTCCCCTTGATTGCCCCAACGGGAACGGTGTAGCGCGTGCCGCCGGTGATGGCGGTGTTCGTGATGGTCGCGCCGGTGCCGGTGCCGATGCTGCGCGAAATCGAGGTCGTGACATCACCCCGCGCACTCGGCGCGAACAAGCCAAGCAAGTCGGACGCGAATGCGCCGCCGGCGGTAACGGTGCTACCGGTGCTGCCGGTGGTGGCGGTAGTGACGCCAGTCGCAGTGCCGGTGCCGGCGAAATTGCCGGCGAAGGTGGCGAGGTCGGAACCGACACCGGTGAGCAACGCGCCGGCGGCAAGCGTCGCGGCAGCGGCAAGGAACCGGCGCAACGGGCGGCGAGCGACAAAGCCGGCGACACCGGCAGAGGCGGCGGAGGCACCGGCGGTGGCGGCGGAAGCGGACGCGCTCGGCGCGAATTGCCGCGCGGCGCGGTGCCGCGACCCAACGGCGGGTTGGCTGACCGCCGGCAAGGCGGGCGTAGTAGTCGCGTCGGACGCGAAGGAAGATGTAGCGTTCATTGCAGGATTATATTAAAGTGATGGACTGATGTGTGTTTGTTTCGTGGTTTCGTAAAAAAGGTCGTCAAAAAATTTCGGGAAAAGGTTTCGCGGAAGTTTTGTTCGCTACGGCGAACACAAGTTCCCTGCGGCGCTGATGCCGCATTCCACAGAACGCGGCGGACACCGGCGCGACCGAACTCAAAGCGCGCGCCCTCCCGTCACTGACATCATGAGACCGAGAGACCGAGAGACCGAGAGACCGAGAGACCGAGAGACCGAGAGGGCGAGAGACCGAGAGGGCGAGAGACCGAGAGGGCGAGAGACCGAGAGGGCGAGAGACCGAGAGGGCGAGAGACCGAGAGGGCGAGAGGGCGATTATGCCCTTGTCGCATGCCATAATTCTCTCCGAAGGAGAGGTCGCGTGTCAAGCCAAAACTGCCCGCACCGACGCGCGACAGCACACGAGGGAACGCCCCTTGCTTCACCCCGCGAACGCCATCGGCGACGGCGTGTCTTGCGTGTGTCTTAAACGACCTTGGAAGCGTTGTGCGAACAGAGTGCGACATGAAAGATTTCGTATCCGTGCCACCTTCAAATCATCTCCGTCCCTCCCCTGCAAGCAATTTTTTTTTCACCCCCTGTGCGCGCCGCGTACATGGAGCGCCGCACATGGGAGCGCCGCACATGGGAGCGCCGCACATGGAGCGCCGCACATGGGAGCGCCGACTTTCAAGTCGGCTCGTCCCCTCTATGCGGCGCAGCCGCCACTTCAAAAAAGAGAAAGCAAGGCGGCTACGCCGCACCCTCGCCGAGCCGACTTGAAAGTCGGCGCTCCATGTGTGCGGCGCAGCCGCCACTTCAAAAAAAAGAGAAAGCAAGGCGGCTATCGCCGCAACACCGCCGAGCCGACTTGAAAGTCGGCGCTCCATGTGCGGCGGCGCTCCATGTGTGTGGCGCTCCATGTGCGGCGGCGCTCCATGTGTGTGGCGCTCCATGTGCGGCGGCGCGGCAGGTTGCTCACACGGTGCCGAGGGTTGGGTCGGGGACGGAGGCAGGGTCGTCGGGCAGCGTGGCGACGTTGAAATGTTCCGCCCAGGGCGGCAGCAGTTCGGCGTAGCGGTCGGCGACGTAAACGATTGCCGCTTCCTCGCGCATTTGGCCCTCGTAGCCGGCGTGTTCGACGAGGCCGTGCTCGCCGCTGTAGAAGATGTGGTTGAGCCACGCCGGCAGTTTGCTGTCGCCGTAACTGCTCGGCAGGAGCAGGAACCGCTCGTCCACGAACGACGCCGGCGTCGCCACCAAGCCCTCCGAGAACACGTCCTTCACGAGCGTCGGACCGTCGTCGCCGGTAGCGGTGCCCTCGTCGCTGGTGCCTGCATTGGCGGCACCGCCGCCGGTGCTTTCCGCGTCCGAATTGCCGGTCGAATTGCCCTCCGTTTTTTCGCCGGCGGCCTCCTTGTCGTGTCCGATGATGTGGGTGAAGAAGTCCTGCCACGAGTGCGTGAGCCGGCCGAGCGCGGCGAGCGAGATGGCGGCGCCTTCGGGCGTTGGCGGCGCGGCGAGTTGGTCGTCGAAGACCTTCATTTCGGCGGCGAGGTAGTCCTGATAGCGGCGCGTCCAGTCGGCGGCGTTGGCGCGCCAGCCGACGGCGGCGTCCTGCGAGAGCGGCCGGTTGCAGTGCCGTTCGAGCAGGTCGAACGGCGACTTCCCCCGCGCGCGGAGCCAGTAGTTTTTGTCCTGATAGTGGTTCCAATAGGTGAGCCACTCGGCGACCTTTTTCATGTGCTTTTTGAAGATGCGCCGCCCGCGAATTTTGCGCAGCGCCTTCTGCGTGCACTTCGTGTGGTCGTCGTCGAAGAACGCGCTCGAAAACGCGAGCGCGCCGCCAGCGGCGGCAATGGCGCGGGCGCGGGCGCGCTGGGCGGCGTCGAATTCGGCGCGACCCGACGCAAAAATTTCGTCGAGACGCGCGCGGCCGTCGTGGATGGCGGGCAAGGCGGAGATGAAGGGGAAGTTCGGGTGCGCGAGCGCGATGGAGTAGGAGGTGGAGTTCATAGCGGGCGCAACGGTTGCGTCCGCCGGCGGTGTGTCAAGCGTGACGGAACAGCGCGCGGAAATTTTCCGCGACCCGCGCCGCGAACGCCTCCAACGGTTCGCCCCGCGCGCTTGCCGCCGCCGTGTAGCCGGCGAAAAGCGCGGCGTGGCGCGCTTCGGCCGCGGCGAACGCGCCGGCGGCGTCGGTCTCGACGAGCAAGCGGTCGGGCGCGATGGAGGCGACGAGCGCGCGCCGCTTGGCGGGGTTCCGGCGGGTGCCGGCGAAGAAGTCCGCCGAGAACGAAAAGCGCGCGCCGAGTTTGGCGAACACGCGCGCCTGTTCGACGGAGCCGTTGAACCCGTGCAGCAGAAACGGGCGCGCCGGTGGCGTCTCGCGCAGCGCGGATTCGAGCGCGCCGGCGGCGGCGACGCAGTGCAGCACGGCGACGCGGTTCATCTCGCGGGCGAGCGCGAGTTGGACGCGCAGCACCTCGCGCTGGCGGGCGAAGACGGCGGCGGCGGCATCACCGCCACCGCCGGCACCGCCGGCACCGGTGGTTCGGCGCGAGCGGTCGAGTCCGATTTCGCCGACGGCGGCGCTGGGGAAGCGCGCGAGGATTTCGCGCAGACGCCGCTCCCAACCGGCGGCGGTGCCACCGGCACGCCACGGGTGAATTCCGAAAGCGGGGATGACGCGCTCCGGCGCGTCGGCGGCGAGCGCGGCGACGGCGTCCCAATCCGCCTCGCTGACGGCGTTGACCACCTCGCCGGCGGTGCCGCTCCCGCCGTTCCCACCACCGCCGCCGCTCGCGCCCCCCGCGTCCCCTTCCCCGCCCTCTTCGGGCGCGAGATGCCGGTGGGCGTCGCAGAGCGAGAAGCGCGGGTTCATGTCAGCGGCGTTTCCCGCCCCGCGTCAGAACCGCACGCGGAACGTCGCGTTCAGCCGGTGGGAGGTCTGGAAGTCGAAGTCGGTCTCGTAGGAGTAGGACAGCCCGAGCGAGATGGCGCTGTTGAAGTTCAGTTCCGCGCTCGGTCCGATTTCGAAGACCCCTTCCGGCACGGCGTAGGAGCGCACGGTGAAGCGTTTGCTTGCGGAGGTGCCGGCGCCGCTGGCGGAGTTGATGAAGTTCGTGCCGATGCGGAAATCGCTGTCGAGCAGTTCGCGTCCGTAGGCGGCGTTGAGCGAGACGCGCAGCGACGGCGTGGTCGGAACGGGAACGCTTTTCGCGGCGGCGGTGAGCGTCGTCTCCGGCTTGCCGCCGAACGACTTGAACCAGTTCAACCCCGTGCCGACGCGCGCGCGCAGCGACTCTTGGACGAAGCCCTCGACGTGCAGCCCGCCCTCGCCGAGGTTCGTGGTCTCGCTGAACGTGTCCACGCGCGCCCGCAGGTAATCCGCGCCGAGGAACGGCGTGAGCGAGACCGACCAGCCCTTGCCGCGCGCGAGCACCGCGCTGCCGGTGAGGTAGAGCGAGCCGCCGAAGTCGTAGCCGTCCGGCGACGCCTTGTTGGTGAGCGTCTCGTCGCCGAGGCGCACCTTGCGGATGGTCTCGTAGCGGCTCACGCCGCCATAGACGGAGCCGTCGAGGTGGAGGAAGTTGGCGAGCGCGACGCTGCCGTAGGCGGTGACGCGGAACTCGTCCTGCGTGAGGCGGCCGCCGCCGTCGTGGACGTTGGCGCGTCCGAGGTGTCCGCTGAACGCTGCGCCGAGCAGCACTTCGGGCGCGACGAAGCCGTCCACGCCGACGATTGAGCCGTAGTTGTCGGAGTCGAAGACCGGCGCGGAGTTGCCGGAGTCGTTTTTGCCGAACGCGCCGATGCCGCTGAACCAGACGCTTGTCGCGCCGTCGGCGACTTTCCCCGCGCGCGAGACGAGCGAGTCGCGGCGCGAGGCGGTGTGTTCGCGCAACGTGGCACCGGCGGCGCGCGCTCCCTCGACCGCCATCGCGGTCAACGCGCCGTAGGCGAGCGGGGTCGCCTGCCAGAGGGCGCGCTCGGCGGCGGCGTGGTCGGTGTCGAGCAGCGAATCAATGCCGGAGATGAGCGAGCCGCCGCTGCCGGCCGCGGCGAGGTCGTTGAGCGCGTCGAGGTAGCCGCCGGTGCCGGCGAGCAGACCACTGTGGAGCGAGATGCGCTGGGATTCGGGGACGCTTGGGTCGGCGAGGAAGTTGTAGTCGCGCCGGATGAGGATGGTGCCGGTGTTTCGGTCAACCATCGTCCCGCGATAGGCGAGGTTCGCGAAGATGATTTCGAGGTCGGCGGAGAAGCGCGCGTAGCCCTTCTGCTCCTCGATTTGGGCTTCGGCATCGAGCAGTTCCGGCGCGCTTTTCGCGGAGCCGTCCTCCGTGATGTTTTGCAGCAAGCCGGGGAGCGTGACCGAGCCGTTCACGAACGACAGTGTGGTGTCGCGGTTGATGGTCAGCAGCAGTGTGCCGCCGATTTCGATGTTGGCTTGGCCGGAGTCGCCGCCGGCGTAGCGGATGAGGTCGTGCTCGGTGGCGGAGAACACTTCGAGTTCCAGTGTGCCGGCGTTCTCGAAGCGGCCGTGGATTTCGATGGTTCCGGCACTGTAGCCCGGGCGGATGATGCCGCTGGCGGTGTTGCGGAAGACGCCGCCGTCGGCGACGCGGATGATGCCGTTGCCGGCGATGAGGCCGCTGTTGACGAGGATGCCGGCGGTGATGGTGCCGGAGGTGGCGGGGTTGGGCGCGCCGGTGGCGGCGCTGCCGGCGGCGGCTGGGCTGCCGAGGTTGAGTTCGGCACCGGCGGAGACGGTGAAGTTGGGCGCCTCGTTGCTGCGACCGCTGGCGTCTATGACGAACGCGCCGCCGTCGGCGTCCACGCGGCGCGTGGCGGCGAGCAGGGCGCCGTTGGAGACGGTGAGGACGCCGGCGGTGTGGGCGACGGCGGTGAAGGCGCCGCCGGCGCCGGTGAAGGTGGCGTAGGTCGCGCCGGAGGAGTCCGTCGCGCTGCCGATGACGGACGCGGTGCCGTCGCCTCGGAACTCCAGCGCGCCCAGCCCGCTCTTGACGAGGGAGCCGTCGGCGGGGGCGTCAACGCCGTCGAACACCCAGCCGGTGTCGAGGCGGGTTTCGGGGACGCCGACGATGCCGTTGCCGGTGAAGACGTGGGTGGCGGCGCCGATGACGCGCATGGCGCTCACGCGCACGCCACCGGTGGCGGCGACGGCGATGACGTTGGTGAGCGAGGCGGGGTCGGAGTAGGTGGCGTTGACGTTGGCGACGTGCCCGAAGAGCACGGCGTCGCCGTTTGCGAACGCGACGTCCTCGGTGCGCGCGTCGGACGCGACGTAGCCGGGGAGCGCGCGCTTCCACGCGAGGTTGCCGCCGTTGAGCACGTCCCACGTGCCGGCGTAGGCGCCGTAGTATTCGCTGCCGGCGTCGGTGACGAGCGAGCCGCCGCCCCACGTGACCGCGTTGTTTTGCAGGTCGCTGGCGGTGCCGGTGTCGTCGCCGGTGACTTGGAGCATGAGTTTTTGCAGCGGCTGACCGGAGCCGCCGAGCGGTTCCGCGGGCAGGAGGACGTAGTTGACGCTCAGGGTGGAGGTCGGGTCGAGCGGGCGGCCGTTGTTGAGCGTGGTGATGGCGGTGTTCGGGTCGAAGTCGGCGGGGAAGGCGTTGTCGCCGCCGATGATGAGCAGGGTGTAGGTGCCGTTGACGACGCGCGAGAGGTTGAAGACGAGTTGACCGGCGGCGGTGTCGCACGTGAACGCCTCGACGTTGAGCACGTCGCACAGGTTGTCCCCGTAGATGTCGAACGCGAGCGCGGCGCCGCCGGTGACCGGCTCGACGATGAGGTTCTTCAGGTTGAGCGACTGCGGGGTGATGAACGCCGCGCCGTGCGTGGCGCCGACCTGCAGCGTGCCGGCGCGGAGGGCGAAGCCGCCGTCGTTGGCGATGGAGCCGGTGACGCGCAGCGTGCCGGTGCCGCTCTTGATGAGCGCGCCGCCGCCGGCGACGCTCGCGCTCGCGCCGAGGGACTGCGTGAGCGTCTGCGCGAGTTCGAGGGTCGCGCCGGTGTCAATGGTGATGCGGGTGTTGTAGTTGCCGGTGGCGCCGGCGGTGTCGGCGCCGAGCAGGCCGCTGACGACGAGCGTTCCGGCGCGCACGAACGTCTCGCCGGTGTAGGTGTTGCGGTTGCTCGAAAGGGTGAGCGTGCCGCCGCCGGTCTTCTCCAACGAGCCGCTGCCGACGATGGCGCCGGCGAGGGTCTGCGGGGCGGTGCCGGTGACGGCGACGGAGAGGCGCGAGAGCGCGGACGCAAGGTCAACGGTGCCGCGATAGACGCCGCCGGCGCCGAGCACGCCGGTGATTTCGAGCGTGCCCGCCTCGACGGTGGTGTCGCCGGTGAACGTGTTCGCGGCGGAAAGTTGGAGTGTGCCCGCGCCCGCCTTGACGATGTCGCCGGGGCCGGTGATGGCTTGGGTGAAGTTCCACAGCGTCGTGTCGGCGGCGCCGGCGGTGGTGGAGCCGACCTCGAAGCGCAGCGTGGTGGCGGCGTCAATTTCCTCGTCGGTCGGCTCGCCGGTTTCGGGGTCGAGGACGGCGATTTTTTCGGGGGCGAAGGTGATGGCGCCGCCGCTGTTGCCGCCGGCGGCGGAGTTGTCGCGCAGGACGAGCGCGCCGCGCCGGATGGTGACGCCGCCGGTGAACAGGTTGTCCACGCGCGCGAGGATGAGGTCGCCGGCGCCGGTCTTTTCGAGCGAGCCGTTGCCGGTGACACGCCGCAGCAGCAACGCCTCGGCCTCGTAGGCGGCGGTGTCGCCGTCGAAGTCCGCCAGCGTCTTCGTGGTGGAGACGGACAGCACGGCGCCGTTGGACAGTTCGGTGACGTGCCCGTCCGAGCCGTCGTTCACGCCGCCGGCGGCGACGCCGTTCTGGCGGAGCGTGCCGCCTTCGACGCGCACGGCGCCGTTGAACACGCTCACGCCGGAGAGGACGAGCGTGCCCGGTCCCGCCTTGATGAGCGCGCCGTCGCCGGTGAGTTGCTTGTCGTAGTCCCAGACGTCGGCGGCGGCGCGGATTTCGACCTTGAACGCGGCGCCGTCGGCGACGCTCACGATGTCGCCGGTGCCGGTGGCGGCGGCGTTGCGGATGGTGAGTGTGCCGGCGGCGATGACGGTGTCGCCCGCGTAGGTGTTGTATTCGCCGGCGAGCGAGGTGGGTTCGAGGACGACTTCGCCGGCGCCGGTCTTGAGCAGCCGGCCGGCGCCGGTGACGCGGCGGTCGAACGTGATGCTTTCGCGCGAGCCGGCGACGCGCAGTTCGAGCGTGGCGGTGGCGGCGGCGAGCGTGATGGTCTGGTTCGTGCCGGCGGCCTTGGCGGTGAGCAGCGCGAGCGTGCCGGCCTCGACGGTCACGGGACCGCTGAACGTGTTGTCGCGCGCGAGGACGACGATGCCCTCGCCGCGCTTGATGACGGAGCCGCCGCCGGTGATTTCCTTGTAGAAGTTCTGCGCGGCGGCGGTGGTGCCGGCGGCGAGGTTCGCGGCGCCGATGTCGAACACGAGCGTCGTGCCCGGGGCGAGGGTGACGGCGGCGGTGGCGGTCGGGTCGGAGGCGTCGCGCGCGGCGCCGGCGGCGCGGACGTCGCCGAGGACGAGCGTGCCGTCGCTGACGGTCGTGGCGCCGGTGTAGTTGTTGGGTCCGGCGAGGATGAGCGTGCCGTCGCCGGTCTTGGTGAGCGTGTCGCCGGTCCAGCCGTTGTAGCCGTTTCCGCCGCGCGCGACGGGGTTGTCGGCGAGGGTGGCGCGGTAGTTGTAGTTGCCGTTGAGGGCGTCGGCGCTGTCGGGCGCGCTGCCGATGGTGAAGGAGACCTTGTTGGTGACGGCGCCCTCGGCGTCGTGGAGGTTGGAGATGAGGAACGTGCCGTGCTGGGTTCCGACGGGCGTGTTGTTCCACACGAGGGCGTTCTTGATGAGCAGTTGCTCGCCGGCGGCGGCGGCGGTGGAGCCGTCCCCGAACACGGTGCCGGCGGCGAACGCCTCCTTGCGGATGCCGGTCATCATGAACGTGTCGAGCGACACGTCGGCGGGCGTCGGGGTCTCGACCAATTCCGCCGCGTCAACGTAGGCGACCTGCGCGCGCAGTCCGTAGGTGGGGATGGAGATGCTGGCGGCGCGGGCGACGGGCACGCTGACGCCCTCGACGTAGGAGATGATGTTGATGATGCTGCGGTTGTCGCCGGCGCCGCCGGTGAAGCGCAACTGACCGCCGGCGACGAGCGCCTCGATGTAGAGCGGGTTCGCCTCGGTCGAACCGGTCGCGGTGGCGACGGGCACGGAGAGCGTGGAGGCGTTGCCGAAGACGGCGTCACCGGTGGTGCGCGCGCGGCTGCCGGCGGCGATTTCGAGCGTGGCGCCCGGACGCGCCTCGATGCCGGCGGAGCCGTTCGAGACGGCGTCCGCGCCGCTCCACGCGCCCGCCTCCGCGTCCCACAGCGCGACGCCGCCGGAGAGTTTGAGCGCGCCGTCGGTGATGGTGAGTTTGCCGGCGAAGTCGCTCGGGAAGGGCAGCCAGACGGTGCCGTCGCCGTCCTTGATGACGGCGCCGGTGCCGGTGATTGCCTTGCCGAACTCGCCGTCGCCCGCCTCGGAGTATTCGAGTTTGAGCGTGGCGGCGGTGCCGGTGGTGCCGATGGTGACGGTGCCGCCGCGCGTGCCGCCGGTGGCGAGCAGGTTGCGCAGCGTGAGCGTGCCGGCGGTGACGGTCGTGGCGCCGGAGTAGGAGCCGCGCACTTCGAGGATGAGTTCGCCGCTGCCGGTCTTGGTCAGGCCGCCGTCGCCGGAGATGCAGTTCGCGGTCGAGGGGTTCGCGAGCGTCTCGTCCCCGTGGAAGCGGTAGTTGCCGGAGGAGACGTTGACGGTGATGCCGCCGGCGCCGACGGAGACCTCGCCGCTGACGATGATGTCGCGGTAGGTGGCGCTGTCGGGGAAGATGACGGAGTCGCCGGCGAGGAAGTTGCGGATGGTCAGGCCGGCGATTTTGCCGTCCCAGTTGTTGGCGGAGGCGGAGGCGGCGTGGCCGTCGTCGTTGCGCCAGACGGTCTCCTCGCCGGCGTCGCCGCCGCGCCACGTGAGCGTGGTGTTCGTGTCGGCGTCAACGAACGCGAGGGAGAGGACGCGCCCCTGCGCGCCGCCGGCGACGAGGCCGAGGAACGCGGGCGTGCCGGCGGTCTTGCTGCGGATGCGCAGTTCCTCGGTCTGGCGGACGCCGCCGTAGTAGAGCGCGGCGTCGGCGGGCAGTCCGGCGTTGGAGATGCCGGAGAGGACGGCGCGCGCGTCAATGAGCGGGTAACTGCCGGTGTCGAAATCGGCGGGGGTGATGACCTCGAAAACCAGCCCGCTCACGCCCGGTCCGTCGAACGACTGTCCGTCGAGCGTGAGGCGCGCGGCGTCGTCCGCGGGATACGCCGGTATCGCGGCGCCCTCGGCGACGGGCACGGCGCCGGTGAGGTCGAAGCGCAGCGTGGCGCCGGCGGCGAGGGTGAGCGCGCCGTTGGTGAACTTGAAGCGGTTCGCGCCGGCGAAGACGACGACGCCGCCGGCGGAAAAGTCGAAGCCGGTGGTGCCGGTGGCGGTGACGCTGCCGCCGAGGAACGCGATGCGCTCGGCGGCGGTCGAGGTGTCCTTGACGACGTTGCCATAGACGGTGAGGCCGGCGGCGGTCGCCGAGCCGCGCAGGTAGGAGCCGGCGGCGAGCGTCAGGTTGCGGTTCGAGCCGGCGGTGCCGACGGTCACGGTGCCGCCGTCCGCCCATTCGAGGCCGCCGGCGTCCGAGTAATCGGCGGCGGTCGGGTTCGCGACCTTGGGCTGGATGCGCAGGCCGCTGGCGAACGCCGCCTCGCTGCCGGTGCCGGTGACGCGCAGGACGGCGACGCCGTCGGAGAGCGCGCTCGTCGCGCCGAGGTAGCCGATGGTGGCGGCGCCGGCGCCGTTGACCTTGAGCACGCCGCCGTCGAGAACCTCGGTCAGCCCGCGCTGGAACTGCGCGCTGTCGGTGACCTCCACGAGGCCGCCGGTGATGGCGAGAACGCCGTCGGCGAGGACGGTCTTGACGAGGTTGTTGACGGCGATGGTGCCGCCGTTGTTGGCAAGTTCGCCGGCGGTGGCGGTCAGCGCGAACGCCTCGAACACGGCGCCGTCGGCGACGCTTATCGCGCCGGTGGTGTTGAGTTCGACGGGCTGCGAGGTGGCGAGTTTGAGCGCGCTGAAGCCGGCGTTCGCGCCGGTGAGCGCGACGCTGCCCTCGCCGGTCACGGCAAGGGTCTTCACGCCGAGCGAGGCGCCGAGGCCGCCGGCGTCGCGCAGTTCCAGCGTGCCGGCGGTGACGTTCGCGGTGCCGGTGAACGCGATGGACGAGCCGGTGAGGACGAGCGTCTCGCCACCGGTGGCGGCGACGTTGAGCGATGCGTTGTCCGCGCCGGTGATGACGCCGGCGAACTCGCCGCCGCCGGTGACGCGCAGCGCCGCCGAGCCGAGGAGGACGCTCGCGGCGGTGTCCGCGGCGGTCTGCGTCGAAAGTTCGCGCACGACGACGGCGCCGGTGGTCGGGCGGGCGGCGTTGGCGACGTTGAGGATGCCGAGGTTGCCGACGCGCACGGCGTTCGCGGCGAGCGCGCTCTGGACGGCGGCGTTCACGCCGAGCGCGGTGTCCAGCGAGAGCGTGCCGCCGGTGACGAGGACGTCGCCGGTGTGCCCCGCGAACGGAACCTCGCTGCCGAGGGTGAGCGTGGTGGCGACGCCGAGTTTCTCGAACGCGCCGGTGCCGCTGACGGGGATGGCGGCGTCCCACGTCTTGTTCGAGACGAGTTCGACGGCGAGTTTGCCGGCGGCGTTGACGACGACGCCGCCGAGTTTCACTGAGCCGACGAACAGGTCGGCGTCGCTCACGCCGTTGCCGAACTGGACGACGCCGCCGTCAATCGTGAGCAGTTGCGGCGCGAAGCCGCCGCCGGTGGCGACGCCGGTGCTGGTGTTGTTGGTCTTCGTCGCGCCGTAACCGGAGAAAATCTGCGTGCCTTCACCAATCTTGCGGACGGCGAGTTGGTCGCCGGCGCCGAGCGTGCCGCCGTCGTAGGCGGTGTTGGTCGTCGTGAGTGTGCCGGAGAAATCGTAGGTGTCGCCCGCCTCGCTGCCTTCGCCGAGGACGAGCGTGCGCAGACCGTCGCGCTGGTTGACGACGACGCCGGCGCCGGAGAGGCCGCCCCAGATGGGTCCCTCGGTGGTGTTGAGGAGGACGACGCCGCGAATGTCGTAGCGGGCGAGCGCGCCGAGGCGCAGTTCCGCCGCGTTGCCGGTGAAGTCAATGCTGCCGTCGCTGTTGCTGTGCGTGAACGCGCCGCTCTCGACCTCGAAGACCGAGCCGCGACCGAGCGAGATGACGCCGCCGACGAAGGGCAGCACTTGGTAGGAGACGCCGCCGGTGTAGCCGGCGTTGCTGGTGTTGCCGACGGCGGCGGTGACGGTGGTGCTCTTGAGCAGGATGTTGCCGGTGCCGGTGAAGGAGAGGCCGGTGCGGTTGGGGTTGCCGGCGTCAATGATTTCGAGCGAGCCGCCGTTGAGGACGAACGCCTTGCCGTTGATGGCGTTGGTGATGTTGGTGCCGGTGACGCCGGTGATGCGCAACGTGCCGCCGTTGAGTTGGTAGGTGTTCGCGTAGTAGGCGGCGGAGGAGGCGGTGGTGGCGCGGATTTCCAGCAGGCCGGCGTTGACGGTCAGCGTGCCGGTGGCGCCGTTGGTGTCGGACATCTTGAAGATTTGGGTGCCTTCGCCGTCCTTGACGATGTTGAGCGGGAGCGTGTGCGCGGTGCCGTCCCAAGCGTCGCGGATGGAGTAAGCCCAGACCCATTCGGGGTCGGTCGCGAGCGGGGCGATGATGAGCGTGCCGGCGGTGCGCGCCGTGGTTTCGGGGTTGATGGCGGTCGTGGTGTCCTGATTCCAGATGCGCGCGGAGCCGCCGGTGGTGTCGTTCTGCAACCCTTGGACGGTCTGCGTGGTGCCGTTGAGGGCGATGACGAGGCCGCCGCCGTTGGTCGCCTCGTCGCGGATGACGACGCCGGCGCCGGTGACGGGGTCGTAGCCGAACTGGTTGTCGTAGGCGAAGCGCAGGACGGTGCTGGCGGTGGAGAGGGAGGCGTCCGGTCCGGTGTGCGTCAGCGTGGTGCCGGCGGGGATGGCGACGGCGCCGCCGGTCTTGGCGAGGACGAGGCCGCCGATGCCCGCCCACGCGGCGGTGTGGCCGATGAGGCGCACGCCGCCGGTGTTCGTGTTGCTCTCGCTGCCGCCGACCCAGATTTGCGCCGACGTGTTCGCGCCCTCGAACGAGTAGGCGATGATGCCGCGACCGGAGAGGGTGACGTTCGCGTTGACGCGGGTGTTCGCGGCGCCGGCGACGCCGAAGCGCAGGCCGGCGATGCGGTCGTTCGGGTCGGTGTCGAGCGCGATGGCGCCGGTGTAAGTGACGGTCGTTCCGCTCGGCGCGGCGAGGGTCTGCACGGCACCGGTGGCGACTTCGAGGACGCCGGAGTTGTTCAGCGCGCCGGTGTAAGTGGCGTAGGTGACGCCCGTGGCGCCGGTGATGCCGTCGCCGGTGAAGACGTTCGCCGAGCCGCTGGCGAGGTAGGCGGCGGCGGGGACGCCGGAAGTGTCGGGCGAGCCGAGGCGCAGCGTGGCGCCTTCCGCGATGCTGGTGCCGCCGGTGTAAGTGTTGGTGCCGGCGAGGACGACGTCGCCGGTGACGCCCACGCCGACGGCGTTCGCGCCGTTGTCCGCGATTGCGCTGAACACGACGAGGCGCGAGGCGTCGGCGGTGGCGAAGTTCGAGAAGCGCAGGAAGTAGCCGCCGTCCGCGCCGGCGGTGATGGTTCCGGGGACGGCGCCGGTGAGGGCGGTCGGGGCGCCGCCGGGGATGGCGAGCGCGCTCTCCGCGCCGAGCAGCAACGAGCCGCCGGCGGCGGCGATGCTGACGTCACCGGTGGCGACGACGAGCCGCTGTCCGGCGGCGAACTGGACGACGCCGCCGCCGTTCGCGTCACCGGGCGCGGCGGAGTAGGTGAGGGAGGCGACGTTGATGTCGCCGGCAGTGCCGGTGGCGAGGGTGACGGCGGGGACGGACGCGCTGCCGCCATAGATGATGTTGACGTCCACGGTGCCGTAGGAGGCGGGGATGTCGCCGCCGCGGACGTTGATGTTGGTGTAGAGACCCTGCCACGGGACGATGTAGTTGTTGCCGGCGGAGGTATAGACGGCGGCCCACGAGGAGACGCCGTTGACTTCGATGCGCGTGCCGGGCAGGCGGCGGTTTCCGGCGTTGTCCGTGGCGGGGTTGAACCCGTAGCCGGTGCCGTAGAACGAGACCGCGCCGGCGACGGGCGCGCCGCCGCCGGTGACGGAGATGTCGCTGCCGAGCAGGGTGAGCGTGCCGGCGCCGGGCTTGATGACGCCGAGTTGGACGTTCGCGATGGCGGCGCCGCCGTAGGGCTGCGTGGCGTCCACGCCGCCGCCGGGCGTGTTGTCGAGCAAGATGACGGCGTCACCGGTGGTGGCGGTGCTGGCGAAGGTCTGGATGGTGCCGGAGGTGTCGCGGCTGGGGATGATTTTCAGTTCGCCGCCGGCGAGGGTGAGCGCGGTCGAGGCGGGCAGGATGTTGCTGGCGGGGGACTGCGCGGTGGCGAAGTAGAGCGTGAGCGTGCCCTCTTTGACGGTCGTGCCGCCGGTGTGCAACTGCGTGGCGTAGAGCGAGAACTCGCCGGCGGTCTCCTTCACGAGGGCGCCACCGCCGGTGAACGCGCCGAAGAAGAGGTTGCCGTCGCTGACGGCGAGCGAACGCGCGGGCGAGGAGGTGGTGCCGCCGATGTCAACCGTGCTGCCGGCGGCGGCGCGGATGGAGCCGATGGCGCCGGCGTCGGGGGCGTTCGTGCGCGCGGCGAGGACGAGTCGCGAGGACGCCTCGGCGAGGACGACGCTGTCCGCGTAAAGCGCGTCGGCGGTGAATGTGCGGCCGGCGTTGACGGTGAGAACGGAGACGGTGACGGTGTTCTGGAACGTGGCGTTGCCGCCGGAGAGGACGATTTCGCCGGCGCCGGTGACGGGGCGGGCGGTCGTGATGCCGGCGGTGTTCTCGACGACGAGGCGCGCGGCGGAAACGGGGTAACTGCCGGTGCTGGTGACGACGGTCTTCGCGCCTTCGAGGAGCAGCGGAGCGGTGGCGGCGTTGTTGCCGCCGAGGTCGCCGGAGGCGGTGCCTTGGAGCGCGAGTTGGAGCGTCTGTCCGGCATAGACGTTGATGTTGTTCGCGAAGGTGTGCCCGCTTTCGCCGGCGCACTTTTTCGTCAGGACGATGGTGCCGGTGACGGGGACTTCGACGGTGTTCGTGTAGGTGCCGGTGACGGGGTCATAGACGCTGTCGTCCGTGCGCTCCCAAATGGTGTAGCCGCCGAAGTTCGCAGCGGCGGTGGAGTTGTTGCCGAACCAGCCGTTGATTTCGCCGGTGCCGCCGACGGTGCCACCTTTCCAAATCAGCGAGGAGGTCGGGTGCAGGAGCGCGGTGTGCCCGCGCGCGTCCGGCTCCAAATGGAAAATGCCGCCTTCGAGGGTGATGTCGCCGGAGGCGGTGAGCAGTTCGACGCCGTGGAGCGTGAGCATTCCGCTGCCGGCGGTCTTCGTGAACGCGGCGACTTTGATTGAGCCGCGCGTGGCGGCGGTGGCGGCGATGGCGGCGGCGGTGGGCGTGTAGGTGCCGCTGCCGGCGCTCGTCTCGACCAGTCCCGTGCCGACGCTGTCCGCAAGCGGGTTGGTGTTCGTGATGATGCCTTGGAAGCCGTAAAAGTTGAGCGCGGTGCCCTGAACGACGTCGAGGCCGTTCGTGTTGAGGATGGCGGCGCGGTCGGGGCCGTTCGCGCTCATCGTGTAATTCGCCCAGATTTGCTTCGGAGAGGAGCCGGTCTCGAAGGTGACGAGGCCGCCGTTGTGGTAGAGCCACGTGACGGCGCACGGGGTGCCCTGCGAGGCGGGCTTGGCGAGCGAGAGGACGCCTTCCTCCATGTAGATGATGAGGCCGTCGTTGTAGGTGTTGCCGTCGCTGGTGAAGCGCAGTGTGCCGGCGCCGGTCTTGGTGAGTTTGCCGGAGTTCGCCTCGCTGCTCTTGTTCGCGTTGATTTTGTCAATGGACAGGATGCGGCCGGCGGCGATGTCAATGGTCAGCCGGACGTCGTTGCCGGCGGCGGCGAGGTCGAGCGTGCCAATCTTCTCGGTCGTCGAGACGCCGCTGTAGCGCAGGGTTTTGTCCGGCGCGCCGGTGAGGGCGTAGATGTCCACGCCGCGCCCCAGCGTGCCGCTGCCGATGGCGTTCACGGTTTTGAGTTCGAGGACGCCCTCGGCGATGTTCACGCGGCTGATGGTCGAGGCGCCGGCGGCGCCGGTGAGGACGATTGTGCCGGGGCCGTGTTTTTCGAGGGTGATGGTGGCGGAGGTGCCGTTGTTGAGCAGGCGGCCGTCGAAGGTGGTGACGTCACCGGCGGCGGCGCCGGCGCCGAGTTGGAGCGTGAGGTTTCCGGTGACGTTGCGGGTGAGCGCGCCCTCGCCGGCGAGTCCGGTGATGGCGAGCGTCACCGCCGAGCCGGCCGAGGCGTCGTAGGAGACGCGCGTCTCCGCGCCGGCAAGGCGCAGCACGCCGGTGCCGATGTATTCGGTGAGCGAGACGATGCCGGAGAGGACGAGTTCGCCGTTGTTCTCGGCGCTCGTGAGGCCGAGCACGCGCACCGCCGACAAGTCGAGCAACGCGCCGGCGTCAACGCGGGCGTTGGCGACGGTCAGCGTGTAGTCGCCCGACGGCGCGGCAAGGGGCGCGACGGAGCCGTCACCACCACCGGCGGCGGCGGCGAGCGGCGCGCCGGCGGGCGTCGCCGTTTCGGGGACGAGGCGGACGATTCCCTTGGCGACCCAGATGCCGTCGGCGCGCACATTCGCGTCGAGGGTCACGTTCGCCTCGGACGCCGCCGTCGGCAGGTCGAACACGGCAACCGACGAGCCGTTCACCCACGCGGAGTTCGTTCCGCCGGAGTTCTCGTGATACAGCCCCGAGTCCGACCACCGGCGGTCGCCGGCGCGCTTGTCCACGAACACGCCGCCGAGGTATTCGCCGTCGTAATAGACGATTTGGAACGCGGGGACGTCGGTCTCGTAGCAGTTCTGGTTTCCCATGTCCTGCCGCATGGCGAAGTTCGTGCCGTCGGTGAAGATTCGCGACCAGTTCGCGAGCAGGTCGTATTCGAGGTAGGAGCCGCCGATGCCCTCGACGAGGTCGGCGGCGGCGGAGGAGGCGAGGCCGGTGCGCTCGGCGTCGGAGCGGTAAGTCCAGCAAGTGGTTGACCCCATGTCCGCCACCTCGATTGTTCCGCCGGTGGTGGGCGCAATCCAGATTCGGCGCACCGTCTCGGAGGTCGAGAGGTTGTAGGCCATGAAGCGGGTCGTGGCGGCGTTGTTGTTGCCGGAGATGAGGTAGAGCGTGAGCGTTTGCGCGGCAGCCCGCTGCGCGGCCGTCCGGTAATTGGCGGCGTAGGTATCGCCGGAGCTGGAAACCTCGCCGGTGAGCAAACCGGAAAACGCATCGGCGAGATTGTTCACCCGCGCCCACGCCAGACCGCCGCCGCCCTGCCCTTCCAGACCGCTGCCGGTGAGTTGCCCGTTGGCGGTGGTGGTGTTCGCGGAGGCATAACGACCGTTCGCCGCCCACGTGAGCGTCGTGGAAGTCAGCGGCACCATCTGCCCCGTCGAGTGGTTGTAAAGCGAGAGCGTCGTGGTGCCGGAGTTGGCGTCGAACCCGCTGTTCTGACCGGTCTGGTTCCACGCAGCGGCGGGCACCTTGTAAGCACCGGCGCCATCGAGCGTCACCCGCGTCGTGCCGAAGTTGACATTGAGCGAATAGACCGTCGCGGACGCCTCCGGCGCCAAGAGCGCACCCAAGCCGCCAACGCCGGCACCGCCGCCGATGGTGCCGCCGTCAACGCCGAAGCCGCCGCCAATGCCCCCGCCGCCAAGACCGGCGACAACGCCGGCACCGGCAAGCGTCGCGGCCGCCGCGAGCCACCGCCGCGCCCCGCTTCGGGCGGACGCCCCGCGGCGCGAAGACGCCCCGCTTCGGGAAAACGCCCCAAGGCGGGACGGCGCGGTGTTGGCGGGGACGCTTTCGCGCCCGTTGGAGACAGGGTTCGGGGAGGTGTTGCGGCGCAGCATGGCGATGGGAGAGAGGAGGAAAGTGGGGGGAGGCGGGTGTGTCGGGAACGAGGATGGCGAAAAAAGGAACAACGTGCGGAAAGCGTTGGAGACGCAACTCCGCCACCGCCGCAAAATGCCACTTCCCCGCCCCGTGACAAGCAAGGTTTCACCCCAAAGCCCCCACCCCCGGGAGCGCCGACTTTCAAGTCGGCTCGCCCACTCCATGCGGCGCAGCCGCCACTCTTTTTTAGAGAAGACCACCGCGCCGCCACTGGGAGCGCCGACTGTCACGGCGGCTCGGCCACTCCCTGCGGCGCAGCCGCCACTCTTTTATTAGAGAAGGCAAGGCGGCTACGCCGCACCTCCCCCAAGCCGACTTGAAAGTCGGCGCTCCATATCACCGCCCCGCGCTCCCCTCGCGCCCTCGCCGCTTTCCGCCTTGCGCCGGCGGCGTCCGGCTACAACCTGCGCGACTTTTCTTTCCGCACGAACTGTTTTCCGCATCTCCAACGACCACATGAAAAACGTTGACTTCACCAAACTCGCTTACGCCGCGCCGGCACCCGCCGGCGACCGCGCCGCGAATTACGCCGCGTGGCGAAAGGGCATCGAGGCCGCCACGGGCAAGCCGCTCG
>JAISSQ010000043.1 GCA_031273045.1 Puniceicoccales bacterium
CACCTTTTGTTGATGGCGTTTTTGCAGCGCGTCACAAACGGCGGCGGTTATATCGAACGCGAATGCGCCTCCGGCAGTGGCAGGATGGATTTGCTCGTCGAATACAAAGGTGAGAAAAACATCATTGAAATAAAACTTCTTCGCGATAACGACTCGCCGGAAACAATTCGAGAAGAAGGACTCGAACAAATCCTTAAATACCGCGACCGCCTTGGCGAAAACATTCCTTGCTTCCTCATTATCTTCGACCGCAGATCAACCGCGAAATCGACCCCGTGGGAAAGTCGGCTTACGTGGGAAGTTATCAATACAACAAAGCAAAACCGCACTGACGAAGTTAACATCGTCGGTTGTTAATCACACTCTTCCTTTATCACAACTCACCATGCCATTCGACATCTGCGTCCTCGGTCTCGGCTACATCGGACTGCCAACCGCCTCCATCTTCGCAACCAAAGGAAAACGGGTGCTCGGCGTGGACGTCGTGCCCGCCGTCGTTGACACCATCAACCACGGCAAAATCCACATCGAAGAGCCAGACCTCGACGTGCTCGTCCGCGCCGCCGTCCAAAGCGGAAACCTCCGCGCCGCCGGCACCCCGCAGCCCGCCGGTGCCTTCATCATCGCCGTGCCGACGCCCTTCAACACCGCCGGCGACGGCCGCAAGACGCCCGACCTCTCCTACGTCGAAGCCGCCGCGCGCTCGCTCGCGCCGGTGGTCGCCGCCGGCAACCTCGTCATCCTCGAAAGCACCAGCCCCGTCGGCACAACCGAGCGCGTCCGCGACTGGCTCGCCGACGAGTTGCGCCGCGCCGGCAGCCCGCTCGACGCCACGCGCGACCTGCTCTTCGCGCACTGCCCCGAACGCATCCTGCCCGGCCAGATGCTGCGCGAACTCGTCAGCAACGACCGCATCGCCGGCGGCCTCACGCCACCGGCAGCGGAGCGCGCCCGCCAACTCTACGCGACGTTCTGCACCGCCGAAATCTTCGCGACCGACGCACGAACCGCAGAACTCGCAAAACTCACCGAAAACGCATTCCGCGACGTCAACATCGCCTTCGCAAACGAACTTTCCCTCGTGTGCGAGCGCACCGGCGTTGACGTCTGGGAACTCATCGCGCTCGCAAACCGGCACCCGCGCGTGAAAATCTTGCAGCCCGGTCCCGGCGTCGGCGGTCACTGCATCGCCGTTGACCCGTGGTTCATCGTGGACGCCGCGCCGGAGCAAGCGCGCCTCATCCGCACCGCCCGCGAAGTGAACGACGCCAAACCGCACCACGTGATTGCGCAGGTGCTCGAAGCCGCCGGTAAAATCACCGGCGGTGCCGGCAACGCCACCGGCGGTGCCGGCAAAAAAGTCACCGTCGCCGCGCTCGGTCTCGCCTTCAAAGCCAATGTGGATGATTTGCGCGAAAGCCCAGCCGTCGAAATCGTCAACGAACTTGCGAAACACACTGCCGCCGGCGGTGAAAAGCCGCTCCAACTGCTCGCTGTCGAACCGCACATTCGCGCGTTGCCGGCGAAACTCGCCGCCGGCGGCGTCGAACTCGCCGCGCTTGAAAACGCGCTCGCCCGCGCCGACATCGTTCTGCTCCTCGTTGACCACGCGGCATTCCGCGCCGTGCAGCCCGCCGCCCTTGCCGGCAAAACGCTCATAGACACCCGCGGCTTCTGGCACCGGTGATAATCATGTCGTGAACCGGAACCGTTGCCGGCGGGGGGTGTCTGCGCGGAACCATGCTCACCCGTCGCTCGTTTTTCAAACAGACCGGTCTCGGCGTCGCCGCGACCGTCACGCCCGCCCTGCTCGCCGGTGCCGCCGCCAATTTCGCTTTCACCGGCAACGCCAACGCCGCCGGCAACGGTGCCGCCACCGGTGGTGCCGGCAGTGGCTCCGGTGCGCTGGTGCCGGCGCAAATCGTTGGTGCCAAAGGCGTCGCGGACTCCTTCCGGCTTGGCGCGGCGGGCTACACGTTCGTCCATTTCAAACTCGAAAAGACGCTCGAAATGCTGCGCCGCGTGGACGTGCATTACCTGTGCATCAAGGACTTCCACCTGCCGCTCAACAGTGCGCCGGAGCAAATCGAAGCGTTCCACGCGAGGTGCGCCGCCGCCGGTGTCACCGGCTACGCCGTCGGACCGATTTACGTGGACAGCGAAAAGAAACTGCGCGCGAACTTCGAGTATGCGAAGCGTGTCGGGGTGAAACTGCTCGTCGGCGTGCCGTGCGAAATCGGTCCGAACAAGAAGCGCCGCGCCTCGGCGAAACTTGTGAAACTCGCGGGCAAGTTGGTCGCCGACTACGACATCCGCTACGCGATTCACAACCACGGGCCGGACATGCCGGAACTGTTCCCGAACGCGGAGAGCGGCATCGAACTCATTGGCGACGCCGACCCGCGCCTCGGGCTGTGCCTCGACATCGGGCACGAGTTGCGCGACGGGCGCGACCCCGTGGCGGCGGTGCTCAAATACGCGCCGCGCATTCACGACATCCACATCAAAAACGTCACCGCCGCCAGCAAAGCGGGGCGGGGCATCGAGTTGCCGCGCGGGAAGATTGATTTTCCGGCGTTTGTGCGCGCGTTGCGCAAAGTCGGCTACACCGGCGTTTGCTCGCTCGAATACGAGAAGGACATGAAGGACCCGCTGCTGGGAATCGCCGAGAGCATCGGCTATTTCCGCGGTGTGATGGACGCGACGCGGTGAGGCGAAGGGGGGCAGTTTTGGGTTTCTAACAAAACCAACGCCGGCGCGTGGTGTCTTCTGCAAGCACTCGCGCTCCCCATGACCCCGCAAACGCCAAACTTTCCGCCGCCGCTTCCGCCAACACCGCCGCCGCCACCGCCATCACCGGCACCGCAACCGACGGTCGTGTATGTGCCGGTGTTCGTGCCAATGCCGGCACCACCGGCGGCACCACCGCTACCAGCGCAACCGCCAACGCCACCGGTCCCGCTACCGTTTCCGCCGCCGCCGCCATCGTCCGCGCCCGTCTCCGCGCCGGTTTCGATGCCCGTATCCGTGCCGTTGCCGGTGCCACCGCCGATGTCCGCGCCGGCAGTCGAAACGGTGCCCGACGCGCAGCAATTTTTCCCCGCCGGTAGCGTCGCCGGCGGTGCCGCTGGCAGTTTTGTCGCGCCGGAGGATTTGAAGCCGCCGTCGCCCTTCCAGCGGTTCTGGCGGCGGTTCGGTGGCGAAGGGTTCATCATCTCGGCAGGGTTGCACGCGGTCCTTCTCATCCTCGCGCTGATTTGGATTGTGCAGCGGTTCGTCATCGCGCCGGAGCCGGACAAGTTCACCACCGGTGCCGGCGGCGGAAACAACGGCGCGACGGTCTCGATGAACGAGCACCGCATCAAACCCAAGCACGCGCGCTCGCAGGTGCGCTCGCCGAACAAACTGCTCGTCAAGGGCGCGGCGACGAGCGTCTCGCTACCGGAGATGCCGAGCATGAACATGGCGGCGCTCGCCGACGGCAACCCGCTCGGCGCGGCGTCGAAAGGTCTCGGCGGCGGTGCCGGTGGCGGCGAAGGCGGCGGAATCGGCGTCGGTCGCGGCGGCGGACGCAACATGGTGTCGCTCTTCGGCGTGACCCGCGCGGGCGCGAACCAACTCACCGGCACGCTCTACGACTTGAAGAAAAACCGTTCCGGCAAGGTGCTCTACGCCTTCAACAACCAAGGGCTGCGCATCGCGGAAATGCGCGCCGCCTACGCCGGTTTCGCGAAGCGCGGAAAGGCGTTCCTCGACGAAAAATATTTTGCCGCGAAGCAACGTCTCTACGCCTCGCACCTACTCATCCCGCCTGTCGCCGCCGGCAACGCCACGAAGGCGTTCGAGTGCGAAAAAGAGATTCAGGCACCGGGCTGGCTCGCGCACTACGAGGGCTGGATTACGCCGCCGGAGACGGGAACGTTCCGCTTCGCCGGCCTCGGCGACGACGCGCTGTTGGTGCGCGTTGACGGCAAGGTGCGCTTCTGGGGACCGTGGACGCAGGGCGGCATGCAGACGTGGTTCAAGATGGAGCGCGACTGGGTGCCGAAGGTCGCCTACGCCGCCAACGGACGACTGCCGGCGCTCGGCGGCGTCGGACGCTACTGCGGTAGTTGGTTCGAGATGCGCAAGGGGACGCGCTACCACGTCGAAATCGTCATCGCCGAGGCCTACGGCGGACTGTTCTCGGCGTCGGTGCTCATTCAGGAGAAGGCGAAGAACTCCGCCGCCGAGCCGGACATGGCGGCACCGCTGCCGGTGTTCCGCCTCGCGCCGCTCACGCCGGAGGAACTCGCCCTCAAGCGCGGCGCGACCCTGCGCTGGTCGAACGACAACGCGCGCAACTTCGGTTGCGAGGCGAACGGGCTGAAATCCCCGCGCCCGGGCAGCGCGTTCATGAACCGGTGACGGACGGCACCGGCGGCACCAGCGGCAACGGGAACGGCACCGGCACCGGCACCGGCGGCGCTACGCCGCGTTCGGGGGCGTCACCGGCGACGAGCCGCCGGAGGTGTTCGGGTAACTGCCGAGCCACTTGACGAAGTGGCAGTGTTCGCCGAGGTCGCGCAACGCCGCCTGCATCGCCGAGTCCTCCCAGTGCCCGATGACGTCCAAAAAGAACAGGTATTCCCACGCGCGCCGCCGGTTGGGGCGCGACTCGATGCGCGTCAGGTTCAGCCCGTGCGCGGAAATCGGTTGAAGCGCCTTTTGCAGCGAGCCGGGCTCGTGTTTGAGCGAGAGAACCAAACTCGTCTTCTCCTCCAACGCGCAGCCCGGCGGGTTCGCGCGCGCCCCGATGACGAGGAAGCGCGTCACGTTGTCCTGCCGGTCCTGAATGCCTTGCGCGAGCACCGGCACGTCGTAGAGCGAGGCGGCGGCGGCGGCGGCGACGGCTGTGGTGCCCTCCTCCGGCCGCGCTTCGGCGGCGAGGCGCACGGCGGCGGCGGTGCTCTCGACGGGCGTCTGCTCCGCCTCCGGCAGGTTGCGTTGCAGCCACGAGCGGCATTGCGCCAGCGCGATGTCCTTCGAGAGCACGCGCCGCGCCGCGCCCAACTCGCACCGTCCGAGCAGGCACAACTCCACGCTCAAATAAATCTGCGCGACGATTTTCAGGTCGGACTCCGCGAGCATGTCGAGCGAGTGCACCACGGCGCCCTCGGTCGAGTTCTCAATCGGGATGACGCCGTAAGCGGCCTCGCCGCGCTGCACGGATGCGAACACGTCGGGTATCGAGCGCATGGGCGCGAGCGGCACGCTGGAGCCGAAATTTTTGCGCGCCGCTTGCTGCGTGTAAGTGCCTTCGGGACCGAGATACGCCACCGGCAGCCCCATCTGCGAGCCGACCGACATCGAGATGATTTCGCGGTAAACCGCGCGCAGCCCCGTGCGCGGCAACGCCGGCGGCGCCAGCGTCTCCAACTTCGCCAGAAGCGCCTCCTCGCGGGCGGGCGCGTAGGAACCGTCACCGGTGGCGCGCTTGGCGGCACCAATGCGCAACGCGATTTCCTGACGTTCCTGAAGGAGCCGGATAATCTCGCGGTCAACGCGGTCTATCTCCTGACGGTATCGCTCGATGTCGCCCATGCGGTCGCCGATTACCGCCGCCGCCGCCGCCCCGCGCAACTGCAAAACTTGTCCCGAACTTCCCCGCGCCGCCGGTGTTTCCCGCATGCCGCCTTCATCTCGCACGCCGCTTTTATCCCTCATCCTTCAACCTTCATCCTTCCTCCCCCACCGGCGGTGTTTCCCGCATGCTTCCTTCATCCTTCATCCTTCAACCTTCATCCTTCCTCTCTCATGTATTCCCGAAACGCTTTCCAAATCGACTCTCGTGACGGTGACGCCGCCGAAAATGCCGCCGCCGGTGGTGCCGCCGCCGGTGGCGACGTTTGCTCCGACCCGCTCTGCAACGCCGCCGAACACGCCGCCGAGGGTGCCGCGCGGCGTGCGTTCGCTCTGCAAACGCGCCGCGATTTTTTGCGCGCCGGAGCCGTCACCGTCGGTGCCGCCGCCCTCGCCCAATTCCTGCCGCCGTGGCTTCGCGCCGCGCCACGGAACGCCCGCGCCGCCACCGCCAAATCCGTCATCCAAATCTTCCTCTCCGGCGGTCCGTCGCACCTCGACACCTTCGACCCGAAGCCCGCCGCCGGTGCCGATTTCACCGGTCCGTGGCGCAAGGCAATCGGCACCAATGTTGACGGCGTTCTTGTCAACGAACTCTTCCCACTCACCGCGCGCCACGCCGACAAGTTTTCGCTCCTGCGCGGAATGCGCCACAACAACAACGGCCACGAGACCGCGACCTACATGATGCAGACCGGAACGCTCACCGGCGGCGACATCGTCTATCCCGCCGTCGGCGCCGTCGTCGCCCGAAAATTGGAGGAGCAGGGCGCGCTCAAAGACCGCCTGTTGCCGCCCTACATCACTGTGCCGGGCGCGCTCGGACGCTTCTCCGAGGCGGGCTTCCTCGGCCCGAAATACCGAACGTTCGTGCCGGGCGGTCTCGCCGAAGCCCCCAGCGACGCCGAACGCCGGCGGCTCGAAACACGTGCCGCGTTGCTCGCCGACCTCGACGCGCTGGGCGCCTCCGAAAAGGCGTTCTTCGAGGAGGACGACTTCTTCCGCGACCAAGCGCGCGAAATGGTGCTCGGCAAAAGCCGCGCCGCGTTCGACATCTCCCGCGAAACCGAGCAAACCCGCGAACTCTACGGCAACACCGGCGTCGGCCGCGCCTGTCTCCAAGCGCGCCGCCTCGTCGAGCACGGCGTCGCCTACGTCACCGTCAACATGGGTGGCTGGGACACGCACCGCAACCAAGCCGACACCTACAAACGCACCGCGCCCGCGCTCGACCGCGCCCTCGCCGCGCTGCTCGCCGACCTCGCCCAGCGCGGCCTGCTCGCGAGCACAATCGTCACCTGCGGCGGCGAGTTCGGACGCACGCCGCGCTTCCAGATGGCTCCCCCGTGGAACGGCGGACGCAACCACTTCGGCGCGGCGTTCTCGTGGCTCATCGCCGGCGGCGGCTTTGCCGGCGGTCAAATCGTCGGTGAAACCGACGAGACCGGCGCGCGCGTCATCACGCGCCCCATCGCGCCGGGCGACCTCACCGGCAGCATCTACCGCGCCCTCGGCATCGACCCCAACGGCGTCCTGCCGCACCCGCTCGGACACGACGTTCCCGTCGTCCCGCCGCAAACCGCGCCCGCCCGCAGCGGCGGTGGCGGAGGTCGTGGCGGTAGCGGCGGTGCCGGTGATGCTTCGCCGCCGAAACTCAATCTGCTCACCGAAATCATGAAGGCGTGAGAGGTCGGACGGGGCTCGCCGTGGTGTGTTTGCAGTGGCGCGCTCCCAATCGCCACACGCCAAGCCGATACTCACATGGAGCGCACATGGAGCGCCGCACATGGAGCACCGACTTTCAAGTCGGCTCGCCCTTCCATGCGGCGGTAGCCGCCACTCTTTTTAGAGAAGCAAGGCGGCTATCGCCGCACCACTGCCGAGCCGACTTGAAAGTCGGCGCTCCCGACGGCACTCCCGACGGCGCTCCCGATGCAGACCCGCGCTTCCCGTTGCCGGTGACGGGCGTCACTCGATTTCCAGAATTGGGCGCAGGCCGACGTTGTGGACTTTTTGGAAGGGTTCGTAGGGGAGGCGGACGGCGGCACTGATGACTTTGGGGCGGTCGGCGTGGGAGCCGCCGCGGACGACTTTGAGGGTCGCGGGGTCGCCGGCGTTGCGGCCGTCGGTGTCGGAGTAGGGATAGGGGCGGTAGTCGGTGCGTGTCCATTCCCAGACGTTGCCGATGGTGTCGTAGAGTCCCCAAGCGTTGGGCTTGTATTGACCGACGTAGTCAACGGTGAGCCATTTGTCTTCGCCGAAGCGTTCGTCGCGCAGGGGGAACGGGTAGTCCTTGGGGAAGGGGGTTCGTGGGAGGAGTCGCGAGCCGCCCCAGAAGCCGCCGCCGCTGCGGCGCAGTCCGGCGTCGGCGAGGTTTGCGTAGGGGATGAAGTTGGTGTCGCGGTCGCCGTAGTAGAACGGTGTGTCTGTTCCGGCGCGGGCGGCCCATTCCCATTGGGCTTCGGTGGGGAGGGTGATTTTGCGTCCGGTTTTTTGGGAGAGCCACCGGCAGTAGTCGTTGGCTTCGTTCCACGAGACGCGGGCGACGGGTTGTTTGGGGTGGTTGGCGATGTAGCCGGGGGTGGGGTGGTCTTTGCCGGTTTCGTTTTCGTAGCCGGTGTCGTGCGCGGGGTCGAAGGCGGCGTATTGCTCGTTGGTGATTTCGGTCTCGGCGATGTAGTAGGGTTTGCGGATTTCGACGCGGGCGCGCGGGCGTTCGTCGGGGAATCCGTCGTCACTGCCGATGGGATAGGCACCGGCGGGGATGAGGCGGAATTTGATGCCGGCGACGGTGAGTGTTTCGGGGAGGTTCGTCGGCGGGGCTTGGACGGTGATGCGGAGCGCGGCGGGCGCGGGGGCGGCGGCGGCGGGCGCGTTGCCGGCGATGCGCACGGGTTGCGTGGGGACCGTGGGCGCGGCACCGGTGGCGTTGCCGGCGTTGCTGCCGGTGGCACTGCCGGTGGTGCCGCCGGTGGCGCCGGCGAGTGGTTCGAGTTTCACGAACGGCATAATGTTTTTGCCTTCGTCGCGGATTTTCTTGGCGGCGGCGAGTGCCTGCCGGTGGGCTTCTTCGGGGTTGTAGAGGTTGCCGTCGTAGCAGGCCTGCAATTCGAGGCGGCGTTTTTCCCATTCGGGTCGTCCCCACGCGCCGCGATAGGGGGCGTTGAGGTCAATCCAAGCGTAGAGTGTTTTCCAATCTTGGTCGGAGAGTTTGACGTTATGGTGTCCGCGCCGGAGGCGTTGGATGAGTTCGCTTGTGGAGACGTGCCACTCGTAGGGTTTTTTGGTTTCGATGTAACTCTCCGGTCCGGGGCGGCGGACATACGGGTGGAGGGCGCGGTAGGCGGTGTCGCCGTTCCACGCGCCGCCGCGTTCGGCGCCGGTGTTTTTCGGGGTGAAGGAGATGAGGCCTTTGACGGCTTTGGCGTTGGTGTCGTTGTGGCAGCCGATGCAGTTGCGGTCGAGCAGGGGCTGGATTTGCGTTTCAAAGGCGAACGGCACGTTGCCGCCGTGCCACTGTTCGAGGGTGCGTGGCGCCTTTTTGAGGGCGAGCGCGGAGGGGCGGCCGATGGGGCTTTCGAGTTCCGGTTCGTGGCAACCGGTGCAGGAGACGTCCTCGCCGGGCATCGCGATTGTCCACGACTGCATTATCTGGATGGCGGCGCCGTCCTTGTCGAGCAGTTGGAAGGCGACGGGCGTGTTGGCGGGAATTTTGAACGACACGGAGCCGTCCGCCTCGATGGGCACGGTGCCGAGGATGCGTTTGATGTCCCAACCGCTGTGCTCGCCGACGCTGTGGTGTCCACCGCTGTTCCAATAGCAGAAGTGGTAGGCGATGACGCGAAGGTATTTCGCCTTGCCCTTGGGGACGCCGGGTAGGCCGCGGCCGTGGTAGATGTTGGCGACGGTGACGACGCTCTCGGTGGCGTCGGGCTGGGTGAGGTCGGGCAGCACCGGCGGTCGTTTGCGTTTAACGATCGGCACCGGTTCAAAGAGGTTCGCGTCGGGCAGGTCGTAGAGTTTGACCATATTGTCGAACTTATCCACGAGCCACAGCCCCCAGCGGCCGCCGCGATACTGCATCGAGGTGAGGTAGTATTTCTCGTCGAGCGGATAGGGCGTCGCGAAAGCGTAGGAGGCGTCGCCGCCCTGATTGTCGTAGATGTTGCCGATGACGTCGCGCCCGTAGCCGGGGATTTCCTGCACACAACCGGTGACCTCTTTCGGGAAGACGCGCGGGAACAGTTCGATGGGCGAGCCGGGCTTGCCCCACTCCTTCGAGACCGGGTCGTGGCGGAACGGATAGTGCGTGCCCATCCGCGGGTCCACGAGCATCAGGCGGCCGACTTCGGGGCGCGAGTGGTGACCACTGACGACGCCGAGCACGAGCGACGGGTGCGACGGCACGGGGCGCGGATGCTTGAACGCGGTCGGGAAGTAAGCGCCGCTGCCCCAGAGCGCCTTCTGCTGGCGACCGTCCGGGTGCATCGTGAAAAGCATCCGGTCGAAGTAGTGCGGCGTGTCCGTGTATTGCCAACGCAGATACATCACGCGCCCGTCGTTGAGCGCGCGCGGGTGCCAGCCGGAATCCTGCTCGAACGTGAGTTGGCGAACCTTCGGCTGCGGCTTTCCGGGCTGCTCGGTGACGCGGTAAAGCGCGGCGACCTTCACGCTGCCGCCGACGCACGGCACACCCTGAATGCCGGCGGTCGAGAACGCCAGAATGCTCCCGTCCTCGGCGATGTAGCACGGGTCAATCCACTGCACGTCCGGCTGGTCTGTCGGCGTGAGTTCGCGCACCGTGTCGGAGCCGAACTTCTTCTCGTAAATCGCCCACGCCCCCTTGGCGTTGATGGACGAGAACAGGAACTTGTCCGCGTCGAAATGCAAATCGAGGTCGCGAATACACGCCTTGTTCGGGTGCCGGTAGAGCGGCGTCAACGTCGGCCCCTCCGGCGAGCGCAGGTTCGACAACACCGCGATTTCGTTGTCCCAACCGTACTTCGTGACCGTGTCGGCGGACGTGTAGGAATTGAGCGAAATGAACCCGACCTGCCCGCCCTGCGGCTTGCGGCGGATGCACAGGATTTTGTCGAAATCGAGAATCGGATTGGCGAGCGCCGCCTCGCGAATGAGCGCGTCGAGTTTCGGCTGCAACGCCGGCGGAAACGCCACCGGCAGTTTGGCGACCCGCCCGACCGGATGCCCCGTCACCAGCGGCTTGTGCTCCGCCGGCGCCGGCGCGAAATCCTTCACCGCCGCCGCCTCGCGCTCCAGCGCGTCGAGCCGCCGCAGAAACTCCGCCCCCTTCGGATACCCCGCCGCCCCGTGCGTCTTGACGAGGTCGTCAATCAACCGCCGCGCCGACGCCGGCGTGTTCACCGGCACAATGGCGTTGTCATACGCCCGCGCCACCGGCGCAAAGAGCGAGCCGAACGAACCGCCGGCGGCGCCGGAAAATTCGCCGCCGGCGACACTGCCGGCGACACCGGCGGCGACGCCGGACGCGGCGAAGGCGAACGCCGCCGAAGCCGCCTTGAAGATTGGGGAACGCTGAAAACGCGGAAGAGCCATAATGAGCCGCATGAGACAAAGCGCGACGGCAGCGGTTCCGCTCCCGTTGGGAGCGCGCGATGGGAGCGCCGACTTTCAAGTCGGCTTGGGGGAGATGCGGCGTAGCCGCCACTCTAAAAAAGAGAAGCAAGGCGGCTATCGCCGCACCACCGGCGAGCCGACTTGAAAGTCGGCGCTCCATGTGTGTGGCGCTCCATGTGTGCGGCGCCATGTATGCGGCGCTCCATGTGTGTGGCGGCTTGGCGCACCGCCCGTCGCCGCCACCCTCGCCGCAACCCCGCCGGCGGCGGCGTGTCTCGTTGGCGTTATGCGCTTCTCTCTCCCCTCTCTCGCCGCCGGTGCCGCGTTTTTCGCCGCCGCCGGTGCCGCACTATCTCCCCGCTCCCCGCTCCCCGTTCCCCGCTCCCTCGCAGACGTCGCCGTCATCTCCTCGTCGCATCAGGACACGGCGTGGATGGACACGCCGGCGTTCTGCCGCGAGTTCCGAATCAACAAAAACATTCTGCCGGCACTCGATATGATGCGCGCCAATCCCGACTACTGTTTCGCGATGGAGTGCGGGCTGCACTTGATGGAGTTCATCGAAAAACATCCGGAGCGGCGCGACGAGATTCACAAGCGGATGCTCGAAGGGCGGTTCGAATTCGGAGCCACTTACAACCAGCCCTACGAGTCCTATCTCTCCGGCGAGGAACTCGTCCGGCAGACCTATTTCGGTCGCCGCTGGATTCGCAAAAACTTCCCCGGCGCCGACGCCATCGTCGCGTTCAATCCCGACGTGCCGGCGCGCGCGCTCCAGATGCAGCAAATCCTCGCCAAGGCCGGCGCGCCCTACCTGTTCACCAGCCGCTACCACGAGGGGGTTCACCGGTGGCTCTCGCCCGACGGCTCCGGCGTCATCGCCTACACGCCCGGTCACTACGACAACGACAAGCACCTGCTCAACGCCCGCCCCGTCGCGAAGGCCGTCGCCGCCGTCGCCAAGAAAGCCGAGTGGCGCGCCGCCGACGCCGCCCGCGACCTGCGCGCGCCCGTCCTGCCGTTCATCAACTCCGCTGACTTCTCGCGGCCGACGAACTTCGACGCCCTCATCGCCGCGTGGAACGCCACCGCCGGCGACGCCAACGGTCCCGCCGCCCGCTTCGGCAAAATGCGCTACGCCTCGATGCGCCAGTTCTTCGACGCCGCCGTGAAACCCGCCGCCGGCAGTGCCGCCGGCGGTGCCCCGCGCTTCAATGTCGTTCGCGGCGAGCGTCCCGACACGTGGCTCTACATTCACGGGCCGACGCACGAGCGCACCACGACGTTGCGCCGCGAGGCCGCCCGCCTGCTGCCCGCCGCCGAAGCGTTCAACGCCTTCGCCGCCGGCGCGCTCGACGACGGTTCCTTCCGCAACTATCCGACCGCCGACCTCAATCGTGCGTGGCTCGACGAACTCTACATTGACCACGGCATCGGAGGAAAAAACGGCCACATCACCGACGAGGTCTTCCACCAAAAAGTCGTCGCCGCGCGCGACACCGCCGCCGGCACCCTCGGCAACGCGCTGCGCCGCATCGCCGGCGCCGTCGAAACGCGCCCGACGCTCGGCGAACCGGTGGTGGTTTTCAACACGCTCTCTTGGGCGCGAAGCGCACCGGTGGAAGTGGAGTTGAATGACCACCGGCCACTGACCACTCCCTTCACCGTCACCGACGCCGCCGGCGAAATCGTCCCCGCGCAACTCTCCTTCGTTGACGCGCCGACGGAGCGCAATGTCGCGCTCGCCACAGCCGGCGCCACCGCGACCGCCTCCTCGCAGTTCTCCGCCGACTACGCGCCGGCGAAGGCGATTGACGGTCGCTGGTCGGTGCAAAACCCGCACCCCGAAGTCGGCGAATCTCACAAGTGGAATTCCGCCGCAACCGCCGGCACCGCCGCCGCCGGCACCGCGCCGCACTGGCTCGCGCTCGACCTCGGCCGCGAGCGCGTCATCTCCAAAATCGTCCTGCGCCACGAAGGCACCGTCGGCTCGTTCAACGGCGAGCCGCGCACCGCGACGCACTCCGCCTTCAACACCCGCGACTTCCGGTTGCAATACGCCGACGCTGCCGGCGGTCCGTGGCGCGACCTCTGCGCGCCCGTCACCGGCAACACCGCCGCGCACACCGCCCACCGCTTCCCGCCGACCCGCGCCCGCCACCTGCGCGTCCTCATCGAAAAGCCCAACTCGCTCCCGAACGACGACGCCGCGCGGCTCTACGAGTTCGAGGCCTACGAGCGCGACGCCGACATCGCCGCCGCCGAAAACCTCGCGCGTCTGCCGGGCGTCAAAGCCACCGCCTCCTCGCGCTTCAACGCCCAATACGACGCCGGCGCCGTCGTTGACGGCAAGTGGAGCGTGCGCGACCCGCGCTCGCGCCGCGAACGTTCGCACAAGTGGAACAGCGCGCCGTCCACCGGCACCGACACCGGCGGCACGCCCGCCGGCAACAAGGCGAACGGCGGTCTCGCCGGTCCGCACTGGCTCGCGCTTGACCTCGGTGCCCGCCGCGCCGTCGCCCGCGTCGTCCTGCGCCACGAGGGCGCGAACGAAGGCGGCGACGGGCACAGCGCGAACACGCGCGACTTCCGCATCCAGTGCGCCGACGCCGCCGGCGGTCCGTGGCGCGACCTCGCGGTCGTCACCGGCAACACCGCCGCCGTCAGCGAGCACCGGTTCCCCGCCGTCGAGACCCGCCACCTGCGCGTCCTCATCACCCGCCCCTCGCAGCACGGCGACCGCTACGCGCGGCTCTACGAGTTCGAGGCCTACGCGCCGGCACCGCCGGCAACGCCCCGCCGCGCCAAGTTGGTCTTCGTCGCGAAAGACGTGCCGGCATTCGGCTACCGGACTTACTACGTGCAGAAGGCAGGTTCCAGTCAGGCCGGCGGCGTTCACGCCACCACCCGCTCCCCGCTCCCTGCTCCCCTCTCCCTGCTCCCCACTTTCGAAAACGCCTTCTACCGCCTCACCCTCGCACCGGGCGGCATCGCCTCGCTCTACGAAAAGCAGCAGCGCCGCGAACTGCTCGCCACCGGCGACGGCCCCCGCGAACTCCGCGCCGCCGAACCGTTCACGCTCCTGTCCGTCCCGCCCAACAAACGCGGTGCCGGCACCGACGCCGGCGAGTTCGGTTGCACGCCCAAGCCCGTCCTCGACGGCACCTACGCGCGCGTCGCCCCCGACCAGGGCTTCCCGTTTTTCGCCCGCCACCGGTTGCTCGAAACCGGCCCCGTGCGCGAGGTCTGGGGCTACGCCGTCCCGTGGGTCAACGGCACCACCGCCGTCCAACGCATCACCCTCTGGCGCGACCTGCCGCAGATAGACATCGCCATCGAACTGCGCGACTTCGACGGCGAGTTCTGGCGCGAATTCCGCCTCGCGTTCCCCCTCGCCCTGCGCGACCCGAAAATCACCTACGAAGTCCCCTTCGGCACCGTGACCGTCGGCGAAGACGAGATTCGCGGCACCGGCGGTCACGCCTACGGTCGGCTCAACTACTCCGAACCCTGCGCCGCCGTCCGCCCCCGCGAAAACCAAAACTTCATTGATGCATCCGACGCCGCCGGCGGCCTCACCCTCACCGCCACCACCGCCGTCTTCGACTGGCTCTCCCCCTTCGACCCCGCCTTCGCCAAAGACGCGCCCCCGCCGCCCGCCGGCAGCGAAAGAACTGCCGCCGGTGGTGCCGCCGGTGCCGCCGATGCCGGTGGTGGTGCTGCCGGCAGTGCCGCGAAGTCCGCGTTTCCCGTCACGCTTCAACCCGTCCTGTTGGCGAGCCGCAAAAGTTGCAACGGTGCCGGCAACTGGTATCCGCAAACCGGCACGCACACCTACCGCTTCGCCCTCACCCCGCACACCGGCGACTGGCGCAACTCGTGGCGCGCCGCCACCGCCGCAAACCACCCACTCGTGCCGGTGCTTGCTGCCGCCACCACCGGTGCCACCGCTGCTACCGCCGCCACCTCTTTGCCGGAAGTGCACTCCTTCCTCACGCTCCGCGACGCCGCCGGTGCCGTTGTTTCCGCCGTAAAAAAGGCCGAGGACGCCGACGCCCTCGCCATCCGCCTCGTCGAAATGACCGGCACCCCCGCCCGCCCGACACTCGTCTTCCCGCGCCCGCACACACTCACCCCGACAAACATCCTCGAATAACCCGCTACCAGCTCCGCCACCGACACTGACTCCGGCACTGGCACCGCCGGCAACGTCGTCCCGCTCACGCCGCATTCCATCGAAACAGTGCTCGCGAAGTGACTCTCTCTTCGCGCGCTCCCGCCACATCGTTGCCAAGCCGCCGCACACATGGAGCGCCACACAAGGAGCGCCGACTTTCAAGTCGGCTTGGCAGTGGTGCGGCGTAGCCGCCACTCTATAAAAAGAAGAAAAAAGCAAGGCGGCTGCGCCGCATGGGTGGACGAGCCGACTTGAAAGTCGGCGCTCCATGTGCGGCGCTCCATGTGTGTAGCCGCCTGGCTACGAGACAATGTGCCTTGGGCGAGAGCGGAGACATGCCGCGTCCGATGCGGTCCACCCTGCGGGGCAGGGTGTGCGGTGTTAGGTGCCTTGTTCCGTTGCCGGTGCTTGTTGCGTCGCCGGAACCGAGGGCTCCATCAGCGATGTTTCCGTCGTCGGTGCCTCTGCCTCCGGTGCTTCCGGCACCGGTGTTTGGGTGCCGGCGGGTTGCTCGGCGGGTGTTTCGGCGGCGGGCTGTTCGGCGGGCGGTTCAGTGCTGGCGGGGTGCTCGGAGGACTGCTCGGTGGCGGCGGGTTGTTCTGCTGGCGGTTCTGCGGGTTGTTGGGCGGGAGTTTCGGCGGGAGTTTCCGCCGGCGGTTCGGTTGAGGTTTCGGACGGCGTTTCGGACGGCGTTGTTGCCGGTGGTTTTTCGGAGGCGGGGAGGCGGCGGTTTTTTCCGCGACGGCGACCGGTGCGGTCGAAGTTTTTGGCGGTTTCGGCGTTATTGCCGGAGGCGGAGGCGTCGGTGCCGGTGGTTCCGGCGGCTTCGGTTTCGGAGAGGGCTTCTGCGATGGGGTTCGCGGTGCGTTTGGGGGCGGGACCGTTGGGGCGGCGGTGCAGGGGGGCGTTCTTCTCGTTGGCTTTTCGGTTTGCGGCGGCGGCGGCTTCGCGGGCGCGCAGTTGTTCGGGCGAGAGGACTGGGTTGGCGTAGAGGCGACCGTCGGAGAATTCGGTGACGTATCCCTCGGAGACGAGCCAGCGCAGGGTTTGGAGCAGTTCGCGGACGGCAGGGTTGGAGGAGTCGGTTGCGGTTTCGGGGAGAATGGCGTCCTCCGGCTCGGCGGGGGCGGGCGGTTCGGCGGGGGCAGAGGCGTCACCGGCAGGGGCGGCGGTTGCACCGGCGGCATCACCGGTGGTGGCGGGTGTTGTTTCGGCGGTGGGTGTTTCCGTTGGTGCGGGAGCGGACGTTGTCGGCTCTGCCGGTGCCACTGCCGGTGCGCTCGTTTCGGACGGCGTTTCCGCAACCGGCGTTTCCGCTACCGGTGCTTCCGTTGTTGCCGGTGTTGTTTCGGGCGTCGTTGCGTGCGTCAGCGGAGTTGCCTCCGTTGCTGCCGGTGCTTCCGCCGTCACCGGTGGTTCCGCCTCCGCTGCCGGTGCCGCCGGTGCCGCCGTCTCCGCCGGCACCGCCGCTGTCGTTTTGGCGTCGTCGGTTTTGCGTTCGCGGGGCTGTTTTTTCTTACGGGGGCGCAGGCCGAGGAATCGTTCGGGCAGTTCGAGGACGTTCACGTAGGGCGTTTCCTCGACGAAGTCGAAGACGCGCTGGATGGACTCGGCGAAGATGGTGCCCGGGACGCGGAATTTGCGTTCGACGATGGAGACGAGGGTGACGTCCTTGGAGGAGCGTTTGTAGAGGACGAAGCCGAGTTTGCGCAGCCGTCCGCGCAAACTGTTCGAGGTGACGAGGGGGAAGTAGCGTTGGTCTTCGAGCGCGGTGTCTATGGCGGAGCGCAGAGGTCCGAAGGGCAGGGATTCGAGTGCTTTGCCGGGGAAGCGCACGGAGGTGGTGGCGCGCACGACCTTGTCGCGCCGGTGTTCGAGCAGGAAGGCGCGCGCTTGCTGGAGCGTGTCGAAGTGCTCCGGTTCGCCCTCGGCGCGGTCGAGCACCTTGTAGCGCGTGGCCTGCGTCATGCGTTGCAGCCATGCGTCAATCTGCTCCTTGTCGCGGACGGATTCGATGCGCGAGGTGAAGCGCAGGAACGGGACGCTTGGGAGGCGGGCGGCGTGGTGTTCGCGCAGGGTTTGCTGGTAGGCGTGGTGGTTGGGCGCGCCGAGGATTTCGCCGGTCATGCCGCAGCGCGAAACCATGAGGAAGTTGCCCTTGGGCGGCTCGACGGTGACGGTCTCGCGCTCGAAAAACTTGTCGAGGTGCTTGTGCAGGACGTGCGCGACGGCGTCCTGTTCGGAGAGGAACGGCAGTTGGTCGGGGACGGACTGCCAGAGGCGGGCGTTCGGGTCGCGGTCGGCGTTGAACGGGCGGCAGGCGACGACGAACCGCTCCGGTTTTTCGAGGATGAGCGAGGCAATCTCGAAGAGGTCGTAAGTGCGCATCGAGGACTTGATGGCCTTTACGAGGACGCCGAACGGTTTCTCTTCGGGGTAGAAGGTGATTTCGGCGATGGGCGAGGGGCGCGCCGAGGCGAAGGCGTCGCCGGTGGGGAATTCTCCGCCGCGCCGCCAGCCGCCGCCGAAGCCGCGCCGAGGTGGACGGGAGTCGCCGCCGCCGCCGGAGTCGTCGCGTCGCGGACCGCGTCCGCGTCCGCCGCCGAAGCCGCCGCCGCCGAAGCCGCGACCGCCCTCGCGGTTGCCGAAGTTTCCGCCGCCGAAGTTCCCGCCTTGACGCGGCGCGCCGCCGAAGTTGCCGCCGGTGCCGCTGGTGCCGCCGGTGCTACCGCCGCCGGTGCCGCCTCCGAAGTTTCCGCCTTCGCGGCGGGGCGGACGGTTTCCGCCGCTGTCGCGGCGCGGACCGCGATTGTCGCCGCCAAAGCCGCCGCCGCCGAATCCCCGGCGCGGGCGGTCGCCGCCGAACGAGCGTGAGTCGCCGTCCTTGAAATGCTTGGGCGCGGAGGGTGCGCGCGGCGTCGTGCTTGTCGCCCAGTCCGGGCCGAAACTAAGCGTTTGGATGTCTGTCAAGTTGGGGCTTGCCCCTTGGGTGTTGTCGCTGGCTGGCATGTTGTCGCCTGTTGAAGTTTTCCCGCAGGAAGGCGGAAAACACGGGGCGAGACAACATTTCTGTTGCGCGTGAGAGCCGGTGCCGCCGGTGCTGGCGGCGCGTTTGGAACCGCCGCCGGCGGTGTGTGTCTGCCGCGCCATGCCCGCCTCGAACCGTCGTGAATTTCTCCGTGCCGGCGCCGCCGGTCTGACCGCGTTGACGCTCGCGCCCCTCGCCGCCGAAGCCGCCGCCAAGCCGGAACCCAAGCCCGGTGCCGGCACCGGCACCGCCGCCGGTGCGCTCAAAATCGTCCCGCTCGGCGCGACCGGCATCCGCGTTTCGCAAATCGCGTTCGGCACCGGCACCGTCGGCTACAACAAGTCCTCGAACCAGACGCGGCGCGGTATGGCGAACTTCGTCGCGCTCGCCCGCCACGCTTACGCGCGCGGCGTGCGCTACTTCGACATGGCGGACAGTTACGGTTCGCAGCCCTTCGTGGCGCAGGCGGTGCGCGGGCTGCCGCGCGCGGAAATCGTCCTCGGAACGAAAATCTGGACGGAGCCGGACGCGCGCGGGCAGTTCCGCCAAATCCCGCGAACCATCGAGCGCATCCGGCGCGAACTCGAAAGCGACTACGTGGACATCCTGCTTATGCACTGCATGATGCGCGGCGGCTGGAGCCGCGACCGCAAGGGTTCGATGGACGCCTTCTCGGAGGCGAAGGCGGCGGGGAAGGTGCGCGCCGTCGGCGTCTCCTGCCACAATTGGGACGCGCTCGTCGAGGCGGTCGAGACGCCGTGGGTGGACGTGATTATGGCGCGCGTGAACCCGTTCGGCACGCACCTCGACAACAAGCCGGAGACGGTCGCGGCGCTGCTGCGCAAGGCGTCCGCCGCCGGTAAGGGCATCGTCGGGATGAAGATTTTCGGCGAGGGTCGGAACATCACCGAGGCGGAGCGCGAGCGCTCGATTGCGTTCGCGCTGCGCGAGGCGCGCGTGCCCTGCATGACGCTCGGCATGGAGAAAGCCGAATACGTGGACGACGCCGTCGAGCGGGTCATCCGGCTTTCGGCATGAGGCGGGCGGTGCCGGCGGGCTATTTCGCGGTGCTTTCCACGGCGAATGCGGAGAACGTTCGCAGCACCGGCGGCGCTTTGCTCTTCGTGATTTCGAGGCGGACGGCGTTGAGCGTCACCGGCGCGAAGCGAACGATGCGCTTGTGCCCGATGTTCGTGCCGCGGGCGAGTTCGCGCCATTCGCCGGCGGCGGTTTTCCCTTTGATGACGTATTCGAGGACGCGCTCGCCGAGGGCGATTTCCTCTTGGAGGACGAGGCGGTCAACGCTTGCCGGCGCGGTGAGTTCGAGCGTGAGCGCGTTGCCGGCGGAGTCGCCGGTGATGGTTTTCGCCGGCAGCGGCGAGCCGTAGAGACGTTTCACCGCCGCGCCGAATTCCGCCATGCGCTTCACGTCGGCGTCGGGCACGAGACCGCGCGGGTCAACGACAATGCCGAGCAGCATGTTGGCGTTTCTGCCGACGCTCCACTCGTAGCGTTGGAGCAGTTTGTCGAGGTCGAGGACGCGGTCACGCTGGTCGGCGCGCCAGAACCAGCCGTCAACCCCGCGAATGAGCCGCAGCGGAAAATCGGCCTCGCCCGGACACCACCGGGCTTCGAGCGGCGCGCCGTGGAGGCCTTTGATTTCGGTGGTGCCGTTCGCGTTCGTGGTCTCGCGAGCCGTCGCCCAACACGGGTCGGGGGCGACGCCGTTTTCGTTGCCGACCCAGCGGATGAGGTTCGTGAACTCGGCGGGTCCTTGGAACACGATGGCGTTGGGCTGCAACTTGCGCAGGAGGCCGGCGGCGTCGGGACCGCCCTTGCTCTTGGCGAGCACGCCGCCGTCGAACCAGATTTCAAAAAGTTCGCCGTAGTTCGTCCAAAGTTCGGTGAGTTGCTGCTCGACGATTTCGGTGTAGCGCTTCTGCGTCACCGGCGACGACGGTTTGACGCGCCCCGGGTCGTCAACGTGCAGGAAACCGTTCGCCGACGAACTCGCGTAGATGCCGGGCTTGATGCCGTATTTTTTGCACGAGGCGACGAACTCGGCGACGATGTCGCCCTTGCCGTTTTTGTAGGGCGAGTTTTTGACGCTGTATTCGTGCGCGGCGGTCGGCCACAGCGAAAAACCGGAGCAGTGTTTTGCGACGAGCACGGCGTATTTCGCGCCCATCTTCGCGGAGGCGGCGAGCCACTGGTCGGTGTCGAGCGCGGTCGGCGCGAACGAACTCGCCGGCGGATGCGTTCCCCACCGGCGGAAGTTGTAGCGCGGATGAAACACCGGCATGTCGAAGTGAAACATCACGCCGATTTCGGCATCCGCCCACTCGACCTGCGCCGGCGTCGGGATGACAAGCGCGGCGGCGGGCGCGGAGTTTGGAGTTTGGAGTTTGGAGTTTGGAGTTGGCGCGGCGGGCGCGGCATTGGCACCGGTGGCGGCTATGGCGGCGGCGGCGAATGCACCGGCGGCGATGCGAGCGAGTTTTGCGAGAGGGGAAGACATTTTGTCCGAAACACGCGTTGCGCCGCACCGGTTCCCCGTCAAGGCGCGTTCCCCGCCGCCGCCGCCGGTGGTGGTTCGGGGGCGATGGCTTCGGCGGCGGTGTATTCGCGGCGGAAGTCGGGGCGGGATTTTTGCGAGAGGTTGCGCGCGCCCCAATAGGTGCCGTGGTATTGGGCATTGGTGTCAATCCAGTTGGTGACGCGCAGGATTTCCGCGGGCGTGAGCGCGGCGAGGGGTTTGGTGTGGGTGGCGCGGAGTTTCGCGGCGCGGGCGGCGACGGCGGGGTTGGGGGGCGCGATGGCGGGGTCGAGGAGGGCGGCGAGGACGGAGCCGTAGGAGCCGACGGTTTTCGCGGGGAGGTAGTGGATGTTGCCGGGCTTGGGGTGGTTCTCGCCGATGATGTGTCCGAGCAGCGCGGCGCGGCGCGCGAGCAATTGTTCGTAGGAGGTGTTGAAGAGGGTCGTGAGCGAACCGCCCAAATCCAGTCCGCCCGCGGGTTTTTTGCCGCCGGTGGCGCTGTGGCACGAGACGCAGTGCTTGTCCCAGACGGGCTGGACGAGGGCGGGGTAACTCAACGTGTGCGAGGCGGCGGTTTCGCCGGGTTGCGCCACCGGCAGCGCGGGGGCGCGGCGCATGGCGAGCGGGGTCGAGGCGGAGGGGCGGCCGGGGGTCTGCGAGGACGCTTCGTGGCAGCCGACGCACGAGCGGACTTCGCCGGGCATGTAGTTGACGTAGGTGCGCTCGCTTTGGAGCGAGCGGTAGTTGGCGTCGAGGGCTTGGAGGATGATGGCGCGACCGGCGGGGACGAGGAAGCGGGCGGAGCCGTCGGGTTCGACGGGGACGACGCCGTGCTGGATTTTCAAGCCGAGGTGGGTGTCCTTGGTGACGACGGCGTGCTGCTGGTCGTATTCGTCAACGGAGGGTTTGCGGCGGGCGCCCCACGGGCGGGGGACTTGTTCGAGGACGCGGAGGTATTTCACGCTGCCGGCGGCGACGTTCTCCATGCCTTTGTAAACGTCGGTGACGATGCACTCGGCGAGACCGCGCGCGGCGAGGTCGGGGTCGGTCTTTCCGGCGAGGGCGGGCGGTTCGGGGCGGGGGACGAGCGGGATGGGGCGGAAGGAGGAGAATTTTTTCGTGGCGAAGACCGGTTCGACGGCGCCGCCTTCGCGCAGGAGGTAGAGTTGGTAGGCGCGGGGGTCGTTCCACGCGGGGCCGGCGGGTTTGTGGGAGACGAGGAACTCGTCGCGCGAGAGCGGGAATGTTTCGCGGAAGAGCGGACCGTGGCCGCCCTTGTCGCGGTTCCAGCGGCCGCCGTTGAGGAAGTGGAAGCCGCCCTCGTCGCGGATGTCCACCGCCGGCGTGATGTAGGTCATCGGCGCGCGTGTGCGAATGTCCTTGGTGGTGTCCACGCGCACGACGGTGCCGACGCAGTTCTGCGGGTAATGGGGGGTGCCGGTGAAGACGAACTCGGTGCGCGAGCCGGGAATGGGGCGGCCGAAAATCATCGTGGTCGGGAACGCGACGTCGTTGCCATAGACCTCGGCGGAGCCGGTGCCGTCGGGGTTCACGGCCCAGAGGCATTTCACGGCGACGGCGCCCTTGTCCACGTATTCCCAGCGCGTGTAGAGGATGCGGCCGTCGGCGAGCGCCACCGGCGTGTGCTCGGAGAGCGCGCTGGTCGTGAGGCGGCGGAGGTTTTTGCCGTCGGCGTCAACGCGGTGCAGGTTGGTTGTGGTGAAGATGTCGGGGCCGTCGCACAGGATTCCGAAATGGCAGCGCGTGGAGGCGAAGACGAAGCCGCCGCCGGGCAGGTAGCACGGGTCGAGGTCGTCGTTGGCGTGGTGGTATTTGCCGATGCGGAACCGCTTGCGCAGTTCCTTCTCGTCGGGCGCGTCGAAGGTGATTTGGCGCAGACCGGAGCCGTCGGTGCCGACCTCGAACAGGCGGTAGCCCTGCTGCTCGGACGGGCGGAAGGCGAAGACGATTCGCTTGGCGTCGAAGGAGACGTCGAACGCGCCATAGACCCCGCCGCGCAGCACCGGCGTGAGCCGCTGCGTTGTGGCGCGCTTCAGGTCGAGCACGTAGAGACCGCCGCCCGCCATCCACGGCGAGTTGACGTATTCGGTGTAGTAGTGGTTCGAGCCATAGGTCTTCCGCTGCACGAACGCGATGCGCTCAATGCCGCGCGCGAGCAGTTTGTCCCACGTTTTGCGCTCCGCCGGCGACGGCGCGTAAGGTTCGGGGGCGTCGGGACGGTTCGCGAGCAGCGCGGCGGCGGACAGTGTCGGCGCGTCCTGCGCGCGCGCCACCGGCGGCGCGAACGGCGACGTCACCGGCAACAGCGCGTCGCCACCGGTGGCGGCGATGGCGAAGGCGGCGAGCGCGAGAAACGGACGGAAGCAATGCGTGCGGGAAAGACAATGCGTGCGGGAGAGAAACGGGTGGATGCGCATGCCTCCTTGGGACAGGCGGCGCGGGCGCGGGTTGCGGGGGCAACGGAGCGGAATCACCGCCGCCGGTGTCGCGAAAAAAGCGCGCCGGAGCGCGCCGTCATGCCCTGCCGAGGACGAGGCAGGCGTTGTTGCCGCCGAAGGCGAAGGAGTTCGACAGGATGGCGGGCTTGCGGAGAAGCGTTGCCGGCGCGGTCACCAAGCCGATGGGCGCGAGCGTGTCGTCGCGCGGGGCGGCGTCGGTGAAGACCTGCGCCGGCAGCGCGCTTTCGCGCCAGTCGTTCGCGCTGCCGGCGGCACCGGTGCTGTTCCACACGTAAGTTCCGTCGCCGGCAGTGGCATCGCCGGCGGTGAGCAGCGCGTGGCAGAGGGCGGCTTCGACCGCGCCGCACGCGCCGAGGGTGTGTCCGGTGAGGTGCTTGGTGGAGGAGCAGGGCGTCGCCGCGCCGAAGACGCGGTTCACCGCCGCGCTTTCCATCGAGTCGTTGAGCGCGGTGCCGGTGCCGTGGAGGTTGATGTAGCCGATGTCTTCGGGGGCGAGAGCGGCGTCGGCGAGCGCGGCACGCATTGCCTGTTCGGCGCCGGCACCGTCGGGGCGCGGGGCGGACATGTGGTAGGCGTCGGAGGAGTCGCCGCCGCCGAGGAGTGCCACCGGTGCCTCGTCGCGCGTGAGCAGGGCGAGCGCGGCACCCTCGCCAATCGTGATGCCGTCGCGGTTTTGGGCGAACGGCCGGCAGCCGGTGAGCGAGAACGCTTCGAGGGCGTGGAAGCCGTTGAGGGTCATGCGGCACAGCGAGTCCGCGCCACCGGCGATGACGGCGTCCACGGCACCGGCGCGCAACAGCCGCGCCCCGCTGATGAGGGCGCGCGCGCTCGACGAGCAGGCGGTCGAAATCGTGTAGCAGGGTCCCGTGACGCCGAGCCACTCGGCGAGGAAGCCGGCGGTGGCGCCGAATTCCTGCTGCAAATAGTGGTAGTGCGCGGGGGCGGCACCGGTGGCGCGCTTCGCGGCCTCGGCAATCTCGCCCTCCTCGATGCCGGACGTGCTCGTGCCGAGGATGACGGCGACGCGCGCGGGACCGTGGCGCGCGATGGCGGCGTCAACGGCGGCGCGAATTGGCGCGAGTGCGGCGAGCAGGAGACGGTTGTTGCGCGAGTCGTGGCGCTCCCACGCGGCGGGGATTTCGGGCAACGGGGCGTCAACGGCGGCGACGGGGGCGCTCTTGCCGTCCACGAGCCAGCCGTCGAGGCGGGTCTTTCCGGCGGCACCGGTGATGGAGGATATGGCGTTGATGAAAATTTTGGGGCGGGGGGACATTGGGGCGGCGGTGGCGTTCACAGGGCGGCGAGGAGGCGGGAGCCGAGTTGGTTGCAGGCGGCGGCGGCGAGCCACGCGAGGACGGTCATGAAGAAAAAGGACGCCGCCGCCCAGCGCCAGCCGGCTTCCTGTCGGATGGTCGCGAGGGTCGCGCCGCACTGCGAGCACAGGGCGAAGAAGAGCATCAGCGCGAGCACTACCGGCAGGGTGTAAATGGGTTTGCCGGCAAGCGCGCCGGCGGTGTCGCTCCAACGCGATTTGGCGAGGGCGGTCTTCAAGTCCTCGCTTTCCTCGTCCACTTCGCCGCCGAGGGAGTAGGTGATGCCGAGGGTGGAGACGATGACTTCGCGGGCGGGGAAACTGGCGAGGATGCCGACGGTGATTTTCCAGTCGAAGCCGCAGGGGGCGAAGAGGGGCTGCGCCCATTTGCCGAAGCGGCCGAGGTAGGAGTTCTCGACGTGCGCCTGCTCAATGGCGCGTTCAAGGGCGGCGTCGGCTTCGGATTTCTCATCACCACCGCCGGCGGCGGCGTCGGTGGCGGCTTTCGCGTCACCGGCGGCGGGCTTTTCAGCACCGGCACCACCGGCGGCGGCGGGCGCGGCGGTCTCTTTCGCTTTCGCGGCGAACTCGGTTTTGACGCGCTCTTCGACGGCGTCGTCGTGCGGGAAGTAGAGCAGTGCCCAGACGAGGACGGTGATGGCGAAGATGATGGTGCCGGCGCGTTTGACGAATTCGGCGGCGCTCTGCCAGACGCGCCACAGCACGTCGCGGGGCTTCGGGACTTGGTAGCGGGGCATTTCGAGGACGAAGGGCTGCGCGCGGGTTTTGAGGATGAAGCGGGTGAGGACCCACGCGGTGGGGACGGCGACGGCGAGGCCGGCGAGATACATCGCCACGAGGAGCGCGCCGGCGGTGGCGGGGCCGAGTTGGGGCGTGAGGAACGCCGCGAGCATCAGCGAATACACCGGCAGTCGCGCCGAACAACTCATGAAGGGGACGGCGAAGATTGTGGCGGCGCGCGCCTTGGGGTCCTCGATGGTGCGGGTCGCCATGATGCTCGGAATGGCGCAGGCGTAGCCGGAGAGGAGCGGGACGAAACTTTTGCCGTTCAGCCCGCACCACGAGAAGAGTTTGTCCATCAGGAACGCGGCGCGCGCCATGTAGCCGCTGTCCTCAAGCAGCGCGATGAAGAGGAACAGCAGCATGATTTGCGGCAGGAAACTCAGGAACGCGCCGACGCCGGCGATGACGCCGTCCTGAACGAGCGATTGGAGCAGGGGGGCGCTTTCGAGCGCGCCGCCGGCGGTGTCGGACAGCCACGCGAAGAGCGTCTCCAACCAGCCCTTGGGATACTCGGCGAGGAAGAACACGGCGAGGAACACCGCCGCCATCGCGCCGAAGAAAATCAGCGTCCCCCAAACGCGGTGCAGCAGCACTTTGTCTATGCGGCGCGTGCGCGACTGCGCGACGGCCTCGCGGTCGGTGACGGCGCCGGCGAGCGCCTCCTTGATGCGCTCGTAGTGCAGCACCGGCTCGGCGGCGAACGGGTTCAGACCGCCGTGGCGGACGCGCTCGCGGGCGGCGCGGACGAGGTGCGCGATGCGTTCGCGGCGGGCGGCGTCGCCGGCGGTGAGACGGTCGAGGACAGGCGTCGCGGTGTCGAAGAGCAGGCGCTGCAATTCGGCGTCGGAGGGAAGGGCGGCACCGGCGGCGGCGGCGGCGGCAGTGTCGGCGCCGGCGGCGTTGTTTTGGGCGTCGCGCGCGAGGCCGTCGCGCAGGATTTGGAGCGCGTCGGTGACGCACGGTTTCCACGCGACGCGGCTCATCCGCGGGCGGTGGTCGAGGACGGTTCGCAGCGCGGCGCGAATCTCGTGGATGCCCTCGCCGTGCCACGCCGAGGCGAGCACCACCGGCACGCCGCCGAGCCGCTCGCCGAGTTTCGCCGCGTCAACGCGGATGCGGAACTTGCGCACGGCGTCGGCGTGGTTGACCACGATGGCGAGCGGGATGCCGAGTTCCGCGACCTGCGAGGCGAGGAAGAGGTTGCGCAGGAGGTTCGTGCCGTCGGTGACGACCAGCACGGCGTCGGGCGCGGGCGTGTCCGGCAACCGGCCGCACAGCGCGTCAATGACGATGCGCTCGTCGAGCGACGTCGCCGCGAGCGAGTAAAGCCCCGGCAGGTCGAGCAGTTCGGCGCGGCGGCCGTCGTCGAACACAACCGTGCCGGAGTGCTTCGCGACGGTGACGCCCGGATAATTCCCGATGCGCTGCCGCAGCCCCGTGAGCGCGTTGAACAGCGAGGTCTTGCCCGTGTTCGGATTGCCGATGAGCGCGATGAGCGGCGGACGGGACGCGCCGGCGGCGGCGTTGCCGGCGGTGGCGTTGCCGGTGGTGGAAGCGGGCGCGGTTTCGACGGCATTTTTTGCCGCGCCGGCACCGGCGGTGGTGGTGGAATTTTCGGACATCGCGGAGTTTGTGTTGATTTTCGGGAAACTCACAGCACCTCGACCTCGACGGAGTCCGCCTCGTTCTTGCGCACACTCACGCACTGGTTCTGGAACTCGATGGCGAGCGGGTCGCCCAGCGGGGCGACGTGGGCGACCTTGACGAGCATTCCGGGCAGCAAACCGAGCGCGAGCAACCGCTGGTCAACGGTGTTCTCGGCGCGCAATCGCGTGACCCGCGCCATGCGTTTCAGGGGAAGTTCGGAGAGTTTCATCGGACGTGCCTGTTTTGAGATTTTGTCTCAATGTCGCGGGCGAACACCGCCGGCGCAAGCGGGAAACTTTCCCCGCCACCTCCGGCGGGCGATGGTTCTTCCGTCCCGAATCGGGCACCGGGTCTGCTTGGTGGCGCGGGTGATATGCGACTGATTACCGTGGCTGGACCGCCGTCGTCGGGAAAGACATCGGTCATTTTGAAAACGCTCGAACATTTGCGCGGCGAAGGGCTGCGCACCGGCGTCGTGAAGTTCGATTGCCTCGGCGGGGGCGACGCCGAGACGTTCCGCGCCGCCGGCTTTCCGGCGCTCACGGGGCTGTCGTCGAACTTTTGCCCCGACCACTATTTTTTGACGAACATCGAGGACTGCGCGGCGTGGGGGCACCGGCGCGGGCTGGACTTCCTCGTCAGCGAAAGCGCGGGGTTGTGCAACCGGTGCGCACCGCACGTGCGCGGACATTACGCGGTGTGTGTGCTCGACAACCTGTCGGGCGTCGAGACCCCGCGCAAAATCGGGCCGATGCTGCGCACCGCCGACCTCGTTCTCGTGACGAAGGGCGACATCGTCAGCCAAGCGGAGCGCGAAGTTTTCGCGTTTCGTGTGCGGCAGAGCAACCGGCGGGCGCGTCTGCTTTTTGTTAACGGCATCACCGGTCAGGGCGCGTGGGAAGTCGCGCGAGTTTTGCGCGCCGAGGCGCCCGACGACGCGCCGCTCACCGGCGCACGAATGCGTTTCTCGGTGCCGTCCGCCGTGTGCTCCTACTGCCTCGGCGGGACACTCATCGGCAGCGAGCACCAGCATGGCGCCGTGCGAAAAATCACGATTGAGGAAGAGGGCGGCGACAGGGAGCGGGGAGCGCGGAGCGGGGAGCGGGGAGGAAGTGCGAAAAAGGAAAATGAAATTGCTGCCGGCGGCGCCGCACTATCTCCCCGCTCCCCGCTCCCCGCTCCCCGTTCCCCAGCACCGCCCTGCTCCCCGCTCGCTCCCGAATTCTTCGCCTTGCACCGGCTTCCGCCGCCGGCGGAGCACACCGACCTCCGCACGTGGTGGGACGCGCAGTCGTGGGAGACGCGCAACGATGCCGGTTGGGATTTCGAACACTTGCGCGAGGCGCTCGACGCCTACCACGCCGCCAACGCCGGTCTCGCAGCGTTTGCCGCGCCGGCGCCCCGCTTCATCGAAATCCGCCCAGGGCGCGACAAGTCGGGCGTCCCCGAACGGCACACGCTGCGCCTCGTTCCGGGCGAAGTTGTCTGCGTCGTCGGCCCCACCGGCAGTGGTAAAAGCCGGTTGCTCGCCGACATCGAATGCCTCGCGCAGGGCGACACGCCAACCGGCCGCGTCGTCCTGCCCGACGGCGAACCGCCGGCACCGACGACGCGCTTCACCGGCGAAGGCCGCCTCGTCGCGCAAATCACGCAGAACATGAATTTCGTGATGGACCTCGCCGCCGGCGACTTCCTGCGGCTTCACGCCGCGAGCCGCCTCGCCGACCCAGCCGCCGCCGACGCCGCTGTCGCCCGCGCGCTCGACGCCGCCGTGTGCATGTCCGGCGAACCGTTCACCGCCGGCACGCCGCTGACGCAGTTGTCCGGCGGTCAGTCACGCGCCCTGATGCTCGCCGACGCCGCCTTCCTTTCGCCCAAGCCCGTCATCCTGATTGACGAGATTGAGAACGCCGGCGTTGACCGCATCCGCGCCCTCGAATTTTTCACCGGCGGCGGCAAAATCGTTCTGCTCTCGACGCACGACCCGCTGCTCGCGCTCTCCGGCACACGCCGGCTCATCATACGCAACGGCGGCGTCGCCGACGTCATCGAGCCGACGCCCGCCGAAGCCGCGACCCGCGCCCGCCTGCTCGCGCTCGACGCCGAACTCACCGCCGCCCGCAACCAACTACGTCAAGGCCAACGATTAGAAGGTTAAGCATCCCTCAACCTTCATCCCTCATCCTTCATCCTTCAACCTTCATCCTTACTCTTCATCCTTACTCTGCCACTTCTGCCATTGCCTTGATGACCGCCTCGTTTGCGGCGCGGACGGCCGCCTCGTCAATCTTGATGACTTTGCGGTCGTAGGTCATCAGCCCGTTGATTTCGGTTTCGACGTCGGTGGTCTGCGTATAGACGGCGCCGGTGAAGCACTCGCGCGCCTGCGCCTCCAACTGTTTCGCGAAGCCGACGTAGCGCGCCGTGACCTTCGCCTTGTCGCCTTCCTTGACGTAGCCCCAACCGCTCTTCGCGTTCCACTGGTGACCGGCGACGTTCATGCCGATGCCGCCGTATTCGCCGAGGACGTTGGCGCGGTTCTCGTCGCGCAACCGGATGGTGCGCGGGAACGGGTAGTCGTGCAGGTCGAAGATGTCGCCGCACGCGCGGTAATTGCCGCCGCTGGCGGGGTTGACGAGGCGGGTCGGGTCCTGCGCCTTCGTCCACGCGGCGACGCGCTCGGTGTCGAACTGCCCCCACGCTTCGTTGAACGGCACCCAGACGACGACGCTTGGGTTGGGGCGGCACAGCGCGATGATTTCGCCCCACTCGCGGTAGAAGTTCGCGATGGACTCCGGCGAGCGCGTGGCGTCGCGTCCGCCGTCTTTGCGCCCCGGTTCCCAACGGCCGCCGGCGGCGCAACTCGGCATGTCCTGCCAGACGAGGACGCCTTCGCGGTCGCAGTGGTAATACCAGCGCGCCGGTTCAACCTTCACGTGTTTGCGAATCATGTTGAAGCCCCACTGCTTGGTTTTGCGGATGTCGAAGAGCAACGCCTCGTCGGTCGGCGCGGTGTAGAGACCGTCTGGCCACCAGCCCTGGTCGAGCGGTCCGTAGTGGAAGAGCGGGCGGTTGTTGAGTTGGAGGCGGATGACGCCGGTGGCGTCGCGCGCGAGTGAGATTTTGCGAAACGCGGTGTAGGAGCGGACGGTCTCGGCGGCGGTCTTGCCGTCGGGGTAGAGCGTGACTTCGAGGTCGTAGAGCGCGGGGTCGTCGGGCGACCACAGGCGGGGCTTGGCGACGCGCAGCCGGTTGTCGCCGTTGAGCGGGACACGCCGCGCTTCGGCGACGAGCGCGCCGGCGGCGTCGCGCAACCGGATGTCGAGCCGCGCCTGCGGGTCTTGCTTGTCGGCGTTGACGACGACGGCGAGCGTGCCGTTGTCAATGTCGCTGTCGGCGCGCACGCCGGTGATGTGGTTTTGCTCTGGCACCGGTTCGAGCCAGACGGTCTGCCAGATGCCCGTCACCGGCGTGTACATGATGCCGTGCGGACGGGCGACCTGCTTGCCGCGCGGTTGGAAACTGCCTCGCGCGTCGGTCGCGTCGAACACGCGCACGACGAGCGAATTCTTCGCGCCGGCGTCCGTTTTCAGCAGCGGCGTGATGTCGAACGAAAACGGCGCGAACCCGCCCTTGTGCGAGCCGACGGGCGAGCCGTTGACGAACACCTCCGCCAGCCAGTCCACAGCGCCGAAGTTCAACACCACGCGCTTCCCCGCCCACGCCGCCGGCACCGCGAACTCGCGCGAATACCACAGCCGCTGCTTGTCCCCAACGGTGCGCCCGACGCCCGACAGCGCGGACTCCACCGCGAACGGCACGAGGATTTTCCCCTCGAACGCCGCCGGCTGCGGCGCGTCCTTCGGCGTGATTGCGTAGTCCCACAGCCCGTTCAAGTTGAGCCAGTCCGCGCGCACCAGCAACGGACGCGGATACTCCGGCAACGGCGCCTCTGGCGACACCTTCTCCGCCCACGGTGAACGAATGCGCTCGCCGGCGATTTTCCACGGCGCGGCACCGGCACTGCCGGCGGCGGCACCGGTGGCGGCACTGCCGGCGGAAATGCATCCGGCGAGCAGCAGCGCGGAGAGCGAACGCGCGAGGCGCGGCAGACGGGACGGGCGGGTGGCGGGAGGAGCGGGATGAGCGAGCGGAGCAAAAAGTTTCATGACGGGCAGGGCAGACCGCCGCCCACCGCCGGTGGTTCCTTGCCGCCGGTAGTGCCGCCCGCTACGGTGCGGCGCAAATGCAGACCAGCAGCACCGCCACCGGCACCGCCGGCAGTCCCGCAGGCACCGGCACCGCTTCCGCCACCGGTGCCGTTCCCACCGCCGGCAACGCCGTCCCGCACACGCTCTTTCCGCAGTCGCTGCGTGCTTACATCGCCGGCTCGCGGCCGGACATCCAAGTGCCGGTGCGCAAAATCCTGCTCTCGCCGACGCGCGACCCGCGCACCGGCGCCGTCACGCCAAACGCGCCGGTGACCGTTTACGACACCGCCGGCGCGTGGGGCGACCCGTCGTTCCACGCGGACCCCGACCTCGGTCTGCCGCGCCTGCGCGCCGCGTGGGTCGCCGAACGCGCCGCCGCCGGCGCGCCGGTGACGCAGTTGCAGTGCGCCCGCGCCGGCATCATCACGCCGGAGATGGAGTTCGCCGCGCTGCGCGAACAACTGCCGGCGGAACTCGTCCGCTCGGAAGTCGCCGCCGGCAGGGCGCTCATCCCCGCGAACACGAACCACCCCGAATGCGAACCGTGCGTCATCGGCAAAAAGTTCCTCGTCAAAATCAACACCAACATCGGCAACAGCGCGGTGTCGCCCAGCATCGCCGCGGAAATCGAGAAGATGCGCTGGTCGGTGAAATGGGGCGGCGACACGCTGATGGACTTGTCCACCGGCGGCGACATCCACGACACGCGCGAGCGGCTGCTGCGCAACTGCCCCGTGCCCGTCGGCACCGTGCCCATTTACCAAGCCCTCGAACGCGCCGGCGGTCGCGCCGAGCAACTCTCGTGGGAAACGTTCCGCGACACGCTGCTCGAACAGACCGCGCAGGGCGTTGACTACGTGACCATCCACGCCGCCGTCCTGCGCGACTTCGTGCCGCTGACCACGCGGCGCGTCACCGGCATCGTCTCGCGCGGCGGCGCGTTGCTCGCGAAATGGATGACCGTCCACCACGCCGAAAATTTCCTCCACGAGCACTGGGACGAGATTTGCGACATCCTCGCCGCAACCGACACCGCCGTCTCCATCGGCGACGGACTGCGCCCGGGAAGCGTCGCCGACGCCAACGACGCCGCCCAGTTTGCAGAACTCCGCGCCCAAGGCGACCTCGCCCGCCGCGCTTGGGCGAAAGGCGTCCAAGTCATGTGCGAAGGACCCGGACACGTTCCGCTCGACAAAATCGCCGAGAACATGCGCCGGCAGGTCGAGTGGTGCGACGAGGCGCCGTTCTACACGCTCGGCCCCGTCACCACCGACATCGCGCCCGGCTACGACCACATCACCAGCGCCATCGGCGCCGCCATCATCGGCTGGCAAGGCACCGCGATGCTCTGCTACGTGACGCCCAAGGAGCACCTCGGACTGCCCGACCGCGAGGACGTCCGCGCCGGCGTCGTCGCCTACAAAATCGCCGCCCACGCCGCCGACCTTGCCAAAGGACACCCGCTCGCGCGCGTCCGCGACGACGCGATGAGCAAAGCCCGTTTCGAGTTCCGCTGGGCCGACCAGTTCGCCCTCTCCCTCGACCCCGAACGCGCCCGCGAATACCACGACGCCACCCTTCCCGCCGACGCCGCCAAGCACGCCCACTACTGCTCCATGTGCGGTCCCAACTTCTGCCCCATGCGCATCACCGGCGACATCCGCGCCTGTGCCGCCGCCGAGACCTCTACCACGTGAAAACGTAGTCGCCGGAGCCGAGTGTGATTGGTTTTGCGCCGGTGGCACTGCCGGTGGTCGGCACGAAGGCCGTGGCAGTGCTGTTCGGCGGGATGGTGATGTGCCACGTGATTTTTGCGCTGCCGGCGGGCGACCGCGCGGGGTCGCTGCGCCGCCATTCGCTTTTGATTAGGCCGTAAGGCGAGCGGTGACTGGCGCGGACGTGTTCGAGACCGGCGGGGAAGAGGGGTTTGAGAATTATTTTCTTGAAACCGCCGCCGCCGGCGGGGTCGTTGCGAATGCCGGCGAGGTATTCGTAAAACCAAATGACGAGGTCGCCGAGCAGCATGCAGTGGTTGTGCGAGTTCATCGCGGGACCGGCGGTGTCGCCGTTCCACAATTCCCAAATGGTTGTCGCGCCTTTTTCGACCATGTAGCCCCAACTCGGCGCGGTGCGGTTTGTCGCGAGTTTCAGGGCGAGTTCGCCGGCGCCGTTTTCGCTCAACGCGCGCATCAGCCACTGTGTGCCAATGAGGCCGGTGGAGATGTGTCCGCCGAATTCTTTTTCAGTGCGTTCGACGATGCTTTGCGCGATTTTCGGCGCGTCGGTCTCCGGCGCGAGTCCGAACGCGAGCGCGAGGACGTTGCCGGTGACGCTGTTGTTTTCGTAATGGTGTTTTTGCGCGTTGTGGAATTTTTGGTTGAACGCGGTTTTGACCTTTTCCGCCTCGGCTGCGAACGCTTGCGCGTCGGCGTTTTTGCCGAAACGCTCCGCGAATTTTCGCATTATGCAAATCATTTTATAGTAATGACTTGTGGCGATTAGTGCGCCGGACGGTTTGTTGTTTTTTATGAATTGCGGCGGCTGGCACCAATCGCCGTATTTGTCGCGCGTCATAATGCCGTCGCGCAGGTATTTTCCGCGCATGTATGCGAGCCATTTTTTCATCGCGTCGTAGTGCCGTCGCGCCGGCGCGTCGTCACCGAACTGGTCGAGAAGCATGTTCGCCGCGAAGACGAAGGTTCCGGGCCATGTCATGTTGTCGGAGGTCGCGTGGCCGGAATAAAAATTGGGGGCGACGTCCATCAGCGCGCCTGCTTTGTTTTGCGTGTCTGCGATGTCGTCGAGCCATTTTGTGTAGAGCAGCGCGTTGTTGAAAATGAAACTTTCGCCGTGGCAGCCGGCGGAGCGGTCGCCGAGCCAGCCCCAACGCTCGTCGCGCTGCGGACAGTCCACCGGCACTCCTTGATAACTGCCGCGAATGCTTCGGCGGGCGTTGTTGTAAATCCTGTTCAGCGTGTCGTTGGAACAGTGGAAATCGCCGGTGTTTTCGACTTCGTCGTGAACAAAAACGGCGGTGAAGTTTTCTTTTTTCGGCGCGTCGTCCGGCCAGCCGGAGACCTCGGCGTAACGGAAACCGTGATAGACGAATCGCGGCTCCCAACTCTCGTTGCCGGAACCATTTAGCGTGTAGGAATCGGTGCACTCGGCGGTGCGTAGATTCGCCGTGTAAAGTGTGCCGTCCTTGTTGATGCGCTCGGCGAAACGCAGTTTGATTTTTTGCCCCGAAGCGCCGTTCACATTTTGCAAACGCAGCCAGCCGGCGATGTTCTGCCCGATGTCCAAAACGAACACGCCGTCCTTGATTTTTGTGATTGTTTTCACCGGCAGCGTTTCGGTGATTTTCACGTTTGGATTGAACTGCGCTGAAAGTTTTCCGCCGGGCGCTTTGACAACTTCGGCGGCGCGCCATTGGTGCTCCGCTTTTTCGACGAAACCGGCGCGGTCCCAGCCCGGAAATTCTTTGCGCGCGTCGTATTCCTCCCCGTCGTAAATGTTGTTTGCGCGGATGGGACCGCCGGCGGTGACGCGCCACGTTTCGTCGCTCACAATTGTCTGCCGCGAACCGTCGGCGAACTCCAGTTCGAGTTGCAAAATAAAACGCGGCTGACCGAAGTTGCGAATCCAGTCGCGCACACGCAAATAAAGTCCGTTGCCGACGGTGACGCCGATGGCATTCGCGCCCTGTTTGACACTGCCGGTGACGTCGAACGTGTTGTATTTGAGTGACTTGGGGAACTCCGTCGGTGCCGGCGCAAAGGCGTCGTCGCCGATGTGTTTACCATTGATGCGGAGTTGGTAGAGACCGGCGGCGGAGACAAAGACGGTGGCGCGGACGGGTTGTTTTTCAGCGGTGAATTCCTTGCGAAAATAGCGCGCGGCGAGGCGCGTTTTCCCTTTCAAACGCTCGCCGGCGGCGACGCTTTCCAAACCTGTCCATTTCGCCGACCAATCGGCGGCGTCGAGCAGTCCGACAGAGAATTTTTGCGGTGCGCTCCACGGCGTTTCGCCGACGTTTGTCCAAACCTTCGCTTTCCAAAAACAGCGCGCGCGGCTGGCGAGTTTTAGTTTTTCGCCGCTGCCGGCACTGCCGGTGGCACCGCCGCCGAATGGAACATTGTTTGATGCGTCGCCGGTGGTGACGCCGCTGTCCCAGATGTCGCCGTTGTTTGCGGCGAGTTTTTCCGGCGACGACGCCACGAGAACGCGGAACGCCGTCTGGCGGACATCGCGAGGCGCACCGGCAGTGCCGCCGGCGGCATTATCGGTGGCGATTTCCCACGAGAATTTTGGCGGCTGGTCTATTCCTTCCGGCGCGGCGCGACCGTTGCAGCGCAAGCGCGCGAGCACCGGCGCGCCGGCGGTTTCCGCGCTACCGGTGCCAAGACAGGACTCTGCGGCGGCACCGGCAGGAAGCAGGAGCGCCGTCAGAGTTAGCAGGGCGGGGAAGAGCGCGCGCAACGCAGGGAGGAACGTTTTGTGGTGCGGTCCGAACTATTTGTTCGCGGCGGGCGCGGCGTTGCCGGCAGCACCACCGGTGGCGGCGGACGGCGCGGGGGCGGCGGTCGAGGGCGGCGGTTCGTTGGAGAAGTCAAGCAGTTCGACCTCGAATTCGAGCGTCGCCTTGGGCGGAATCGCGCCGCCGCCGCCGGTGTCGCCGTAACCGAGCGAGGCCGGCACGTAGAGCAGGATTTTTCCGCCCTTGCCGATTTTTTGCAGACCTTCGCCCCAGCCCGGAATGACCTCGTTGAGGCGGAATTCAACCGGTTGGTTGCCGTGTTTCGCGGAGGAGTCGAAAACCGTCCCGTCAACGAGTTTGCCCACGTAGGTCACTTTGACCTTCGAGGTGATGACCGGTTTTTCGGCGCTGCCCGGCACGACGATTTTGTAACGCAGACCGGTGGGCGTGTTTTTGACGGTGGCGTCCTTGTCCTTTTCGCGCAGGAAATCCTTGTTTTTGGTTTCCCATGCTTTGAGGCGCTCTTCGTTTTTCGCCTTCATTTTGGCCTCGTTCGCCTTGGCCTTCTCGGAGAGGAATTCTTGGAAAAAGGGCGTGCTTTCCTTGAATTGCGCGGAGAGGTCTTCGCCGCTCGCGCCGCGCCGCAGACCGCTCGTGATGTGGTCGATTTCACCGGAGGTGAAGCCGAAAACTTCGAGCGGAAGGGGCTCGCGCCCTTGGGCGATGAACCAACCGAGGGCTTCGAGCAATTTTGCTTTTTGCGCCTCGGTCAGGGGCTTGGGTGCCGGAGCCACCGGAGCCACCGGAGCCGCCGGCACTGGCGCCGGTTCCGCCGGCGGTGTCGTGGCGGCGGGGGTTGCCGCCGGTTTTTCGTCGGCAAAAAGCGCGGTTGTTGTCATGGCGGAGGCCAGAGCCGCCGCGAGGAGGAGTTTTGAACGCATACGAGACCGGCACACTGACACGCCGCCGCTTGCGGGCAACCAAAAAGTGCGGGGCAGGGCGGCGGCGGACGGCGGCGGCGTTGCCTATGGGCGTTGCCGGTGGCTGAAATGGCTGGCACGGGGTCTGCTTTTTGCGGGGAAAACCTTGTGATGAAATTTTCTGAAGATTTTCCCGAAGATGGAAACGGCGGCGGCGTCTGTGCCGGAGACGGTCGTGCCGGTGGTGCCGGTGGCACTGGCACCGGTGCCGGCGTTGCCGACGACAAGCCAACCCCCGCCGTCGGTGGTGCCCCGTCCGTCCGTCCGCCGGCGTCGCCGACGACTAACGCCTGCAAACTTTGCTCGCCGCTTGGCGCGTGTCTGGCGTTTCGCGGTGTTCGCGGCGCAATGCCGTTTCTGCACGGCTCGCAGGGCTGCGCGACCTACATCCGCCGCTACGTCATCTCGCATTTCCGCGAACCGCTCGACATCGCCGCCTCGAATTTTTCCGAGACCAGCGCGGTCTTCGGCGGCGGGCTGAACGTCCGCCTCGGCCTCGAAAACGTCATCCGCCAATACAAGCCGGAACTCGTCGGCCTCGCGACGACCTGTTTGAGCGAAACCATCGGCGAAAACCTCGCCGGTCACCTCCACGATTTTCACGACGAGCACGCCGACGGCACCGTCGCCGGCGTCGCGATACCGCCGGTGGTGAGCGTCTCCTGCGCAAGTTACAAGGGCACCCACGCCGAAGGTTTTCACAAAGCCGTGCGCGGTTTGGTGGAGCAGTTGGTGGGGAGCGACGGATTATCTCCCCGCTCCCCGCTCCCCCCTCCCCGCTCCCTTGCCCTTTTCCCAAATTTCGTTTCGCCCGAAGACCTCCGCGAACTGCGCACTGTCGCCGCCACATTTGCGCTGCCGGTGACGCTCGTGCCTGATTACTCCGACACCCTCGACGGTCCCGCGTGGGCGGACTACGAAAAACTCCCCGCCGGCGGCACCAGCGTTGACGAAATCCGCGCTCTCGCCGGTGCCCCCGCCGCCATTGAGTTCGGACGCTCACTCGCCTTCTGGCCGCGCACCGCCGCCACCATTCTCGCCGAACGCTGCGGCGTCCCCGCGCACCGCATCGGACTACCCATCGGCATTCGCGAAACCGATAAGTTTATGCAGGTGCTCGCCGGCACTTCCTCCCCGCTGCCCGCTCCCTGCTCCCCGCTCCCTTCCCTGCTCCCTCCCGCTATCGCCGCGCAACGCGGCCGCTTCCTCGACTCCCTTGCCGACGCCCACAAATACGTCTTCGAGAAACGCGCCGTCGTCTTCGGCGAGGAAGACCTCGTCGCCGGCCTTGCCGCGCTATTGGCGGAAATCGGCGTCGTGCCGGTCGTGTGCGCCACCGGCGGACACAGCGGACACTTTCGCGAAGCCGTCCTCGCCGCCGCGCCGGAACTCGCCCCCCGCGCCGACGCCGGTGAAATCGTCATCCGCGACAATTGCGACTTCGACGAAATCGCCGCCGACGCCCGCGCCCTGCGCCCCGACTTCCTGCTCGGTTCGAGCAAGGGCTACAAACTCGCGCGCGAACTCGGCGTCCCGCTCATTCGCTGCGGTTTTCCCATTCACGACCGCATCGGCGCACAGCGCGTCCGGCACCTCTGCTACACCGGTGCCCAGTCGCTTTTTGACCGCATCACGAACGCCTTGCTTGAACGCAAGCAAGACGCCTCGCCGATTGGCTACTCCTACCTCTGACGCGCCCGCGCGCTACCGTTCTTCCGCGCGTTGTTCCGCCGGAACGTATTTGCGGATGGTGTTGCCGGTGTAGATTTGGCGGGGGCGGTAGATGCGGGATTTGCTCGAGGCGACTTCGCGCCAGTTCGCGACCCAGCCGGGCATGCGGCCGATGGCGAACATGACCGTGAACATGTTCAGCGGGATGCCGATGGCGCGCATCATGATGCCGCTGTAAAAGTCCACGTTCGGGTAGAGTTTGCGCGAGATGAAGTAGTCGTCGTTGCGGGCGGTCTGCTCCAACTTGCGGGCGATGTCGAGCAAGGGGTCGTCGCGCTGCAATTTGTTCAGGAGCGCCTCGCAGGATTTGCCGATGATTTTGGCGCGGGGGTCGTAGTTTTTGTAGATGCGGTGCCCGAAGCCCATGAGGCGGCGTTTGCCTTCCTTGACGGAGGAGAGGAAGCGCGAGCCGTCGTCGCCCTCGGCGTGGATTTCGTCGAGCATTTCAATGACGGCTTGGTTGGCGCCGCCGTGGAAGGGTCCCCACAGGGCGCAGATGCCGGCGGCGGCGGAGGCGAAGAGGTTCGCGCCGGCGGAGGCGACCATGCGGACGGTCGAGGTGGAGCAGTTCTGCTCGTGGTCGGCGTGCAGGAGCAGGATGAGGTTGAGGGCGCGGGCGACGACGGGGTCGCAGTCGTAGAGTTCGTAGGGGTCGGAGAACATCATGTGGAGGAAGTTCTCGCAGTAGCGCAGGTTGCGGCGGGGGTAGATGATGGGCAGGCCGCGGCTCATGCGGTAGGCCATCGCGGTGATGGTGCGCACTTTGGAGATGAGGGAGGCGGCGGCCTCGTCGAAGTTCACGATGTCGAGCGCGTGGTTGTTCGTGGCGAGGTGGGGGTAGTAGCAGGCGAGGGCGTTGACCATGGCGGACAGGAGCGCCATGGGGTGCGCGTCGCGCGGGTAACTCTCGAAGAGATACACCATGCGCTCGTGGATGGCGGCGTTCTCGGTGAGCAGTTTCGAGAAGTTGGCGCGCTGCTGGAGCGTCGGCAGTTCGCCGTAGATGACGAGGTAGGCGGTCTCGACGAAGTCGGAGTGCACGGCGATGTCCTCGATGGGGTAGCCGCGGTAGCGCAGGATGCTGCGCTCGCCGTCAATGTAGGTGATGGCGCTCTCGCACGAGCCGGTGTTGCCGTAGCCGACGTCGAGCGTGATGAGGCCGGTCTGCTCGCGAAGGCGCGCGATGTCCACGGCGCTCTCGCCCTCGGTGCCGGTGCGCACGGGCAGTTCGACGCTGCGCCCGTCGGGAAGCGTCAGCACGCCGGCGGCGGGGTTGACTCCGCAGCCGCACACGGGCGCGGGAAACGCGCTGCCGGCGGGCTTCATCGCGGACTTCGCGGTCGCGGTCGCGGCGCCAGCGGACGCGCCGGCGGCGGCGGCACCGGTGGTTCCGGCGACCTTGCGAGTGGTTGTTTGAGTGGTCTTGGTGGTCTTGTTTTTCATTTGTTTCAGGTGTTTGGCGTGGTTTGCGTGGTTGTCGGTTGTGTTTTTTGACGTTCACGTGGAACGGCGGCGGTGTGCGCGCGCAACGGCGGGGCATTGCGCTAACCGGCGCCGGCGGCTCGACGCAGAAAATTCGCGTAGAGCCGCAACCCGGCGGACTGGCTTTTTTCGGGGTGAAACTGCGTTGCGAAGCAGTTGCCGGCGCGGACTCCGCTCGTGAACCGGCGGCCGTATTCGGTCTCGCACCACACGAGCGCGTCGGGCGCGCCATCGAGATAATAACTGTGCACAAAATAGAACGACTCGCCCCCCGCGCGCACACCGTCGGTGAGCGGCGCACCGGCGCGGAAAACCGCCGTGTTCCAGCCCATGTGCGGAATTTTCAGCGGGGAACGGGGACGGGCACCGGCGGCGGTGGTGGCGGCTCCGGCGGCGGCACCGGCGGTGCTCTCCGCGTCGAAGCGGAACCGCTTGATGCGCCCGGGAAAAATCCCCAGCCCCCGCGTGTCGCCCTCCTCGGAGTGCTCGAACAACGCCTGCAAACCGAGACAAATCCCGAAAAACGGCCTGTCGGCGGCGACCCAGTCGCGAATCAACGCGTCGAACCCCGTCGCCTTCAACCGCGCCATGCAATCCGCAATCGCCCCCTGACCGGGGAACACCAACGCGCGCGCACCGCCGGCACCACCGGTGACGCCACCGGTGACGACTTCCTTCGGCTCGGCAACGATTGAGACCGCCGCGCCGCACCGTTCAAAGGCGCGGGCGACACTTCGCAGGTTGCCCATCCCATAATCAATAAGAGCAACGGGAACTGTTGTTGAGCCGGCGGGAGAGTTCGTCATTTCGCATAAGGAGAGTAAAAGCCGCGCGCACGCGCGGGAAAGTGTCGTATCGCCGTCACGCCCAACAGCGCGGCGGCGAAAACGGAAAAAAATAGCGAACCCGCGCCCTTGGCAAGACGTTTTTAGAGAAAGCAAGGCGGCTACGCCGCACCACCCCCAAGCCGACTTGAAAGTCGGTGCTCCATGAGTGTGGCACTCCATGTGTGTGGCGTTCCATGTGTGTAGCCGCCTGACAATAACAATCCTTTTCAAAAACATGCCCACTCATCAAAAAAAACGCCCAAAAATCATGCAAAATCATGTAAATCATGTCAGAAATTCTGTCTTTTTGGTTTTTCGTCTTCTTTTATGCTTTATCAAGATTTTAAGACATGATTACAGGATTGGACATGATGTTTGGGGATGCTTATCAGCGAAATCCTGTTAATCCTGTTAAAAACGAGAAGGTGACCCCAGCGGCGGCCCGATGCGGGGCAGAGCCCTGCGCTCCCAATGCCGCGCTACACACATGGAGTGCCGCACATGGAGCGCCACACACTGGGAGCGCCGCCGGCAACGGCTTTGCGCTTTCAACACCGCCCTGCATGAGGCACCTTTCGCGCCAGACATGTCCCTCGCAAAAATCACAAAAATCACGGGAGAGGCGGTGGTCGTCGCCGGCGACGACATTGACACCGACCGCATCATCCCCGCCCGCTTCATGAAGGTCATCACCTTCGACGGACTGGGAAAATTCGCCTTTTACGACGAGCGTTGGAACGCCGACGGCTCCGCGAAGCCGCACCCGCTCAACACCGCCGCCGACGCCGGCATCGCGCCCAAAATCCTCGTTTCCGGCTTCAACTTCGGCTGCGGCAGTTCGCGCGAGCACGCCCCGCAATCGCTGCGGCGCGCCGGTTTCGAGGCAATCGTCGCCGGCAGTTTCGCGGAGATTTTCTTCGGCAACGCCACCACAATCGGGCTGCCGTGCGTGACCGCCGAGAAAGCGGTTCTCGCCGAAATCGCCGCGTTGCTCGAAACGTCGCCGGCGGTCGTGCTCACGCTCGACCTCGTCGCGCTGACGCTCACCGGCGGCGGCAAAACGTTCAAGGTCGCCATGCCCGAAAGCGCGCGCGAAGCGCTCACCGGCGGTCGCTGGGACGCCATCGCTGACCTGCTCGAAGGCGCGGACGCCGTCGCGCGCACCGCCGCCTCGCTACCCTACATCACCGGTGGTGCCACCGCTGCCGGTGACGCCGGCGTGGCGCGTTAATCCCAGTCCATCCCGATGTCCACCCACGTCGCCTGATGGGTGAGCGCGCCGGTGGAAACGAAGTCGGGGCGTAGGCGCGCAATCGCCGGCAGCGTGTCGAGCGTGACGCCGCCGCTGACCTCCGTCCACGCGCGGTCGCCGACGAGCGCGAGCGCGTCCGCCAGCGCGGCGGGCGGAAAGTTGTCGAGCAGCACGACGTCGGCACCGGCGTCGAGCACCGGCGGCAGTTGCTCAATGGCGTCCACCTCGCACTCGACGGGCAAATCCGGTCGTGCGGCGCGGGCGCGGCGGACAAGCGCGGCGAGCCGTTCGCCGGCGGTGGCGCGACCGGCGGCGAGGTGGTTGTCCTTGAGCATGATGCGGTCGAAGAGACCGAGGCGGTGGTTCCAGCCGCCGCCGGTGGCGACGGCGTATTTTTCGAGCATGCGCCAGCCGGGCGTGGTCTTGCGCGTGTCGAGCAGACGCGTGGCCGTGCCGGCGAGGGCGGCGGCGTGGCAGAAGGTGTGTGTCGCGATGCCGGTGAGGCGTTGCAGGAAGTTGAGCAGGACGCGCTCCGCCATGAGGAGCATCGTGGTGTCGCCCTCAATGGTGGCGAGCGCGTCGTCCCGTGCCACCGAGGCGCCGTCTTCGACCAACGGGTGCACCGTCAGGAGCGAACTCAAGCCCGATTTCTTGCCGAGATTGGGTGAGAACTGCGCGTATTGCATGAGGACTATCGGGACCAACGGCAGCCCGCACACGATGCAGTCGCGGCGCGCGCGCAGAACGGCTCGGCTCTCACCGGCAACGCCACCGGCAGTGCCACCGGTGCCACCGCCGGTGCCGGCGACGTTGCCGTCGCGGAGCAGTTCGGTGGTTGGGTCGCCGGCGCGCTCCGGGCGTTTGGCGAGACCGAGACCGCCGGTGTCCTCGTCCCGCGCGTGCTCGACGAGCGTTCGGACGTATTCGAGGTCGAGGTCCTTCCAGCGGAGCCGTCCTGCGAGCGCGTCCGAGAGTTTCAGGTTCTTCTTGCCGGTTGTGGGCGTTGCATTCATTCGCGCGCCGTTTTAGCCACCGGTGGCGTTCACCGGCAACGCCGCAATGCCCCCGCGCCACCGGTGCTCTGTGTTGACACTCCGCGCGCTTTGGGCGACTGTGCGCGACCATGAGTTCCACGGGAAAGCCCTGTCTTGAAAGCACCGCCGGCAGCACTGGCGAACCAAGCGGCGAGGCAGCCGGCGAGCAGTTTGGAAGTGCCGACGGAACTTTTTTGGAACACCCGTCCAATCGCACGACGCCGCGCATTTTCGTCGCCGCCACGCGCCAGAACGACGGCAAGACGACGACTTGCCTCGGTCTCTACGGCGCGTTGCGCCACTTGGGGCACAATGTCGGTTACATCAAGCCGGTCGCCCAGCGACTCATCGAGGTTGACGGGCATCTGGTGGACGAGGACACGCAACTCATCAGCGCGATTTACGACGTGAACATCCCCATTCAGGCGATGAGTCCGATTGCCATCGATTCCTCGTTCACGCGCCGCTACCTCGACCATCCCGAAGAACTGCGTCCGGTGATTGTTGACCGGTTGTGCCGCGCGTTCGACTGCGCCGCGCGCGAAAAGGATATCGTGATTATCGAGGGGTCGGGACACGCCGGCGTCGGCTCGGTCTTCGACTGCTCGAACGCCCACTGCGCGGGCATTCTCGGCGCGAAATGCGTCCTCGTCGCCGGCGGTGGAATCGGTCGTCCCGTGGACGAAATCGCCATCAACAAGGCGCTGCTCGACCGCATGGGCGTCGAGTGCATCGGGGTCATCCTGAACAAGGTGCTCGCCGACAAAATCGAGTTCGTCCGCGAATACGTCGGACGCGGGTTGCGCCACCTCGGCGTGCCGCTAATCGGCGTCCTGCCGCTGGTCTCGCGCCTCGCCCGTCCGAACCTCTCGCAGGTGGTCAGCGAAATTGACGGGCGCTGGGTGAACTTTTTCCACGCCGAGCGCGGCAGCGACCGTGTGCTCAAAGTCATCATGGGCGCGATGTCCGCAAACACCATCGCCGACCACCTCGGACGCGGCGTGCTCGTCATCCTCCCCGGCGACCGCGACGACCTGCTCTACGCGCTCTCCGCCTACGCCTCGTCGTCCGACGACCCCGTCGCGTGCGGCATCATCCTCACCAACAACCTCGTCCCCAAACAGCGCATCCTCGACATGCTCGCCAAGGCGCGAATCCCCGTCGTGCGCACCGAGGCGGAGAGTTTCACCGTGACCGCCAAAATCAACAACATGACCGTCAAAACGCAACCGGAGGACACGGACAAAATCCCGCACATCGAACGCATCGTCCGCGACAACATTGACCTCAACGGTCTGCTGCGGCGGTTGTGAGGGCGGGCACGCGAAAAAATCTTTCCACCGGCGTTGGCGGCGGCACTCTCCGCGCCCCGTATGTCCTCCCCCGAAACTCCCGCCGGCAACGCAGTCGCCGGCACTGTTGCCGCTGTTGATGCGCCGCCCGAAAAAACGCCGCACACGATTTTTGCCGCGCTCGCCGCGATGTTCTTTTTGCAACTCTTCGTCTGGGGCGCGTGGTATGTCACCATTCCGCTCTGGCTCGCGAAAACGACGCTGCCGGCGGACTTCACCGCGTGGGTCGCCGGCGCATTCCCGTTTGTCGCCGGACTGCCGGCGTGGCTCAACGCCGCGCTCACGAACCTCTACACGTGGGTCTATACGGTGTGCCCGCTCTCGGCGATTATCTCGCCGCTCTTTCTCGGAATGGTCGCCGACCGCTTCTTCGCGCCGCACAAGGTTTACGCCGTGCTGCACCTCATCGGCGCGGGCTTCGCGCTCGCCGTCCTCGCGCTGATTTCAAACGCCGGCGCCGGCGACACGTGGCTCGCGCCGGTGTTCGTCCTGCTGCTGCTCGGACACGCGCTGTGCTACATGCCCACGCTCGCGCTCGCCAACACCGTCGCCTTCCAGCACGTGCGCCGTTTGGAGACCGAGTTCCCGATTATCCGCGTGTTCGGCACGTTTGGCTGGATAGCCGCCGGCTTGGTCGTCGGAATGCCGTTGTTTGGCGAAGGGTTCACGGTTGCGCAGTTCCAAGTCGTCGCCGGTGCCGCCGTCATTCTCGGCGTGTTCGCGTTCTTCCTGCCCAAGACGGTTCCGCCGCTCAAAGGCAAGCAGACCAACATCAAGGAACTGCTCGGCGTGGAGGCGGTGTCGCTGCTGAAAGACCGCAACTTCGCCGTGTTCATGCTCTGCTCGCTGCTAATCACGGTGTCGCTCGCCGGCTATTTCTCCAGCGCGGCGGAGTTCGTGAACTACGCGAAGTTCGACAATCCGGCGGCGACGATGACGCTCGGTCAGGTCTCCGAAGTGTTCTTCATGCTCGCGATGCCGCTGTTCTTCGCGCGGCTCGGAATCAAGAAAATGCTCGTGATTAGCATGGCGATGTGGCTGCTGCGCTACGGCGTGTTCGCCACCGCTGCCGACGGCGGCGTCAAGTGGCTCGTCATTCTCGGGCTGTTGATGCACGGCATCTGCTACGACTTCTTCTTCGTCGCCGGCTTCATCTACGTTGACCGCGCCGCCGCCCGCGTCCGCGCGCAGGCGCAAGCGTTCTTCGTGCTCATCACACAGGGCGTCGGCATGATTATCGGCATGCACCTGTGCGGCGCGATTAAGACGGCGAACACGACCGTCACGACCGTCGCGGCGCAGGCGGCGACGGCTACCTCACCGGCGGTGCCGGCGACGACGGTCACGACCGTCGCTTGGGCGGCGACGTGGCTCCCGCTCGCCGGCATGGCACTCGTCGCCACCGTGCTCTTCGCGCTGTTCTTCAAAGAGCACGAGCCCCGAAGGGGCGGCATAGCATAGGCAGGGGCGTTAGCCCCTGTTTTCGTCGTCCCCAACCACAATGCGAACCGCGAAGCGGTGGCATATAGCACCGAGGGCTCATGCCCTCGTTACTGTATGCCACCGCTTCGCGGTTCACGGTTTTGTTTGCGCTATACAGGGGTTCCGTCGCTTCGCGACTTCACCCCTGCCTATGCGATGCCGCCCCTACGGGGCTTGTCGCCACTGGCCACTGACCACTGGTCACTGGTCACTGCCTCACGCGCCGGTGATGCTGCGGTTGAGCGCGGAGACGAGGGCGTTGACGGCGGCGGTCTCGATGCTGCTGTCGAGGCCGCAGCCCCAGAAGCGGGCGTGGTCGCTGTCGCGCTCGATGCAGACGTAGGCGGCGGCGGTGGCGTCGCT